>NZ_JBMKHB010000019.1:0-102245 GCF_049238285.1 Enterobacter cloacae complex sp. IR53041 | reverse complement strand
GTCACTGTCGTTCTCAAAATCGGTGGAGCTGCATGACAAAGTCGTCGGGCATTATCTGAACATAAAACACTATCAGTAAGTTGGAGTCATTACCGTTTTGCGGCCCTGAATATAGTGGTCCAGTTTGCCGCTTAATAACGCCGCACAGGCCAGTGCGCCAGCCCTTCCGTCACCACTTTATTTCGCTGAATAAGGGCAATCATGCTGTTGCGAATATCGTCTTCGCTCACCAGCACAATGTCATCGACCAGTTCACGAACGATTTCGAAGGTTAATTTGCCCGGGCGAGAGACGTCGCAGCCGTCGGCTAACGTGCCGGTGACGCGATGGTTGGTTATTTCTCCTGCCTGCCAGGAGGCTGCCATTCCGTGCACGTTTTCAGACTGTACGCCGATAATATTAATGGTCGGGTTGATGGATTTAATCGCCGTTGCAATCCCGGCAATTAAACCGCCGCCGCCGATAGGGACAATCACGTTATCCACGTCATATAAATCTTCGAGAATTTCCAGGCCGATAGTGCCCTGACCGGCAATCACTTTGGCGTCATCGTAAGGCGGGATAAAAATGCGCCCTTCCATCTCGACGATTTCGCTGACTTTGGCGATGGTGTCGTTAAAGTTCTCACCGTGCAGCACCACTTCCGCCGAGTAGTCGCGCGTCGCGGCCACCTTGGATTTTGGTGCGCCCATTGGCATCACCACTTTGCCATCGATGCCGAGCATGGCGCAGGAAAGGGAAACCCCCTGCGCGTGGTTTCCCGCTGAGCAGGCGACCACGCCTTTGCGTTTTTCAGCATCGGTCAGCGAGCTTAATTTATTAAACGCGCCGCGAATTTTGAACGAGCCGGTACGCTGCATGTTCTCAAACTTCAGGAATATTTCGCCCTTACAACGTTCGCTGAGATAATTCGAGCGTGGCATACCGGTTTTATATATCTTGCCTGCCAGGCGTTTTCTGGCATCCTGAATATCTTCAATGGTTACCGGGAGATCGTAAGTAATATGCATAATATCCTCGTTATAATAATTCATTCTTTTCAGGCAAAGTCAGGGTATCAGAGCGTTAATGCGTTAAGCTCTGGGTATTTTTAAAATAGAAACTTATTATTTATCGTCGTTTTTCGACATTCATCGACGAATATTGTTTTGCCAGCTCAACTAATACGGACGCCGATTTTTTAATTCTGTAATTTTTAGACCACACGGCGGCATAACGCGCCACGGGTAATTCATCTTCCACAGGCAGCACAATAAATTGATCCGAACCGAATGGGGCGATCATGTCGCGGGGAATCACCGTCAGATAATCGGCATTCAGGACAAGGTTATAAATGGTGACGACCGAATCGGTCTGGACGATGTTTTCGATGCTGATGTGGTTGTCTTGCAGAGTAGTCAGGAGTTCTTTGTAGTAGCCCATATCTGTTTGCGGCATCACCCACTGCTCGTGCGTGAGCGATGCCAGTGTCGTCGGGCCGGTGCACGTTCGCGTTTTGCTGGCGACCAGCACAAACTCGGACTCAAACAGCGGTTCGACGTGCAGATCCTGCAGCAGCATTTCGTCGCTCAGCGTGCCGATGGCAAAATCCAGACGACCGTCGCGAATGGCCGGGAGGAAAGAGGAGAGCTGGGCTTCATACATTGAGACGCGCGCTTTCGGGAACACTTCCTTAAATTTTTTGATCATCCCGGACAGGAAGGTAAAGCCGATCAGTGACGGGTAGCCAAAGGAGACATCCATAACGGTGCTGAAGCTAAGGCTGTTGATTTCGCTCACCATGTTTTTCATTTCGCGGGTGATCGACTCTGAGTACGAGAGCAGAACCTGGCCCGCGGCGGTCAGTTTCACGCCGGTGTTTTTGCGCACCATCACTTCCACGCCGAAGTAGGACTCAATATCGCTGATAATTTTGCTGACGGCGGGTTGCGTCAGGCCCAGCTGCCTTGCTGCAGAACCTATGGAGCCACTTTTAATGACTTCCTGAAATACCACGAGGTGCTGTGTTTTCGGTAGAATAATAGTGTTCATAATATTCTGCGCTTATTTCCCTATGACGGGGTGAATTCTACTCAATAATGTTTAAAGGGGTATGTGCTGTTACTCACAATTTGCTTTTCAGCCCTTTTAATCCACCTCTCAAAAACCCATTAAAAACCTTACAGATCAACAAAATAGAAACATAAAAATACGCTACAACGCTGATATTGATCAACAAAAATAGCGGTAATAAATTTATTTTATGGCGATAACCCGGATAAATTTCATCGATCTTAATAAATCAATAAAGACGATATTTCAGGCAATTAAAGACCAATAAATAACCGTTATTTGTTTGAAACATTCTTTCAATTTATCAATTTTTTACGGCGTGAATTTTCAGACTTCAGGAAAAGAGTGGAATACGTCACACATTCATGGGAGAAATGTATTTGATTTCAATATGTGCATATCAAACGAGAAAAGATTTGCGATCATTAAGCTAACAATCATAACAAATTATCAATACTACAGATCGTCGGTTTTTTGGATTTAAATTTTGTGATGTCGATCATATGCAGATACCGAGGTGGAGTTGATAAGGGAAAAACAGTGAAATGTGCTTAATGTCGCAAATATGAGAATTGATGTCGTTTGTGTGGTTGTCGGGTGGCGCAGCGCTTACCCGTTCGTCGTGGTTGTCTGCCGGGGTGATTCCCGGCGACTTACCCAGCCCCTCGTCGCTAAGATTTCCGTATCCATCTACTCATTCTGAACACCGCCACGACTCTTGTCGTTTGTAGGCCTTAGAACTTTTTGTTCCGGAAGCGGGTATACATCATCAGATAGCGTTTCAGATTGCGTAGCGTCATCAATTTCATCAGGGTTTGCGGGCGCATTTTTTTGTTGCGAATGTAGTAAAGAGTGAAGAGCTGATATTTTTTACTCGGTACGTCTAATTTGGCTTTGTGTTTCCGGTAAAAACGTAGATAACCTGAAAATTTTCGTCCTGAGCAGGTGATGCGGACGTCGCCGTGATTGACATAAAGCACCTGGGTGATGTCATCCAGTTTGAAAGGTTCACCGAAGGTTTCTGCAAGCCGATAAAACGCATCATAATCCTGAGCCGCAGGCAAGGCGTCGTCGAACAGGATCTGTTGCATTCTACTGGTTAAGGTCAGAATTTGGTTGCCTATAATATTACGTTTATCAAACAGGCTTTTTTTATAAGCCGGTTTCGGATATACCTGCAACTCATCAGGGTGATGATATCCGGTACCGTCACAGAGATAATCATTTGCGTATAAAAAACTGTGCAACTGAAGTTGATGTTGACAGGTAAGAAAAGAGGACAGGCGTGTCGGCAGCCATTCATCATCATCGTCCAGACCCGTAATAAGATCACCCCGGGCCATCCGTATAGCCTGATTTCGAACTGCACAAGCGCCAGAGTTAAATTCATTACGAATATAGGTAATGCGCGGGTCATTCAGTTCAGTGATATACGTCAAGAGCTGGTCAAATGACGATGAGAAATCATCAATGATAATGAGTTCCCAGTGCACATAGTCTTGATTCAGCACCGATTGTATGGCTCTGATCGCCAATGTCTGGCGGTTCCAGGTTGGCATATAGATGGAGATGAGAGGTCGGGATAGTGGCATGTCACTTTCAATTTTCTCATGTTCTGTCAATGGCCCGGTGCGATCGTTGAAGCAGGCATTATGGATATCGCTTCCAGTAAAATCCACGCAAGTACAATCAGCATGACTAAAAATAGTACCTTCCGTTTTACAGTAGCTAAGATTAGCGCCTGCAAGATTAGCACAGGAGAAATCGGCTCCCCGAAGATCACAAAACGAAATATCGCATCCCGATAAATCAATATTGCGTAAATAGAGCCCCCTGAGATCCATAAACCGCAGGTCTGCACCTGCCAAATCAGGCTGGTATCGGTGATTTTTCAGTATATTTCTATGATATTTAATCAGTTTTTTTAGTTTGTTTTTTTTGTTCATGCTCAACTGAATACCGATGGGTAAATTAGGCGTTGAGTTAAGCGCTCTTATCATCCTGTAGCAATAGCCCCTCTTCATTTTCAGAAATTAATTAGGGGTAAACTGTATTTATTAACGATTCATTTATTTTTCTCATACATTTTAGTGAGCCAGGGTGGTTTGTAGATCAAATTTTGACAGGGAATAAACATGAATCGCAATCCAGAGACATACGAAAAAACCACCTGAAGGTAGTCAGAAATGAAGGCTGTCGCGGTTGCCAGGTTTCAGGATAGTCGGGATGGAACAGCCGTTGGTGTGCCTCGTTTGTATCACAGTCTGTGTTTCATTTTCGCCTGTGAAGGCCTGAGGCACACCAACGAATTGTTTTAGAAGAAGTTGAAGCTGACCGATAAGCCGGGTTCTGTCGTGGACAGTCATTCATCTAGGCCAGCAATCGCTCACTGGCTCAAGCAGCCTACCCGGGTTCAGTACGGGCCGTACCATGTGAACCCCTATTTGGCCTTGCTCCGGGTGGAGTTTACCGTGCCACGGACTGTTACCAGCCGCGCGGTGCGCTCTTACCGCACCCTTTCACCCTTACCTGATCCCGCTTGCGCGGGCCATCGGCGGTTTGCTCTCTGTTGCACTGGTCGTGGGTTTCCCCCCCAGGCGTTACCTGGCACCCTGCCCTATGGAGCCCGGACTTTCCTCCCCTCCGCCCGTCTCCCCCGAAAGGGACGACGACGAAGCGGCGACTGTCTGGTCAGCTTCGGCGCGCAGTATAGAGGGTTTGCGCGCCGCTGTCACCCTCAGGTATAGGTAAGGCGTGATTAACGCGCCACTTCCACCTTCGCCAGTTTTTCGTAGTAGCATGCAATTGCGCTGTGATCGGCCGTGCCCAGGCCATCGGCACGCAGCGCCTGCATCATCTCCATGACCGCTGCGGTCAGCGGCAGCTGTGCGCCCACGCCGTGGGAGGTATCCAGCGCGTTGGCCAGATCTTTAATATGCAGGTCGATGCGGAAACCAGGTTTGAAATTGCGATCCATGACCATGGGCGCTTTGGCATCCAGCACGGTACTGCCCGCCAGACCACCGCGAATGGCCTGATAGACCAGGTCCGGATTGACGCCCGCTTTGGTTGCCAGCGTCAGCGCTTCAGACATGGCGGCAATGTTGAGCGCCACAATCACCTGGTTTGCCAGCTTGGTCACGTTACCCGCCCCGATCTCTCCGGTGTGCACCACGGAGCCCGCCATGGCTTTCATCAGGTCGTAAAATCTATCGAAAATAGCTTTATCGCCGCCGACCATCACCGACAGCGTGCCGTCGATGGCTTTCGGCTCACCGCCGCTGACCGGCGCATCCAGCATATCGACGCCCTTTGCTTTTAGCGCCTCGCTGATTTCACGGCTTGCAAGCGGTGCGATAGAGCTCATATCGATCAGCACCAGGCCAGGCTTCGCGCCGTCGATAATGCCGTTTTCACCCAGCGCAACCTCTTTAACATGCGGGGAGTTTGGCAGCATGGTGATGATGACATCGCACTGCTCGGCAATCGCTTTCGCGGTGGTGGCCGTTTCTGCTCCCGCCGCCATCACCTCAGCCACGGCCTGTGGATTATGATCGGATACCACCAGTGAGTAACCCGCTTTGATGAGGTTCTTACTCATTGGTTTACCCATGATCCCCAGGCCAATAAAACCCACTTTCAGCGTCATAATCTGTTTCCTCAATGATGGTTATTTTTTAAAAGCGTCCGCTAATTTCTGCGTAGCCGAGCGGAAAACGCCGAGGTCGCTGCCGACGGCAACAAACGTGGCTCCCCACTCCAGATAGCGGCGTGCGTCAGCCTCAACCGGCGCCAGAATGCCGCACGGTTTACCGTGTGCTTTGGCGCGGGCAAAGATGTGCTGGATCGCGCGCTGCACGTCAGGGTGGCTGGCGTTGCCCAGATGGCCAAAGGCGGCAGCCAGATCGCTTGGACCGACGAAGATCCCGTCCACGCCGTTTGTGGCGGCAATCGCGTCGACGTTATCAACGCCCTGCTGGCTCTCGATCTGAACCAGAATGGTGATGTTGCTGTTGGACTGCGCGAAATAGTCCGGGACGGTGCCAAACATATTGGCGCGGTGTGAAACGGAGACGCCGCGGATCCCTTCGGGAGGGTAGCGCGTAGACGCAACGGCCAGTGCCGCTTGTTCTTCCGTCTCCAAAAACGGGATCAGGAAGTTGTAGAAGCCGATATCCAGCAGACGCTTGATAATCACCGGTTCGTTGGTGGGGACACGCACCACCGGAGCACTGTGGCTGCCTTTAAGCGCCATCAGCTGCGGAATAAAGGTGCCGATATCGTTCGGCGCATGCTCGCCGTCCAGCACCAGCCAGTCGAAACCGGCCAGGCCCAGCACTTCGGTACTGATGGGATTTGCCAGCGCGGACCAGCAGCCAATCTGAATCTGGTGCGCCGCGAGAGCCGCTTTAAATTTATTCGGGAAGATCGCGTTATTCATCGTATTTACCTTTTTAATTCAGCAGCCTTTTTCAGCATCATTTTATTTATTCAGACACCGCGCCAGCATGATATTTATTATTCTGCCGTATTCTGGCGTGATAAAAACGTCATTCAGTATAAGACGCTATCCGCGACCGCACATTGTTTTAATGCTCAGGTATTACGGTATATTTTGATAAAAATTTTGGTAATGATACCAACGTGTTGATTTCGTATTTTCACTGACACCAGGATCATCCTGATGTTACAAGGATTGAATGACTACAGATTAAAATAGTCATCAACAGGTTGACAGCATTACCAAAATTTTTGCATATGCACAAAGCACTGGGCGCTAATGCACAGAATCAAGGATTACGGGTTCTGAAGCGATCGGGATCACATTTTGCTATTCATTCTGCTGACATGCTTTATTTCTGAAAGCCGCGTATTTATTTCTACCATTAGAAAAATGGCTGAATTTATTATCAGAGTTTTTGCTGGAGAATACTGAACAATGGCCGACATTGAAATTCGACAGGCACCGCCAACAGCGTTTTATATAAAAGTGCACGACGCCGATAACGTGGCGATTATCGTCAACGACAATGGCTTAAAAGCGGGAACCCGCTTTCCGGACGGGCTGGAACTGATTGAGCATGTTCCGCAGGGACATAAAGTCGCCCTGGTGGATATCCCTGTTAACAGCGAAATCGTGCGTTACGGTGAAGTCATCGGCTATGCCGTTCGTTCGATACCGCAGGGAAGCTGGGTGGAGGAGTCGCTGGTGGCGCTGCCAGAAGCGCCGCCGCTGAATACGCTTCCGCTGGCAACCCGCGTGCCGGAACCGCTTCCCCCACTGGAAGGCTATACCTTTGAAGGCTATCGCAATGCGGACGGCAGCGTCGGCACCAAAAATCTGCTCGGCATTACCACCAGCGTGCACTGCGTGGCGGGCGTCGTGGATTACGTGGTGAAAATCATCGAACGCGATCTGCTGCCAAAATACCCGAACGTCGACGGCGTGGTGGGACTGAACCACCTCTACGGCTGCGGCGTGGCGATTAATGCGCCCGCTGCCGTGGTGCCTATCCGGACCATTCACAATATCGCCCTGAACCCGAACTTTGGCGGCGAGGTGATGGTCATTGGCCTCGGCTGTGAAAAATTGCAGCCAGAACGTTTACTTCAGGGGACCGAGGATGTCAAAGCCATCCCGGCAGACGAGGCCAGCATCGTGCGCCTGCAGGACGAACGCCACGTCGGTTTCCGCTCAATGGTCGACGATATTTTGCAGGTGGCAGAACGCCATCTGGACAAGCTCAACCGCCGCCAGCGAGAAACGTGCCCGGCGTCGGAGCTGGTTGTGGGCACCCAGTGCGGCGGCAGCGATGCCTTCTCCGGCGTGACGGCCAACCCGGCGGTGGGCTTTGCATCCGATCTGCTTGTTCGCTGCGGCGCCACGGTAATGTTCTCCGAGGTGACCGAAGTGCGAGACGCCATCCATCTGCTGACGCCGCGCGCGGTTAATGAAGAGGTCGGCAAGCGCCTGCTTGAGGAGATGGCCTGGTACGATAACTATCTCGATATGGGCAAAACCGACCGCAGCGCCAATCCCTCCCCCGGGAACAAGAAAGGCGGCCTGGCAAACGTGGTGGAAAAAGCCCTCGGCTCTATTGCCAAATCCGGGCAGAGCGCCATTGCAGAGGTGCTCTCTCCGGGACAGCGCCCGACGAAACGCGGCCTGATCTACGCGGCAACGCCGGCCAGCGATTTTGTGTGCGGCACGCAGCAGGTCGCATCCGGCATTACGGTGCAGGTCTTTACCACCGGGCGCGGCACGCCGTACGGCCTGATGGCGGTACCGGTGATCAAAATGGCGACCCGCACCGCGCTGGCGAACCGCTGGTATGACTTAATGGATATCAACGCGGGCACCATCGCCACCGGAGAAGAGAGTATTGAGGACGTGGGCTGGAAGCTGTTCCACTTCAT
This sequence comes from Enterobacter cloacae complex sp. IR53041, assembly GCF_049238285.1. Lineage (NCBI taxonomy): Bacteria > Pseudomonadati > Pseudomonadota > Gammaproteobacteria > Enterobacterales > Enterobacteriaceae > Enterobacter > Enterobacter cloacae complex sp. IR53041. Next base: position 93,776 of record NZ_JBMKHB010000019.1, on the reverse strand, counting down.
TCTCGATGTCGCCAGCGGGCGGAAGAAAACCTTTTCGGATCAGTGGGGATTACACAACCAGCTGGCGGTGTTTAACCCGGCACCGGTGACGTGATTTCCCCTCACTCTACCCTCTCCCCCAGGGAGAGGGTAAAAAAATTTAAACCAACACCACCTCAATCCCGCTTTTCCGTAATCCTTCAAGACTTTCCGCCGGAATACCTTCATCGACAATAATCATATCAATCCGTTGCGTATCAATGATTTTATGCAGGCTTGAGCGATTAAATTTGCTGGAGTCAGTAACAACGATAATACGCTCCGCCACCTCGCACATTTTGCGATTCAGACGGGCTTCGTCTTCGTTATGCGTACTCACGCCCCGATCGAGATCGATGGCATCGACGCCCAGGAACAGCAGGTCAAAATGGTAATTCTGTAGCGACTGCTCGGCCTGGTCACCGTAGAAGGATTGCGACTGACGACGCAAATGCCCGCCGGTCATCAGCAACTCCACCCCATCAGCTTCCAGCAGCGCATTCGCTACGTTCATGCCGTTAGTCATCGCAATCACGTCCGTGTGCTGGCGCAGCATGCGGGCGATTTCAAACGTCGTGGTACCCGAATCCAGAATGATGCGGTGCCCGGGTTTGACCAGCGCGGCAGCGGCCTGAGCAATGCTGCGCTTCACCGCTGTATTCAGCGAGCTTTTATCTTCCACGGAAGGCTCAGCGCCCGGCACATTACCTTCGCAAATCAATGCCCCGCCGTAGGCGCGAACGGCAATGCCCTGCTTCTCAAGAAAGGCGAGGTCATTGCGGATCGTCACCGTCGATACGCCGTACAGATGAGACAGATCGTTAACCTGCACGCTTCCCTGCGCCCGCAACCGCTGAATGATCTGTTCTCGCCTTTCACTGGTGCCGGTGATGCGCTTTTCTGCGGATGAATCGGTGCTGCTCATACGAGCTCCTTAATCAATATTCTTTCGTTTCATTTCGTTTTGCCTATTAAGGCCTTTCCTTTACGCTAATGCAAGCCCTGCATGGTGACGATACGCAAGCTGGCATCGCGCTGAAACCTTTCATTATGTTTCTTTTGTGAAACAGATCGGAAAACTATTATCTTTCGTTTTATTTTTATATCACCATGATGCAGGATTAAATGAAACAAAACGAAAGATAAATATCATTACCATCCGAAATGGAGAGGAAAGTGAAACATCTGACAGAAATGGTGGAACACCATAAACGGGGGAATTCAAACGGGATCTATGCCGTCTGCTCCGCGCATCCGCTGGTACTGGAAGCGGCCATTCGTTATGCGCATTCGCATCGATCCCCGTTGCTGATCGAGGCCACCTCCAATCAGGTGGATCAATTTGGCGGCTATACCGGCATGACGCCCGCTGATTTTCACGGGTTTGTCTGCAAGCTTGCCGAGTCGCTCGGTTTCCCGACGTCACAGCTGATCCTCGGCGGCGATCATTTAGGCCCCAACCGCTGGCAAAATCTCCCTGCGGAACAGGCGATGGCCAACGCAGACGATCTGATCAAAAGCTATGTTTCTGCCGGATTCAAAAAGATCCACCTCGACTGCAGCATGTCCTGTGAGGACGATCCGGTTCCCCTGACCGATGCGATCGTCGCCGGACGCGCCGCACGCCTGGCGAAGATTGCCGAAGCGACCTGTCGCGAGCAGTTTGGTGAATCCGATCTGGTCTACGTTATCGGCACGGAAGTACCGGTTCCCGGTGGCGCGCACGAGACGCTCACCGAACTTGAAGTCACCACGCCGGACGCAGCCCGCGCCACGCTTGAAGCGCACCGTCATGCATTCGAAAAGGAAGGCTTAACCGACATCTGGCCGCGCATTATTGGTCTGGTCGTCCAGCCCGGCGTGGAGTTCGACCATGCGCACGTCTGCGACTATCAGCCGCAGAAAGCCGTCGCCCTGAGCAAAATGGTTGCAGCCTACGACACGCTGGTGTTTGAAGCCCACTCCACCGACTACCAGACGCCGCAGGCGCTGCGAAAGCTGGTCAACGATCACTTTGCGATTCTGAAGGTTGGCCCTGCCCTGACCTTCGCCCTGCGCGAAGCGCTCTTCGCGCTGGCCGCCATCGAAGAGGAACTGCTGCCAGCGAAAGCCGTTTCTGACCTGCGTCACGTGCTGGAAAACGTCATGCTCGATCGCCCGGAATACTGGCAAAGCCATTACCACGGTGACGGCAACGCGCGTCGCCTGGCCCGTGGCTACAGCTACTCTGACCGCGTGCGCTATTACTGGCCGGACAGCCAGATTGACGACGCTTTTGAACGGCTGGTGCGCAACCTGGCAGACGAGCCCATTCCGCTGCCGCTGATCAGCCAGTACCTGCCGCTGCAGTACGGCAAAGTTCGCGAGGGCGCTCTCAAGTCAACGCCACGGGAACTCATCATCGACCACATTCAGGACATACTCCAGCAGTACCACGCCGCCTGCGAAGGTGTAACAACGCAAAACGCATAATAAAAAGAGGAAAGCGCTATGCCAAACATTGTCTTATGCCGCATTGATGAACGCCTGATCCACGGTCAGGTGGGCGTGCAGTGGGTGGGGTTTGCGGGGGCAAACCTGGTACTCGTCGCCAACGATGAGGTGGCTGACGATCCGGTTCAACAGAACCTGATGGAGATGGTGCTCGCGGAAGGGATCGCCGTGCGCTTCTGGTCACTGCAAAAAGTGATCGACAACATTCACCGCGCCGCTGACCGCCAGAAAATCCTGCTGGTCTGCAAATCACCCGCTGATTTTCTGAAGCTGGTTGAGGGCGGCGTGCCCATCACCCGTATCAACGTAGGAAACATGCACTACGCCAGTGGCAAACAACAAATTGCCAAAACGGTCTCTGTCGACGCAAACGATATCGCCGCGTTCAACGGCCTGAAAGCGGCCGGGGTGGAATGCTTCGTTCAGGGCGTTCCAACAGAAACTGCTTTGGATCTCTTTAAACTGCTCTGAGGGATTCACAATGGAAATCAGTCTGTTGCAGGCGCTGGGGTTGGGCATACTCGCCTTTATCGCCGGTCTGGATATGTTTAACGGGTTAACGCACATGCACCGCCCGGTGGTGCTCGGGCCGCTGGTCGGCCTGATTCTGGGTGACCTGCATACCGGTATTTTGACCGGCGGCACGTTAGAGCTGGTCTGGATGGGGCTGGCCCCGCTCGCCGGTGCCCAGCCGCCGAACGTCATTATCGGCACCATTGTGGGTACCGCATTTGCCATCAGCACCGGGGTGAAGCCAGAAGTTGCCGTGGGCGTCGCCGTCCCGTTTGCCGTCGCGGTACAGATGGGAATTACGTTCCTCTTCTCGGTGATGTCCGGCGTGATGTCACGCTGCGATCGCATGGCGGCCAATGCAGATACTCACGGTATTGAACGGGTGAACTATCTTGCGCTGCTGGCGCTCGGCATCTTCTATTTTCTGTGCGCCTTCCTGCCGATCTACTTCGGTGCGGAACATGCGAAAACCGCCATTGATGTTCTGCCGGCACGGTTGATTGACGGCCTCGGCGTCGCGGGCGGCATCATGCCTGCCATCGGCTTCGCCGTGCTGCTGAAGATCATGATGAAAAACGTCTACATCCCTTACTTCATTATCGGTTTTGTCGCCGCCGCCTGGCTCAAGCTTCCGGTGCTGGCGATTGCGGCCGCCGCGCTGGCCATGGCGCTGATCGACCTGATGCGTAAATCACCTGAACCGACGGCTCCAGCGGCCCAGAAAGAGGAATTCGAAGATGGCATCTAATCAAACAACGTTACCGGGCGTGTCTGAATCCGAAGAGACGCTGCTGACAGGCGTCAACGAAAACGTCTACGAAGACCAGAGCATCGGTGCCGAACTGACGAAAAAAGATATTAACCGCGTGGCCTGGCGTTCAATGCTGCTGCAGGCCTCGTTTAACTATGAACGTATGCAGGCCTCCGGTTGGCTGTACGGGCTGCTGCCCGCGCTGAAAAAGATCCACACCAACAAGCGAGACCTGGCGCGGGCGATGAAAGGCCATATGGGCTTCTTTAACACCCACCCGTTCCTGGTGACCTTTGTTATCGGCATCATTCTGGCGATGGAGCGCTCCAAGCAGGATGTGAACAGCATCCAGAGCACCAAAATTGCCGTCGGCGCCCCGCTCGGCGGTATCGGCGACGCCATGTTCTGGCTAACCCTGCTGCCCATCTGCGGCGGTATCGGCGCCAGCCTGGCGCTGCAAGGGTCGATTCTGGGGGCCGTGGTCTTTATCGTGCTGTTTAACGTGGTGCACCTCGGCCTGCGTTTTGGTCTGGCGCACTACGCATACCGGATGGGCGTGGCGGCCATTCCGCTGATCAAAGCCAACACTAAAAAGGTCGGTCACGCGGCGTCTATCGTCGGGATGACGGTAATTGGCGCGCTGGTGGCAACCTATGTCCGACTCAATACGACGCTTGAAATCAAGGCGGGTGATGCCGTTGTCAAACTACAGGCCGACGTTATCGACAAGCTGATGCCCGCCTTCCTGCCGCTGGTCTACACCCTGACCATGTTCTGGCTGGTGCGCCGCGGCTGGAGCCCGCTGCGGCTGATCGGTATCACCGTGCTGCTGGGCGTTATCGGTAAATTCTGTCACTTCCTGTAAAAGCAAAGAGGTTGCGATGTTAGGCATTATTTTGACTGGCCACGGCGGTTTTGCCAGCGGGCTTGAGCAGGCGATGAAGCAGATCCTCGGCGAACAGCCGCAGTTTATCGCCATCGATTTTCCTGAAACATCCACCACCGCGCGACTGACCGCTCAGCTTGAGCAGGCAGTGAGTGAACTCGATGCAGAGCACGATATTGTGTTTCTCACCGATTTGCTCGGCGGCACGCCGTTTCGCGTGGCATCGACGCTCGCCATGCAACGGCCGGGCAGCGAAGTGATCACCGGGACCAACCTGCAGCTGCTGCTGGAGATGGTGCTAGAGCGCGACGGATTAAGCAGCGAAGCGTTTCGTCTGCAGGCACTGGAGTGCGGGCACCGCGGCCTGACGAGCCTCGTAGACGAGCTGGGACGCTGTCGCGAGGAAGCCCCTGCCGAGGAAGGGATATGAGCCAGCTGCTGCGCGCGAGGCGGGTGCTTACCGAACAGGGCTGGCTGGATGACCACCAGCTACGCATTGAAAACGGCGTGATTGCGGCTATTGAGCCTGTCCCGGCGGGCGTGACGTCGCGCGATGCGGAACTGCTCTGCCCGGCGTATATCGATACGCACGTCCACGGCGGCGCGGGCGTGGACGTGATGGATGATGCGCCTGACGTGCTGGATATTCTCTCGATGCATAAAGCGCGCGAAGGCGTGGGCGCCTTTTTACCCACCACCGTTACCGCGCCGCTGGAGGCTATCCACGGCGCGCTCGCGCGAATCGCCCGACGCTGTCAGTCGGGCGGCCCCGGCGCGCAGATACTGGGCAGCTACCTGGAAGGACCGTACTTTACGCCGCAGAACAAAGGGGCGCATCCGCCGGATCTGTTCCGGGAACTGGATATCGCCGAGCTGGACAGCCTGATTGACGTTTCACTGAGCACGTTACGGGTGGTGGCGCTGGCGCCGGAAAAACCTGGCGCGTTGCTGGCGATCCGCCATCTCAAACAGCGCGGAATACGCGTGATGCTGGGCCACAGCGCCGCTACGTTCGATCAAACCCTCGCCGCGTTTGACGCGGGTGCCGATGGGCTGGTGCACTGCTATAACGGCATGACGGGACTGCACCACAGGGAACCCGGCATGGTCGGCGCAGGGCTGACGGACAAACGGGCGTGGCTGGAGCTGATTGCCGACGGCCACCATGTCCATCCGGCAGCCATGCGGTTATGCCGTTGCTGCGCAAAAGAACGCCTGGTGCTGATCACCGATGCCATGCAGGCAGCCGGTATGCCGGACGGTCGGTATACGCTCTGTGGTGAAACGGTCACGATGCAAAACGGCGTGGTTCGAACCGGTTCCGGCGGGCTGGCCGGGAGCACGCTCTCGCTGGATGCCGCTGTACGCAATATGGTGGAACATACGGGTATCACTGCCGAAGACGCCATTCATATGGCCTCGCTGCATCCCGCCCGCCTGCTGGGCATGGATAACCAACTCGGTTCGTTAGCGCCGGGTAAACGCGCGAATCTCAACGCGCTGAACGGGGGTTTACACCTCCAGCAGATCTGGATTCAGGGCCAGGCTCTCCCCCTTTAGCCCTTTCATTGTGTCTCCTTTTGGCTTTACGGCCTGAAACCGTAAGGCCTTTCTTTTCCTTTCCTTTAATCTGCCTCTTCCTTTCACGATCACACTTTTCGTTTTATTTCTTTTCTTTCATTGAAGTTTCGATTTCTTTTCTATAGATTTTATTTAACTGCTAAAGTGAACAAGTGAAACGAAACGAAAGATAGCGACACGATTGCCAGCGTCTGATGTGGAATTCACACGACTAAGGACTGAGTTATGCCACAAACTACCACCGCCGCAACCGGCACCTGGACCGAGGAAGAGATCCGCCAGCAGCCTGCCAGCTGGATCCGCTCGCTCAACAATATCGATAGCCTGCGCTCTTCGATCGACAGCTTCCTGACGCCGCTGCTGCGCAAGCACGATCTGCGGATCGTCCTGACCGGCGCGGGAACGTCCGCGTTTATCGGCGATATCATTGCGCCATGGCTTGCGAGCCACACCGGGAAAACTATCTCCGCCGTCCCGACTACTGACCTGGTCACAAACCCTATGGATTACTTCAGCCCTGCGCATCCGCTGCTGCTGGTTTCGTTTGCCCGATCCGGCAACAGTCCGGAAAGCGTCGCAGCCGTTGAGCTGGCCAATCAGTTCGTACCGGAGTGCTATCACCTGTCGATCACCTGTAACGAGGCCGGAAGCCTGTACCAGACCGCCGTCGACAGCGATAACGCCTATGCCCTGCTGATGCCTGCCGAAACGCACGATCGCGGGTTCGCGATGACCAGCAGTATTACCACCATGATGGCGAGCTGTCTGGCCGTATTCGCTCCGGAAACGATCAACAGTCACACCTTCCGCGACGTGGCCGATCGCTGTCAGGCGATCCTCACCTCGCTCGGCGATTTCAGCCATGGCGTCTTTGGCAGCGAACCGTGGAAACGGATCGTCTATCTGGGAAGCGGCGGCCTGCAGGGCGCGGCGCGCGAATCGGCGCTGAAGGTGCTGGAGCTGACGGCGGGCAAGCTGGCGGCGTTTTACGATTCTCCGACGGGCTTCCGTCACGGACCGAAGTCTCTGGTCGACAACGAAACGCTGGTGGTGGTGTTCATCTCCAGCCATCCGTATACGCGCCAGTACGATCTGGATCTGCTGGCTGAGCTACGCCGCGATCGCCAGGCTATGCGCGTCGTCGCCATCGCCGCTGAAAACGATCCGGTCATTGAAGCGGGTCCGCACATTCTGCTGCCACCTTCACGTCCGTTTATCGATATGGAACAGGCGTTCTGCTTCCTGATGTATGCGCAGGTCTTTGCCCTTACCCAGTCGCTCAGCGTAGGCAATACGCCCGATACGCCATCCGCCAGCGGGACGGTCAACCGCGTGGTGCAGGGCGTTGTTATTCATCCGTGGCAGGCTTAAGAGGATCTGATTATGAGTATTATTTCGACGAAATATCTTCTCCAGGACGCGCAGACAAAAGGCTATGCCGTTCCGGCGTTCAACATCCACAACGCGGAGACGATCCAGTCGATCCTCGAAGTGTGCAGCGAAATGCGATCGCCAGTGATCCTCGCGGGCACGCCGGGCACCTTTAAGCATATTGCGCTGGAAGAGATTTACGCCCTGTGCAGCGCCTACTCCCTCACCTACGACATGCCGCTGGCGCTACACCTCGATCACCACGAATCGCTGGACGATATTCGCCGCAAGGTCAACGCGGGCGTGCGCAGCGCGATGATCGACGGCAGCCACTATCCGTTTGAACAGAACGTGAAGCTGGTGAAGTCGGTGGTCGATTTCTGCCACCTCAACGACTGCAGCGTCGAAGCCGAACTGGGCCGCCTGGGCGGCGTGGAAGATGACATGAGCGTTGATGCGGAAAGCGCGTTTCTCACCGATCCGCAAGAGGCGAAACGCTTTGTCGAACTGACCGGCGTCGACAGCCTTGCCGTCGCCATCGGCACCGCGCACGGTCTGTATACCAAGCGCCCAAAAATCGACTTCCAGCGGCTGGCCGAGATCCGTGAAGTGGTCTCCGCGCCGCTGGTGCTGCACGGCGCGAGCGATGTGCCGGATGAGGATGTGCGTCGCACCATCGAACTGGGCGTGTGCAAAGTTAACGTGGCAACCGAGCTGAAAATCGCCTTCTCTGACGCGGTGAAAGCCTGGTTTGCCGACAACCCGCAGGGCAACGATCCGCGCTTCTATATGCGGGTCGGCATGGACGCCATGAAAGAGGTGGTCAGAAGCAAAATCACCGTTTGCGGCTCGGCAAACCGGCTGCTGCTTCCAGCGGAAGCCTGATCCCATCGCGCATTACGTCAGTACCTAAAAATAACTATAAGCCTCGCAAATATGAAGGCGCGTCCTTAAGCCGGACAGCGCCTTCCATTATCCTAAAAATCCGAGGAGTCCCTACATGACACAGGAAAAGTCGTTTAAATCGAAAGCGTGGGAATTTTTCCAAAGCCTGGGAAAGACCTTTATGTTCCCGGTCTCCCTGCTGGCCTTTATGGGGTTGCTGCTGGGGATCGGTAGCTCCGTCACCAGCCCTTCCACCATAAAAAGTTTTCCCTTTCTGGGCGGCGAGTTAACGCAGCTAACCTTTGGCTTTATCGCCATGGTGGGCGGCTTCGCCTTTACCTATCTGCCGCTGATGTTCGCCATGGCGATCCCGATGGGCCTCGCGAAACGCAACAAGGCCGTGGGCGCTTTTGCCGGGTTCGTTGGCTACATGCTGATGAACATGAGCATCAACTACTACCTGACCGCCACCCACCAGCTTGCCGATGCCGCGACCATGAGACAGGTGGGACAATCGATCGTGCTGGGGATACAGACCCTGGAGATGGGCGTGCTGGGCGGCATCGTGGTGGGGGTGATTACCTATTTCCTGCACGAGCGTTTTCAGGACACGGTCCTCCACGACGCCTTTGCCTTCTTTAGCGGCATCCGTTTTGTACCGATTATCACCGCCCTTACCCTTTCACTGGTCGGGCTGTTCATTCCCCTGCTGTGGGAATACGTGGCGCTGGGGATTGCCGGGATTGGCCATATTATCCAGAGCACCAGCGTTTTTGGCCCCTTCCTTTACGGCGTGGGCGTGCTGCTGCTTAAACCCTTCGGCCTGCACCACATTCTGCTGGCGATGGTGCGCTTCACGCCAGCAGGCGGGATTGAGATGGTCAACGGCCATGAAGTGGCCGGCGCGCTGAATATTTTCTACGCCGAGCTGAAAGCCGGGCTGCCGTTTAGCCCGCACGTTACCGCGTTTCTGTCACAAGGGTTTATGCCGACCTTTATCTTTGGCTTACCTGCCGTGGCCTACGCCATCTACCGCACCGCCCGTCCGGAGAACCGCCCGGTGATTAAGGGGCTGCTGCTTTCCGGCGTGCTGGTGTCCGTCGTCACCGGTATTTCAGAGCCGATTGAGTTCCTGTTCCTGTTTATCGCCCCTGCGCTTTACGCCTTCCATATCGTGATGTCGGGCCTGGCGCTGATGGTGATGGCACTGCTCGGCGTCACCATCGGCAACACCGACGGCGGGATTTTGGATCTGCTGATCTTCGGCGTGATGCAGGGGATGTCGACCAAATGGTATCTGCTGTTCCCGGTCGGTATCGCCTGGTTTGCTATCTACTTCGTCGTCTTCCGCTGGTACATCCTCAAACACGATATCAAGACGCCGGGACGTGAAGTGGATGTACAGGCTGCACAGCAGGCCGTCGAAGCCAACACCCGCGCGCGTGGAAAATCGAAATACGATCATGGGCTTATCCTGCAGGCGCTCGGTGGCAAAGAGAACATCGAGTCGCTCGACAACTGCATCACCCGCTTGCGTCTGGTGGTGAAAGAGATGGGCCTTATCGATCAGCAGGCGCTGAAAGCAGCGGGCGCCCTGTCGGTGGTGGTGCTGGATGCTCACAGCGTACAGGTGATCATCGGCCCGCAGGTGCAGAGCGTCAAAACCGGCATTGAAGCCTTAATTTAACAGGGGGTCGTTGTGTTTGATTTCGACAAAATCATCGAGCGTAAAAGCGATAAGTGCCGTAAATGGGACCATGCGTTTGTCTGCTCACGCTTTGGTGATGTTCCGGAGGGGTTTATCCCGCTGTGGATCGCAGATATGGATTTCACCTCACCGCCCGCCGTTATTGAAGGCTTCCAGCGTATCGTGGAGCACGGCACCTTTGGCTATACGTGGTGCTTCGACGAATTCTACGACGCGACGATCGCCTTTCAGCGGACGCGTCATCAGGTTGAGGTAGACAGGTCGTGGATCACGCTGACCTACGGCACCGTATCCACCCTGCACTACACGGTTCAGGCGTTCTGCACGGCTGGCGACAGCGTAATGATGAACACCCCGGTCTACGACCCGTTTGCAATGGCGGCACAGCGCCAGGGCGTTAAGGTCCTCGCTAACCCGCTTCGCGTGGAGGAAAACCGCTATCAGCTGGATTTTCATCTGATTGAAGATCAGCTCAAAACCCACCGTCCAAAACTGTGGTTCTTCTGCTCGCCGCATAACCCCTCGGGCCGAATCTGGCGCCCAGATGAGATACGGCAGGTGTCCGATCTCTGTAAGCGCTACGGCACGATTCTGGTGGTCGATGAGGTTCACGCCGAGCACATTCTGGACGGTACATTCGTCAGCTGTCTGACTTCGGGCTGTGCCGCGCAGGACAACCTGATCGTGCTGACGTCGCCCAATAAAGCCTTCAACCTGGGCGGGCTGAAAACGTCTTATTCGATGATCCCGGACGATTCGCTGCGCCAGCGCTTCCGCCAGCAGCTTGAGAAGAACTCGATTACTTCCCCCAATATGTTCGGCGTATGGGGGATTATCCTCGCCTATCAGCACGGTATGCCGTGGCTCGACGCGCTGAACGGGTATCTGCAAGGCAACGCGCGCTACCTTGCGGATGCTATTCAGACCCACTTCCCGGCGTGGAAGATGATGAACCCGGAATCGTCGTATCTGGCCTGGGTAGACGTGAGCGCCGACGAGCGCAGCGCCACCCAGTTAACCCAACATTTTGCCCGGCAGGCAGGCGTGGTCATTGAAGACGGCAGCCACTACGTGCAAAACGGCGAAAACTACCTGCGGATTAACTTCGGCACCCAGCGCTACTGGCTGGAGCAGTCCATCACCCGAATGCTGAAGCATTACTGATAAGGATCTAAACCCGATGAAAAAAGTGCTCACTCTTTCGCTGCTGGCTCTCTCTGTTTCTCATGGCGCTCTGGCCGCCAACTACGCGCTCAATAATGACAATATTGCCCTTTCGTTTGATGATGCAAACGCAACGGCGGTAGTGAAGGACAGCAAGGCTAACCATCCGCTCACGCCCCAGGAGCTGTTCTTTCTGACGCTGCCGGATGAGACAAAAATCCACACCGCTGATTTCACCATCAAGCACGTCGAAAAGCAGGACAACGCAATTGTCATCGACTTTACCCATCCGGACTTTAACGTGACGGTGAAGCTAAACCTGGTGAAGGGAAAATACGCCAGCATCGACTACACCATTGCCGCAGTCGGCCAGCCGCGAGACGTGGCGAAAATTACCTTCTTCCCGACCAAAAAACAGTCTCAGGCCCCCTATGTCGACGGAGCGATTAACAGCTCGCCGATAGTTGCTGATTCATTCTTTATTTTGCCGGACAAGCCCATCGTTAACACTTACGCCTATGAAGCGACCACTAATCTCAACGTAGAACTGAAAACGCCGATCCAGCCAGAGTCGCCGGTCAGCTTTACCACCTGGTTCGGCACTTTCCCGGAAATCAGCCAGCTGCGCCGCAGCGTAAACCAGTTTATTGATGCCGTTCGTCCGCGACCGTACAAGCCTTATCTGCACTACAACAGCTGGATGGATATCGGCTTTTTCAATCCCTACACCGAGCAGGATGTGCTGGAGCGGATGGACGAGTGGAATAAGGAGTTTATTACCGGACGCGGCGTGGCGCTGGACGCCTTTCTGCTGGACGACGGATGGGACGACCTTACCGGGCGCTGGCTATTTGGCCCGGCATTCAGCAACGGTTTTGGCAAGGTTCGGGAAAAAGCCGACAGCCTGCACAGCTCGGTTGGACTGTGGCTCTCACCGTGGGGAGGCTACAACAAGCCGCGCGACGTTCGCGTCTCGCATGCAAAAGAGTATGGGTTCGAAACCGTCGACGGGAAGCTGGCGCTGTCAGGGCCGAACTACTTTAAGAACTTCAATGAGCAGATCGTTAAGCTAATCAAAAACGAACACATTACCTCATTCAAGCTGGACGGGATGGGTAATGCCAACGCGCATATCCAGGGCAGCCCGTATGCCTCGGATTTTGACGCCTCCATCGCCCTGCTGCACAACATGCGCAGCGCCAACCCGAATCTGTTTATCAACCTGACGACAGGTACCAACGCCAGCCCGTCCTGGCTGTTCTATGCCGATTCTATCTGGCGCCAGGGCGATGACATCAACCTGTACGGCCCCGGCACGCCGGTGCAGCAGTGGATGACCTACCGCGATGCGGAAACGTACCGCTCCATTGTGCGCAAAGGCCCGCTGTTCCCGCTGAACTCGCTGATGTACCACGGGATCGTCAGCGCGGAAAACGCCTATTACGGGCTGGAGAAAGTGCAAACGGACAGCGATTTTGCCGACCAGGTCTGGAGCTATTTCGCGACCGGTACGCAACTGCAGGAGCTGTATATCACCCCTTCAATGCTGAATAAGGCGAAGTGGGACACCCTGGCGCAGGCCGCGAAATGGTCCCGGGAAAACGCCAGCGTGCTGGTGGACACCCACTGGATAGGCGGCGACCCAACGGCGCTGCAGGTTTACGGCTGGGCATCATGGAGCAAGGACAAAGCGATTCTCGGCTTGCGTAACCCGTCGGATAAGCCGCAAAGCTACTACCTGGATTTGACGAGAGATTTCGAAGTCCCGACAGGAAACGCGGCGCAGTTTAGTCTGAAGGCGGTGTATGGCCGTAATTCAACCGTACCGGAGGCGTACAAAAACGCCGTGGTGATTACGCTGCAACCACTGGAAACGCTGGTGTTTGAGGCGATACCTGCTAGCTAAAAGACGCTTAAAGATCTGTAGGCCGGGTAAGGCGTAGCCGCCACCCGGCAAAAACGGGCAGGGGATGCCTTACTCCCCCTGCTGCTCCAGCGCATACTTATACAACGCATTTTTCTTCACGCCGTGAATTTCTGCCGCCAGCGCAGCGGCTTTCTTCAGCGGCAGTTCCGACTGCAGCAACGCCAGCGTGCGCAGCGCGTCGGCAGGAAGGGCGTCTTCTTCCGCCTTGTGCCCTTCGACGATCAGCACCATTTCACCCTTGCGGCGGTTTTCGTCTTCCTTCACCCACGCCAGCAGCTCGCCCACCGGCGCACCGTGGATGGTTTCCCAGGTTTTGGTCAGCTCGCGCGCCAGCACCACGTAGCGGCCTTCCCCCCAGACGGTCACCATATCTTCCAGGCTCTCCAGCAGGCGGTGCGTGGATTCGTAGAAAATCAGGGTGCGCGGTTCCGCTTCAAGGTCTTTTAAGACGTCGCGGCGGCCTTTGGATTTGGCAGGCAGGAAGCCTTCATAGCAGAAACGGTCAGATGGCAAACCTGCGGCGCTCAGCGCAGCAATGGCAGCGCATGGACCCGGCAGCGGCACAACGCGAATACCGGCTTCGCGACAGGTACGCACCAGGTGATAGCCCGGATCGTTGATCAGCGGCGTACCGGCATCGGAGACCAGGGCAATGTTCTGCCCCTCTTTCAGCTTCGCCACCAGCGTTTCGGCTTTTTGTTGCTCATTGTGATCGTGCAGCGCAAACAAACGGGCGTTAATCGCGAAATGTTGCAGCAGCAGGCCGGTGTGGCGGGTGTCTTCAGCAGCAATTAAATCAACAGCTTGCAGTACGGTGAGCGCACGTTGGGTAATATCAGACAAATTCCCGATAGGAGTAGGTACAATATAAAGCTGGCCTTGAGAATTATCTGCCGTTTCGTGTTGTTTCATTGTTTCGTCCGTATTGCCGATTTAATATTGAGCATTGCGTAAAAAAAATCACTGGATACAGTATGGTACCGTTAACGTTTCTTCGAAAAAAAGCCACGCGCAGCGTGCCGCTTCTGCTGGCAGCCCTGATCTTTGCAGGCTGTGGCACTCAGGCACCTGACCAGAGCACCGCCCATCTCCAGGGTTTTGCTCAGGCTGATTCTGGCTTTTATCTGCAACAAATGTCGCAGAGTTCAAATGATACCAAGACCAACTGGCAATTACTCGCCATTCGTGCACTGCTGAAAGAGGGTAAAACCCAGCGGGCAGCCGAACTGTTTAACCAGTTGCCAAAAGATCTTAACGACGCACAGCGTCGCGAGCAGAGCCTGCTCTCTGCCGAGCTGAAAGTCGCGCTGAAAGATTACGCCGCGGCGAAGAAGATCCTCGGTGATATCGACGTAAGCGCGCTGGATAAAAACCAGCAGGCGCGCTTCTGGCAGGCGGGTATTACCGCTGAGCAGGGACGCCCTTCGCTGACCTTGCTCCGCGCGCTCGTCGCGCAAGAGCCGCTGCTTGGCGGTGCTGATAAGCAGAAAAATATTGATGCCACCTGGCAAGCGCTGGCGTCGATGACGCAGGAACAGGCGCAGGCGCTGGTCATCAACGCCGATGAAAACGTCCTGCAGGGCTGGCTGGATCTGCAGCAGATGTGGTTTAACAACCGCAGCGATCCAAAAATGTTGAAAGCCGGCATTACGGACTGGCAGACGCGCTACCCGCAAAACCCGGGCGCGAAAATGCTGCCAACCCAGCTGGTGAACGTGCAGAACTTTAAGCCAGCTTCCACCAGCAAAATCGCCCTGCTTCTGCCGCTCAACGGCCAGGCGGCGGTGTTTGGACGTACCATTCAGCAGGGTTTTGAAGCGGCGAAAAACGGCACGACGTCGGTAGCCGACAGCGCCGTTCCCGCACAGGCAGCCCAGGCGGCTAATGTGAATAATGATGTTGTCAGCCCATCCGCCGCAGAGACCAGCGACCTGACCACGGCGCAAACGCCAGCGCAGGGCACAATGCAAAACCCTGTGACGGCCCCGACGACGCCTCCAGCTGAAGCTGCACCGGCTACAGCAGCACCTGCGGCCCAGGCTCCGGCCGAGACGCAAACGGCGCCAGCTCCTGCCACAACAGCAGAACAGCCTCAACAGCAGCCTGCACAACCCGCGGCTCAACCTGCCGCGCAGCCGCAGGCCGTGGCAACCACCAGCGCCAACCCGGGCGCTGAATTGAAAATCTACGACACCAGCTCGCAGCCGCTTGACCAGGTGCTGGCGCAGGTACAGCAGGACGGGGCGAGCATCGTTGTCGGTCCGCTGCTGAAGAACAACGTGGAAGAGCTGATGAAGAGCAATACCACGCTGAACGTGCTGGCGCTCAACCAGCCAGAGCAGGTTCAGAACCGGGCCAATATCTGCTACTTCGCACTCTCTCCAGAAGATGAAGCCCGCGATGCGGCGCGTCATATTCATGAGCAGGGTAAGCAGGCTCCGCTGCTGCTCATCCCACGCAGCACGCTGGGCGATCGCGTGGCCAATGCCTTTGCCGATGAGTGGCAGAAGCTGGGCGGCGGCGTGGTGCTGCAGCAGAAATTCGGTTCCGTCTCTGAACTGCGCGCAGGCGTAAACGGCGGGGCGGGTATCGCACTTAACGGTAGCCCGGTCACCGCGAGCCTGCCACAGCAGCAGGGCGTGACGATTGGCGGCCTGACGATCCCTGCGCCGCCAACCGACGCGCAGATTAGCGGTGGCGGTAAAGTGGATGCGGCCTATATCGTTGCCACGCCGCAGGAGATCGCCTTTATCAAACCGATGATTGCGATGCGTAACGGCAGCCAGAGCGGCGCAACGCTCTACGCCAGCTCCCGCAGCGCACAGGGCACCGCAGGCCCGGATTTCCGTCTGGAAATGGACGGTCTGCAGTACAGCGAAATCCCGATGCTGGCTGGCAGCAATCCATCCCTGATGCAGCAGGCGCTGAGCGCGGTGCGTAACGATTACTCTCTGGCGCGTCTGTATGCGATGGGGGTTGATGCGTGGGCGCTGGCGAACCACTTTACCCAGATGCGTCAGGTGCCGGGCTTCGAGCTTAACGGCAACACCGGCGATCTGACCGCGACCCAGGATTGTGTGATTAACAGGAAGTTATCATGGCTCAAATACCAGCAGGGGCAGATCGTCCCGGCCAGTTAAGCCGCAAACAAACCGGCGATGCGTGGGAGTTAAAGGCGCGTCGCTGGCTTGAAGGCAAAGGACTGCGTTTTATCGCCGCCAACGTCCGTGGACGTGGTGGCGAAATCGACCTGATCATGAAAGACGGTCAGGTCATTGTGTTTGTTGAAGTGCGCTTTCGACAGTCCTCCCGTTTTGGCGGTGCTGCCGCCAGCGTGACGCTCGCCAAACAACATAAATTATTACAGACTGCCCACTTGTGGCTTGCCCGCCATAATGGGAGTTTTGATACTGTGGATTGCCGGTTCGATGTGATAGCCTTCACCGGAAATGAGATCGAATGGCTTAAAAACGCTTTTGGCGAAGACGCATAATTAAGATTTAAAAGGGATAACGTGCTCGAAAGAATTAAAGTGTGCTTCACAGAAAGCATCCAGACTCAGATTGCCGCGGCGGAAGCCCTTCCGGATGCTATCTCGCGTGCCGCAATGACGCTGGTGCAATCCCTGCTAAACGGCAACAAAATCCTCTGTTGTGGCAACGGCACGTCAGCCGCCAACGCACAGCATTTTGCTGCCAGCATGATCAATCGTTTTGAAACAGAACGCCCCAGTTTACCTGCCATTGCACTTAATACCGATAATGTGGTCTTAACGGCGATTGCTAACGATCGTCTGCATGACGAAATTTACGCAAAGCAGGTGCGAGCCTTGGGTCATGCCGGAGATGTGCTGCTGGCTATCTCCACGCGCGGCAACAGCCGGGATATTGTCAAAGCCGTTGAAGCCGCCGTCACCCGCGACATGACTATCGTGGCCTTAACCGGCTATGACGGGGGTGAGCTGGCGGGTCTGCTTGGGCCGCAGGATGTGGAAATCCGCATTCCGTCTCACCGGAGCGCACGCATACAGGAGATGCATATGCTCACGGTGAACTGCTTATGTGACTTGATCGATAACACGCTTTTCCCTCACCAGGATGATTAAGGAGTTCTTATGAAGGCTTTATCGACCCTCGCAGTCCTTATGTCTGCATTACTGCTTCAGGGATGTATCGCTGCGGCCGTTGTGGGTACCGCCGCAGTAGGCACCAAAGCGGCAACCGATCCGCGCACTGTGGGAACACAGGTGGATGACGGTACGCTGGAGCTGCGCGTCAACAGTGCGCTGTCGAAAGACGAACAGATCAAGAAAGAGGCGCGTATCAACGTGACGGCTTATCAGGGCAAAGTGCTGCTGGCAGGCCAGGCGCCGAATATGGAGCTCGCCTCGCGTGCGAAACAGATTGCGATGGGCGTTGAAGGGACCACAGAGGTGTTTAACGAAGTGCGTCAGGGCAAGCCAATTGGTTTGGGTGATGCCTCTTCCGATACCTGGATCACCACCAAAGTACGTTCCCAGCTGCTGGGCTCGGACCAGGTGAAATCTTCCAACGTGAAGGTGACAACGGAAAACGGTGAAGTGTTCCTGCTGGGTCTGGTGACCGAACGTGAAGGGAAAGCAGCGGCCGATATCGCCAGCCGGGTGAGCGGCGTGAAGCACGTCACCACCGCGTTTACTTACATTAAATAAAAAAATCCCCTCAAGTGAGGGGATTTTTTTGTAGGCCCGGTAAGCGTAGCGCCACCGGGCGTTTTTCACAGAAGCGCAATGCTTCCCACCATCACCCCGCTCAACGCCACCAGCCCCGCGGTGAGCCACAGCGCTTTCGCCGGGAATGACTTACGCAGCATAATCAGCGACGGCAGGCTGATGGCCGGTAACGTGATGAGCAATGCCAGTGCCGGTGCGGTGCCCATGCCGGCCAGCATCATGGTCTGAACAATAGGAATTTCTGCGGCGGTAGGGATCACAAACAGGCAGCCTGCAACGGCCATCGCAATGACCCACAACAGCGTGTTGTCGATAGCGCCATCCGCATGCGGGAAGAGCCAGACGCGCGCCGCCCCGAGAACCAGCACCGCCAGGATATAGACCGGGATGGTGCTCCAGAAAAGCTGCCATAGCGCCCTGCCCCAGCGCGCAAAGAACCCGCCCTGCGGCTCGCTGACGTCCAGCTCAACAGACGCGGACTCTGGCGTCTTATCCTTCACCAGATTTTGCACCAGCGTCGCCACCACCAGCACGGTCAGCAGTCCGGCCACCAGACGAATGAACGCGAAATGCCAGCCCAGGACAAAACCCATAAACACCAGCGTCGCCGGATTGAGCAGCGGGTTGCCCATCCAGAACGCCAGCGCGCCGCCCATCGACACGCGCTGGCGGCGCATCCCTGCCGCCACGGGCGCAGCGCAGCAGGAGCACATCATGCCCGGCAGGGAGAAGATCGTTCCCAGCAGCGTCCCCTGAAAGCGCGGCTGTCCGAGGGTTTTCATCAGCCAGTTGCGCGGGATCAGCACCTGAATCAGTGAGCCCAGGATCACGCCTAAGACGGCGGCCTTCCAGACGGCAAGGAAGTAGACCATGGCATAGTCCCACGCCGCCTGAAGCGGGCTGGCATCCGCCTGAGCGAGAATAGATTTACCGATGCTGTGCGTTTCGGCTGCGGTGAAGGCTTTGCCGTAGTACGGCTGCCATTTCACGTACCAAAGGCCAACGATGACCACGAGAAAGAAGAGTGCGGGCTTCCACCATTGAACAGGTGTTGCCGCCTGAGATGAAGACTGACCAGTCATAGCATTCCCCGGAGAGTATGAGTAATTAGCCGGGGGAGTTTACGCCTCGCCCTGCGCGATTTCACGCAGTTTTGCCGAAGGGATAATGTTTACGCCCGCTTTCGACGGAGCCAGTCCCTCTTTTAACATCGCACGCGCGACGTCCCGCGCCTCGATAGATTTCCAGTTGCCGGGCAGGATCCGAAACAGCGGGGCAAATATCGACTCGTTAAAGCGGCGCTCGTCCCGGTGGCCGATCAGCATTGAGGGGCGCACAATCGTCAGCTGCTCCCATTTCTGCGCAATCAGCGCATCCTCCATCTTGCCCTTCACCTTGTTGTAGAAGAAAGGCGATCCGGCACTGGCGCCCAGCGCGCTGACCACCAGAAAATGTCTGGCTCCCAGCTTTTTCGCCGTAAGCGCGGTGTCCACCACCAGCGTATAGTCGGCGTGGATAAATGCCTCTTTGCTCCCCGCCTCCCGCCGCGTGGTGCCCAGACAGCAAAAGGCGATATCAATCGGGTCCTGGACCTGCGCCAGCGCATCCGTCAGCTGGGGATCGTGCGGATTAAAGACCCCGGAGATGTCCACCAGCGGTCGACGCGTCGGGGCGGCGATGTAGTTCACGCGGCGATCCTGAATCAGCAGCCGCAGCAGATGATCGCCTACTAATCCGGTAGCACCGGTAATCAATACCTGACTCATCGTATCCCCTTTACAGAATTGTCCGTTTGCGAACTCAGCGTGGTCGACCACACTTAGAAGTCTGTTACAGGTAAGTATTTACCACAAGCGGAGAAAAATCAGTCTGAAGCCAAAACAACGGAGGAAGCATGGGCAAGAAAATCGCAGTCTTGATTACCGACGAGTTTGAAGATTCAGAATTCACCTCTCCTGCAGAGGCGTTCCGCAAGGCGGGACATGAGGTCATCACCATCGAGAAAGAGGCGGGCAAAACGGTGAAAGGCCATAAGGGCGAGGCCAGCGTGACCATCGACGAGACTATCGATAACGTGAGCCCCTCAGATTTTGACGCCCTGCTTTTACCCGGCGGCCATTCACCGGATTCCCTGCGCGGAGACGAGCGCTTCGTGACCTTTACCCGTGACTTTGTCTCTACCGGCAAACCGGTCTTTGCCATCTGTCACGGCCCGCAGTTGCTCATCAGCGCGGAGGTTGTCCGCGGGCGTAAGCTCACGGCGGTGAAACCGATCGTTATCGATCTGAAAAATGCGGGCGCCGAGTTTTACGATCAGGAGGTGGTCAACGACAAAGACCAGCTGATCACCAGCCGGACCCCGGACGATCTCCCGGCGTTTAACCGCGAAGCGCTACGCCTGCTCGGCGCGTAACCAGTGCAGCTTCTTGCCAAAGCCCAAGGTGTTGTCGGTAAATTTCAGCTCATCGAGGCGGATTTCCCACACCGGGGCTTTTAGCGCAGCGGCGACCGGAAAGCGGCGCGTGTAGTGCTTGCGACGCGCGTCGCTCTCTTCTCCGTCCAGTCGACGGATTTCCCCCTTAAACTGTACCCCACGGATCAGCGCGACTGTTTTCGGCTGGCCATTTACCGTGCCCGCGACTTTTGCCTGCTGGCCGGTCATCTGCGCATGACGCGTTTTGTCTTCGCTCATGACGTAAAATGCGACGCGCTCCGGATCGTAGTAGTAAAATGCGTTTGCGCACCACATCTCACCCTCGCTGTAGACGCACCAGGTGACGACGTGCTGCTTCGCCAGCCAGCGGTTAATGGCGGCCAGTGTTTCCATTTTCGTTCTCTCTCATGCTATGGTGCGTTCACCTTAACATACTGAATCTGTTTACCGTGTGCTGGTTTCTCTATCTTGTCCGAACCGCTGATAACGCACTCTACACCGGGATCACCACCGATGTGGCGCGGCGTTTTTTACAACATCAAACGGGGAAAGGGGCAAAAGCGCTGCGGGGGAAAGGAGAATTACAGCTCGCCTTTTCGGCGCCCGTCGGTGACCGATCGCTGGCGCTCAGGCTGGAATACCGCATCAAACAGCTGACGAAGCGCCAGAAAGAGCGCCTCGTGACCGGAGACGGCTCCTTTGAGGCGCTACGCGAGAGCCTGATTAAAAGCGATTGAAATGGTCGTGGTATTCAACCAGACCATTGACGCCGTTGAGCGCGTCGTCCGCCAGACGGTGCACCTGGAAAGCGGATTCCGTACCCGGCCAGCGGCAGCGCAGATCGTAATGCGCGGCCTGCTCGAAGCCCAAACGGCCATAGAATGCCGGATCGCCCAGCGTGACAACGGCCGCATAACCGAACTCATTGAGCGAATCCAGCCCTTCATAGACCAGCTGGCGCGCCAGCCCCTGCCCGCGATAGTTTTCATCCACCGCCAGCGGTGCCATACCGACCCACTGCAGATCTTCGCCCTGAACGATGACCGGACTGAAGGCAACATAGCCCACCACCTGACCTTCATCATCGGTGGCAACCAGCCCCAGCGTGATCAGGCCGTCTTCACGGAGATCGTGGACCAGTTGGGCTTCCGCATCGCTCTCAAAAGCGCGGCGTAATAACGCATCGATACCCGGTGCATCAATCCCAATTTCGACTCGAATCAGCATGGCTCACCTACTGAAGTGTGTTTACTGTCCGGCGGGGTTTTCAGCCCGGCCTCAACGAAATCTGCCATTTGCATTAACATCACGCGCAGCGCTTTCGGCATCTGCTCCAGCTCAATGGCATCCATTAAATTCTTAACGTACAGGCCCAGCTCCGTGTCGCCTTCAATCACCAGACGGCGCTGGAAGAAGAGCGTATCCGGATCCTGCTTGCGCGCGGCAATCATCAGCAGATCGCTGGCGTTGGCGCTAAAGCTCACGTCCGCCTCGGCGGTTTCGCGGACGATCAGCTGGTCATTCTCAACGGAGGTAAACCAGCGCAGCCCGATGTCACGCACTTCAATGCTTAACCAGCGGCCTTCCAGGAATTCCAGCTCGCCATCCTGAAGCGCCTGGCGGAACTGCCAGCTCAGGACCTGCTCCAGCACCTGACGTTTAAGCGCGAACGGCGCCAGCTTGACCGGCACGCTCAGCATTGATGGGCCAAATTGTACGAGACGTGAACGCAGTTTATCCAGCACGAGCTTTACTCCCTGATATCTATAGTCCTGCTATTTTGCCATATCCGACGCATAACATAGCGGCGTAAATCAACAAACCGTCGTCCGGACAACCTCATTATTGGTGCCATCAATACGCCATTAGCTGCCTTAAATCAAAAATTGTCGCGTATGGGTTAATTAAAATCCCAGCTCGTTAACATTTTTGCGATCGACAACATCAGGATAAATTATGGAGCTGCTCTGCCCTGCCGGAAACCTTCCGGCGCTTAAGGCGGCCATCGAAAATGGGGCCGATGCGGTCTATATCGGGCTGAAAGATGACACCAATGCCCGCCATTTTGCTGGCCTCAACTTTACGGAGAAAAAGCTTCAGGAAGCCGTTAACTTCGTTCACCAGCACCGCCGCAAGCTGCATATCGCCATCAATACCTTTGCTCATCCTGACGGCTACGCCCGCTGGCAGCGCGCGGTGGATATGGCGGCACAGCTGGGTGCCGATGCGCTGATTCTGGCCGACCTCGCCATGCTTGAGTATGCGGCAGAACGCTATCCCCATATTGAGCGCCACGTCTCTGTTCAGGCATCTGCCACCAACGAAGAGGCCGTGCGTTTTTATCACCGAAACTTTGACGTGGCCCGCGTGGTGCTGCCGCGCGTACTCTCTATTCATCAGGTTAAGCAACTCGCACGCGTCACGCCAGTGCCGCTGGAAGTTTTTGCCTTTGGTAGCCTGTGCATTATGGCCGAAGGCCGTTGCTATCTTTCCTCGTATTTAACCGGCGAGTCGCCAAATACCGTCGGGGCCTGCTCCCCTGCCCGCTTCGTTCGCTGGCAGCAAACGCCGCAGGGGCTGGAATCTCGCCTGAATGAGGTGCTGATTGACCGCTATCAGGACGGTGAAAACGCCGGTTATCCCACCCTGTGTAAAGGCCGCTATCTGGTGGACGGCGAGCGTTACCACGCGCTGGAAGAGCCCACCAGCCTTAACACGCTGGAGCTGCTGCCGGAACTGCTGGCGGCCAATATCGCCTCGGTGAAAATTGAAGGTCGCCAGCGCAGCCCGGCGTACGTGAGCCAGGTGGCGAAAGTGTGGCGTCAGGCTATCGACCGCTGCATGGCGGACCCGCAGAACTACGCGCCGCAGCTGGCCTGGATGGAGACGCTCGGATCGATGTCCGAAGGCACGCAAACCACGCTGGGCGCGTATCACCGTAAATGGCAGTGAGAAAATCATGAAATATTCATTAGGGCCGGTGCTTTACTACTGGCCAAAAGAGACGCTGGAAGATTTTTACCAACAGGCCGCCACCAGCAGCGCCGATGTGATTTACCTCGGCGAAGCGGTGTGCAGCAAACGCCGGGCGACGAAAGTGGGCGACTGGCTGGAGATGGCGAAAAGCCTGGCGGGAAGCGGCAAACAGGTGGTGCTTTCCACGCTCGCGCTGGTGCAGGCCTCTTCTGAACTGGGCGAGCTGAAACGCTACGTTGAGAACGGCGATTTCCTGCTGGAAGCGAGCGATCTCGGCGTGGTGAACATGTGTGCCGAGCGCAAGCTGCCGTTTGTCGCGGGTCATGCCCTGAACTGCTACAACGCGGTGACCCTGCGCCTGCTGCTCAAACAGGGGATGACGCGCTGGTGCATGCCGGTGGAACTCTCCCGCGACTGGCTGGCAAACCTGCTCACGCAGTGTGAAGAGCTGGGCATTCGCAACAAGTTTGAAGTGGAAGTGCTGAGCTACGGACATCTGCCGCTGGCCTATTCCGCCCGCTGCTTTACCGCACGCTCGGAAGACCGTCCGAAAGACGAGTGCGAAACCTGCTGCATTAAGTATCCGAACGGGCGCAGCATGCTGTCCCAGGAGAATCAGCAGGTGTTTGTTCTCAACGGTATTCAGACCATGAGCGGCTATGTCTATAACCTGGGCAACGAGCTGGCGTCGATGGACGGGCTGGTAGATATGGTGCGCCTGTCGCCGCTGGATACCGGCGTGTTCGCGATGCTGGACGCCTTCCGCGCTAACGAAAACGGCGCTGCTCCGCTGCCGCTGAAGGCAAACAGCGACTGTAACGGCTACTGGAAGCGTCTGGCCGGGCTGGAACTGCAGGCCTAAAAAAGGCTCACTTTGTTAACAACGGTTATCATTTTTTAATGCAGTATTAAAGATTCACCGTCGACAAAGTGAGCTGTTATGACTGACAAAACCCTTCCGTTTTCGGTGCTGGATCTGGCGCCTATCCCACAAGGCTCCTCGGCGAGAGAAGCCTTTTCGCACTCTCTGGATCTGGCTCAGCTGGCCGAAAAGCGTGGCTATCACCGCTACTGGCTGGCCGAACACCACAATATGGTGGGCATTGCCAGCGCCGCTACCTCAGTACTGATTGGTTATCTGGCGGCAAATACCACCACGCTGCACCTGGGCTCCGGCGGCGTGATGCTGCCGAACCACGCCCCGCTGGTGATCGCCGAGCAGTTCGGCACGCTGAATACCCTGTATCCGGGCCGTATCGATTTAGGGCTTGGCCGTGCGCCGGGCAGCGATCAGCCGACCATGCGTGCCCTGCGTCGCCATATGAGCGGCGATATTGATAACTTCCCGCGCGACGTGGCCGAACTGGTGGACTGGTTCGACGCGCGTGACCCGAACCCGCACGTGCGCCCGGTACCGGGTTACGGCGAGAAGATCCCGGTATGGCTGTTGGGCTCAAGCCTCTACAGCGCGCAGCTTGCCGCCCAGCTGGGGCTGCCGTTTGCGTTTGCCTCCCATTTCGCGCCGGATATGCTGCATCAGGCGCTGCATCTTTACCGTACGCACTTCAAACCGTCCGAGCGTCTGGAGAAACCGTACGCGATGGTCTGTATCAACATTATTGCCGCCGACAGCAATCGCGACGCGGAATTCCTGTTCACCTCCATGCAGCAGGCGTTTGTGAAGCTGCGTCGCGGTGAGACGGGCCAGCTTCCGCCGCCGGTGGAGAATATGCATCAACTGTGGTCAGCTTCAGAGCAGTATGGCGTACAGCAGGCGCTGAGCATGTCGCTGGTAGGCGATAAAGCGAAAGTGCGTCACGGGCTGGAAGCAGTGCTGCGCGAAACGCAGGCGGATGAAATTATGGTTAACGGTCAGATTTTCGATCACCAGGCACGTTTGCATTCGTTTGATTTGGCCATGCAGGTGAAAGAGGAGCTGGTGGGGTAGCCTTTTTGCCAGGTGGCGCTTCGCTTACCTGGCCTACGGGGACGCGTAGGCCGGATAAGGCGTAGCCGCCATCCGGCACAAAATGTTTACTGGTACACCGGCAACAGATTAAAACTCGACAGCACGTGTACCAGGGCATTGCCCGCGCCAAACACCAGGATCAGCGCAATCATCGGCTTGCCGCCCCAGACGCGGAATTTCGGGCTGCCGAAGCGTTTACGTGATTTGCGGGCCAACAGCGCCGGCACAATTGCCGCCCAGATGGTTGCCGCCAGTCCGGCATAGCCAATGGCGTACAGAAAGCCGTTCGGCCACAGCAGGCCGCCCACAATCGGCGGCAGGAAGGTCAGCAGCGCGGTTTTGAAGCGGCCCATCGCAGAGTCATCAAAGCCAAACAGATCCGCCAGGTAGTCAAACAGGCCCAGCGTCACGCCGAGGAAAGAGCTCGCCACCGCGAAGTTAGAGAAGATCACCAGCAGTAAATCCAGGCTGCGGCTGTTCAGCACGCCGCTCAGGGCCTGCACCAGCACATCAATGTTACCGCCCTTCTGCGCAATACCGATAAACTCCGGGCGCGGGATATTGCCCATCGTCCCGAGCAGCCAGATGACGTACAGCGCCAGCGCCAGCAGCGTGCCGTAGACCAGACACTTCACAATGGTGCGCGGATCTTTGCCGTAGTACTTCATCAGGCTCGGCACGTTACCGTGGTAGCCAAACGACGCCAGGCAGAACGGCAGGGTCATCAGCAGGTACGGCGTATAGGAGGTATTCACTTCGGCAACGTTAAAGAGCGTGGCAGGCGTCACGTGCCCCAGCAGGCTGCCGAAGGTGAGGAAGAAGGTGATGACCTTCGCGCCCAGCACGATCGCCGTCATCCGGCTCACCGCTTTGGTACTCATCCAGACGATAAACGCCACGCCCAGCGCAAAGCACAGCCCGGCCAGACGCGCCGGTACGTTCAGCGACATCTCCGAGAAGGTGTGATGCAGAATCGAACCGCTTGCCGAGATATACGCGTAGGTCAGGATATAGAGCACAAACGCGATGGACAGCCCGTTCACCAGGTTCCAGCCTTTGCCCAGCAGGTCTTTGGTGATGGTGTCGAAGCTCGCGCCAATGCGGTAGTTCAGGTTGGCTTCGAGGATCATTAGCCCGGAATGGAGCATACAGAACCAGGTAAAGACCAGCGCGGCCAGCGACCAGAAGAACCACGCACCGGACATGACCACGGGCAGGGAGAACATCCCGGCACCTATAATGGTTCCGCCGATGATCACCACGCCGCCAAGCAGCGAAGGTGACGTTTGGGTGGTGGTTAGTGTCGCCATACAGCCTTTTCTCCAGTCAATCATGCGGTTCTGCATTTTAATGTGACGCACTGTACCAGTACAAGAGTACAAAGGGAATAAAAAAAGCCCCGATAGCATGTATCGGGGCTGTATATTTTACTTTACGTCAGAAGCGTAAGGCTTACGCGTCACCGAAACGACGACGGCTGGTGCCTTCTTCACGACGCGGGCCACGGCTTTCACGGCGCTCGCCGGAGAAACGACGACCTTCACCACCGCGACCTTCGCTGCGACCGCCTTCACGACGCTCGCCGCCGAAACCGCGACCACCGCCACGACGTTCGCCGCCACGGTCAGGGCGTGGCTGTGCATCGCCCAGCAGCTGCATGTTCATCGGCTTGTTCAGGATGCGGGTACGCGTAAAGTGCTGCAGTACTTCACCCGGCATGCCTTTCGGCAGCTCGATGGTAGAGTGGGATGCGAACAGCTTGATGTTACCAATGTAACGGCTGCTGATGTCGCCTTCGTTAGCGATAGCGCCAACGATGTGACGAACTTCAACACCATCATCACGGCCCACTTCAATGCGGTACAGTTCCATATCGCCTGCGTCGCGACGTTCACGACGAGGACGGTCTTCACCACCACGCTCTGGACGGTCACCACGTGGGCCACGATCGTTACGGTCGCCACGACGTTCGAAGCGGTCGTCACGGTCACGGAATTCACGCTTAGGACGCATCGGTGCATCTGGTGGCACGATCAGGCTACGTTCGCCCTGAGCCATTTTCAGCAGAGCTGCAGCCAGGGTTTCCATGTCCAGCTCTTCGCCTTCAGCAACAGGCTGAATCTGCGACAGCAGCGCACGGTACTGATCCAGATCGCTGCTTTCCAGCTGCTGCTGTACTTTGGCGGCGAATTTTTCCAGACGGCGTTTGCCCAGCAGCTCTGCGTTTGGCAGGTCCGCTTCTGGAATGGTCAGCTTCATGGTGCGTTCGATGTTACGCAGCAGACGACGCTCGCGGTTCTCAACGAACAGCAGCGCACGGCCAGCACGACCCGCACGACCGGTACGGCCGATACGGTGAACGTAAGACTCGGAATCCATCGGGATGTCGTAGTTAACAACCAGGCTGATACGCTCAACGTCCAGACCACGTGCTGCCACGTCGGTTGCAATCAGGATATCCAGACGACCGTCTTTCAGACGCTCCAGAGTCTGCTCACGCAGGGCCTGGTTCATGTCGCCGTTCAGCGCTGCGCTGTTGTAGCCGCTACGCTCCAGGGCTTCAGCCACTTCCAGGGTCGCATTTTTGGTACGAACGAAGATAATCGCCGCATCAAAATCTTCCGCTTCCAGGAAACGTACCAGCGCTTCGTTTTTACGCATGCCGTATACAGACCAGTAGCTCTGGCTGATGTCCGGGCGAGTGGTTACGCTGGACTGAATACGCACTTCCTGAGGTTCTTTCATGAAGCGTTTGGTGATACGACGAATCGCTTCCGGCATGGTGGCAGAGAACAGCGCGGTCTGATGACCGTCCGGGATCTGCGCCATGATGGTTTCAACGTCTTCGATGAAGCCCATACGCAGCATTTCATCTGCTTCATCCAGTACCAGACCGCTCAGTTTAGAGAGGTCCAGGGTACCGCGCTTCAGGTGATCCAGCAGACGGCCCGGCGTACCGACAACAATCTGTGGGCCCTGGCGCAGGGCGCGTAACTGCACGTCATAACGCTGGCCGCCGTACAGGGCAACCACGTTTACGCCGCGCATATGTTTAGAGAATTCCGTCATGGCTTCTGCAACCTGAACAGCCAGTTCACGAGTTGGAGCCAGAACGAGGATCTGCGGTGCACGCAGGTCCGGATCAATGTTGTTCAGCAGCGGCAGCGAGAACGCTGCAGTTTTACCGCTACCAGTCTGGGCCATGCCCAGCACGTCACGACCAGAAAGCAGGTGTGGGATACACTCAGCCTGGATCGGAGATGGTTTTTCGTAACCCAGATCGTTAAGGGCTTCAAGGATAGGAGCCTTCAGGCCCAGATCTGCAAAAGTGGTTTCGAATTCAGCCATGTAGTACGAGTGCCTCAATGTCAATGGCGGCCAGTCTACTTAGCTCATCGTGAAAATGATTAGCAATTTTCATTGAAAAGTGTGAACCGGCTCAAAGTAGGTGTATTGACGAACAACAACGCCCTCACCAGTTAAGGTGATGGCAATCAAAAGATTACGGGCTGATGTTTATGTCGTCAGCTATTGCTGGTCCGATTCTGCCAGGTCGTCTTGCTCCTGGCCCAAGAGCGATAATTCCAACAATGCATAACGGTGCTCAACGAAGTTGTGTACGTTGTTAGCGACCGCTAATTTGAACAGTGCCGTAGCGCTGTCCTTATCCCCCAGACTTAGGTAGTACTTACCTAAATAGAAGTTGGTTTCACTGAGATGCTCAGCGAGCGAGGTGTTATCCGTTGCGTCCGCCTTGAGGCGTTCCATCAGCGTTGCTTCGCTAATGTTGCCCAGGTAGAACTCGACAATGTTCCATCCCCACTGTTCCTTGTCCGATTTATCGAAGCGCTGTTTCAGTGCCTCTTTTGCCTGCTTCTCATCGAGCTTCCGCTCAACGATGTAAAGCCACAAGCTACGGAAAGGATCATTAGGATCGTCTTGATAAAACGCCAGCAGATCATCTTGCGCTAACTTGTCACGACCGCCGTAATACAATGCGATACCGCGATTCAAGTGCGCGTAGTTGTAAGTTGGATCAAGCTCAAGTACAGAATCAAACGCTTCATAGGCAGCATCAAAATTGCCTGCCTGCGTTAAATAAATGCCTAAGTAATTGAATACTTCAGGCATATCAGGTCGGATAGCCAGCGCTTGTGAAAAATCATTTCGCGCCAATGCCCTCAGACCGAGACTATCATACAACACTCCGCGCTCATATAAAAGCTGTGCGCGTTCGTCATCGGTTAAAGCCCGACTGGCAAGTATTTGTTCCATGCGTGCCAGGATCACTTCCTGCTGCAAAGTCGGTTGCAATGGCACTGCGAGGACTTCGCTCTTACGCCAGGCAGAGTTGCTGCATCCTGCCAGCGTTAAAGCTGTCGCAACGAAACACCAGCGCAAAAAAGGCTTCATTTCCCACTCCCGAAGACAACTATTGGATGAACGTCCTGTCCCCCGGCGGCTTAACAAGGCGTCCTGCCTGATAATAGGCCCTCCGCAAAGCGGAGGGCAAATGGCAACTTACTCGCCTTGCTGTTCTGCTGCCTGTGCTTCTGGCGCAGCAGCTGGCTGAGACTGCTCGGTTGCTTCTTTAATGCTCAGACGGATACGGCCCTGGCGATCGACTTCCAGAACTTTAACCGGCACTTCCTGACCCATCTGCAGGTAATCGGTCACTTTCTCAACGCGCTTGTCAGCGATCTGAGAGATGTGAACCAGACCTTCTTTACCGCCACCGATGGCAACGAACGCACCAAAGTCAACGATACGGGTCACTTTACCTGCATAGACGCGGCCCACTTCGATTTCTGCAGTGATTTCTTCGATGCGACGGATCGCGAATTTCGCTTTCTCGCCGTCGGTTGCTGCGATCTTCACAGTACCGTCATCTTCGATTTCGATCGTGGTGCCGGTCTCTTCGGTCAATGCACGGATAACGGAACCGCCCTTACCGATAACATCTTTGATCTTGTCTGGATTGATCTTGATGGTGTGAATACGCGGTGCGAATTCAGAGATATCACCGCGTGGCGCGTTGATAGCCTGTTCCATCACGCCCAGGATGTGCAGACGTGCACCTTTAGCCTGGTTCAGCGCAACCTGCATGATCTCTTTGGTGATACCTTCAATTTTGATATCCATCTGCAGCGCAGAGATACCGTCGCGGGAACCCGCCACTTTGAAGTCCATATCGCCAAGGTGGTCTTCGTCGCCCAGAATGTCAGACAGAACAACATAGTTGTCGCCTTCTTTCACCAGGCCCATTGCGATACCCGCAACGGCGGCTTTGATTGGCACGCCTGCATCCATCAGCGCCAGAGAGGCACCGCACACGGAAGCCATGGAAGAAGAACCGTTGGATTCGGTGATTTCAGACACCACACGTACGGTGTACGGGAATTTGTCTGCTTCTGGCATGACTGCCAGCACGCCGCGCTTCGCCAGACGACCGTGACCAATTTCACGACGCTTCGGTGAGCCAACCATGCCGGTTTCACCTACGGAGTACGGAGGGAAGTTGTAGTGGAACAGGAAGCTGTCAGTGCGCTCGCCCATCAGTTCGTCGATGATCTGCGCGTCACGGGCTGTACCCAGGGTCGCGGTAACCAGCGCCTGCGTTTCACCACGGGTGAACAGCGCAGAACCGTGAGTACGTGGCAGCACGCCAGTACGCACATCCAGACCACGGATCATGTCTTTTTCACGGCCATCGATACGCGGCTCGCCAGCCAGAACGCGGCTACGAACAACGTTTTTCTCGATAGCGTGCAGGATTTCGCCAATTTCGTTAGCGTCCAGCGTTTCGTCTTCGGCAACCAGGGTCGCGGTTACTTCAGATTTGATCACATCAACCTGAGCGTAACGCTCCTGTTTGTCGGTGATGCGGTATGCATCGCTCAGACGAGATTCTGCCAGTGCAGCAACGCGTGCGTTCAGCGCGTCGTTGGCCGCTTCTGGCTGCCAGTCCCAACGTGGTTTACCGGCTTCTTTCACCAAGTCGTTGATGTTCTGGATAACAACCTGCTGCTGGTCATGGCCGAAGACCACAGCGCCCAGCATCTGATCTTCGCTCAGCAGTTCAGCTTCGGATTCAACCATCAGCACAGCGGCTTCGGTACCCGCAACCACCAGGTCCAGCTTACTTTCTTTCAGCTCTTCCTGAGTTGGGTTCAGCACGTACTGGTCGTTGATGTAACCCACGCGCGCGGCACCGATTGGACCATTGAATGGAATACCAGACAGTGACAGGGCTGCGGACGCACCGATCATCGCTACGATGTCCGGGTTAACCTGTGGGTTAACGGAAACAACGGTCGCGATAACCTGCACTTCGTTGACGAAGCCTTCCGGGAACAGCGGGCGAACCGGGCGGTCAATCAGACGCGCGATCAGGGTTTCGCCTTCGCTTGGACGGCCTTCACGACGGAAGAAACCACCCGGGATTTTACCGGCAGCGTAGGTACGCTCCTGGTAGTTAACGGTCAGCGGGAAGAAGTCCTGACCTGGTTTAGCTTTTTTCTGGCCCACAACGGTAACGAATACCGCGGTGTCATCCATGCTTACCATAACGGCAGCAGTCGCCTGACGTGCCATCATGCCGGTTTCCAGCGTGACGGTATGTTGACCATACTGGAATTTACGAACGATCGGATTCAGCAAAGTTCTGTCCTTTCTTAAATGTTTGACAGCACACCACCGGTGTGCTGTCGATTTGACCCGACCTTCTTCGCATCCTCGCGACTAATGACAACCAACACCCCCCTGGGTGAAGCCTCTCATTAGCCGCGCGAACCTCTGCAATGAAGATCATTTATAGCAACAATACAATAGTTTCCAGTGAATTGCTGCCGTCTGCTTGAAAAAAGGGGCCATCAGGCCCCCTTTTCTGAAACTCGCAAGACTTAGCGACGCAGACCCAGACGCTCGATCAGCGCGGTGTAGCGTGCAACATCTTTACGTTTCAGGTAGTCGAGCAGTTTACGACGCTGAGAAACCATACGCAGCAGACCACGACGGCTGTGGTGATCTTTTTTGTGCTCTGCAAAGTGACCCTGCAGGTGGTTAATCTGTGCAGTCAGCAGTGCAACCTGAACTTCGGTAGAACCGCTGTCGTTAGTACCACGAC
Source organism: Enterobacter cloacae complex sp. IR53041 (assembly GCF_049238285.1). Taxonomy (NCBI): domain Bacteria; kingdom Pseudomonadati; phylum Pseudomonadota; class Gammaproteobacteria; order Enterobacterales; family Enterobacteriaceae; genus Enterobacter; species Enterobacter cloacae complex sp. IR53041. The sequence goes on along the minus strand of NZ_JBMKHB010000019.1, from coordinate 61,263 downwards.
CAAACTCAGAAACGATTTTAGCTTTAGCTTCAACGCTTAGAGACATTTTCAAACTCCAAAGTATAAAGAATGTAAGGATGCCGATCTCTAATTCAGCAATCCCATGTACGCCCCGCAGATTGTTAAACAATTTACCAGGCGTTAAGCGGCGATATTCTACTCGTCTCCCCTGCTTATCGCAAGGTGAGCCGTTATTACCGTCACGCGTCGACCGGATATTCGACGACCAGACGACGCGGCGCAACGCGCCCTTCGCCATCCATTTCGCCCATGCCGATGAATTTCCCTTCGTCACCTTCGGTCACACGTACCAGGCCTTCCAGCGGCGCATCTGACGTACGAACCGGGTTGCCGTTCTTAAAGTAAACGGACGATGTTAAAGGAAGATTAACAACCGGGAAGTCCGCAGCCGGACTGTCCATCGGCATCAGCAACGGATCCAGCAAATCTGCCGGCGCGATCCCCTGCGCTTCAGCCTGTTCAACCAGCTCGCGCAGATGTTCCATGGTCACCATTCGCTCCACCGGGTACTTGCTCACCGCAAGGCGACGCAGGTAAATCACATGCGCGCCGCAGCCCAGCTTTTCACCGAGGTCATCAATGATGGTGCGAATATAGGTCCCTTTCGAACAGTGTACTTCCAGCTCCAGCTCATCACCTTCGTGGCGAATAAAGAGCAGCTCATACACGGTAATCGGACGGGCTTCACGCGGGACGTCAATGCCCTGGCGCGCATATTCGTAGAGTTTTTTGCCCTGATACTTTAGCGCCGAATACATCGACGGCACCTGCATCGTCTCCCCACGGAAGCTCTCCAGCGCCGCATCAAGCTGCTCCGCACTGAAGGTCACCGGACGCTCTTCCACGACCTGACCATCCGCGTCGGAGGTATCCGTACGCTGGCCCAGCTTAGCGATAACGCGGTAACGCTTATCGGAGTCGAGCAGATACTGGGAAAACTTTGTCGCCTCTCCCAGGCAGATCGGCAGCATGCCGGTTGCCAGCGGATCGAGCGCGCCGGTGTGGCCCGCTCGGTTGGCGTTAAAAATACGCTTCACTTTTTGCAGCACGTCGTTGCTGGAAGCGCCCTGGGGTTTATCCAGCAGCAGCACACCATGCACGTCGCGACCACGACGACGAGGACGACTCATCAGTCCTCCTTGCTGTCGTCCGCCGGGTTAACACGACGCTCATCGTCATGTTTAACCACGCTGGTCACCAGGTTGGACATACGCATACCTTCGACCAGCGAGTTGTCGTAGAAGAAGGTCAGTTCAGGCACGATACGCAGGCGCATCGCTTTGCCGAGCAGAGAGCGGATGAAACCAGAGGCTTCCTGCAGCGCTTTAATGCCGTTCTTCACTGCGGCTTCGTCCTGATCGTTCAGGAAGGTGACGAACACTTTTGCGTAGGCCAAATCGCGGGACATTTCCACACCGGAAACGGTGGTCATCATGCCGACGCGCGGGTCTTTGATTTCACGTTGCAGAATGAGTGCGATCTCTTTCTGCATTTCCTGCGCTACGCGCTGAGGGCGACCAAATTCTTTCGCCATAATAAATTCTCCAGACAAAAAAGGGGCTAAAGCCCCTTTTTGAAATTATTGCCGGGTGGCGCGAGGCGATCCCGGCTTACAATCGGAAATTAAGCGATGGTACGCTGAATTTCGATGATCTCGAACACTTCGATCATATCGCCAACGCGAACGTCGTTGTAGTTCTTCACGCCGATACCACATTCCATGCCGTTACGGACTTCGTTAACGTCATCTTTGAAGCGGCGCAGGGATTCCAGCTCGCCTTCATAGATAACCACGTTGTCACGCAGTACGCGGATTGGGTTGTGACGCTTGATGTTACCTTCGGTAACCATACAGCCCGCGATCGCACCGAATTTCGGTGATTTGAACACGTCACGTACTTCAGCCAGACCGATGATCTGCTGTTTCAGCTCAGGAGACAGCATACCGCTCATCGCTGCTTTCACTTCGTCGATCAGGTTATAGATGACGGAGTAGTAACGCAGATCCAGGCTTTCGGATTCAATGACTTTACGCGCAGAGGCATCCGCACGAACGTTGAAGCCAACCAGGATAGCGTTGGAGGCAGCAGCCAGGGTCGCGTCGGTTTCGGTGATACCACCTACGCCAGAACCGATGATCTTCACTTTCACTTCGTCGGTAGACAGTTTCAGCAAGGAGTCGGAGATCGCTTCCACAGAACCCTGAACGTCGGCTTTCAGAACGATGTTCACTTCGTGAACTTCGCCATCGGTCATGTTGGCAAACATGTTCTCGAGTTTAGATTTCTGCTGACGAGCCAGTTTAACTTCACGGAATTTGCCCTGACGATACAGTGCCACTTCACGCGCTTTCTTCTCGTCACGCACAACGGTCACTTCGTCACCAGCAGCCGGAACGCCGGACAGACCCAGGATTTCCACTGGAATGGACGGACCTGCTTCCAGCACTTCCTGACCCAGTTCGTTACGCATCGCACGAACGCGACCGTATTCGAAACCGCACAGAACGATATCACCTTTATGCAGTGTACCTTCACGAACCAGAACGGTAGCAACAGGGCCACGTCCTTTATCCAGGAAGGATTCGATAACCGCACCGCTCGCCATACCGTTACGGATGGCTTTCAGCTCCAGAACTTCGGCCTGCAGCAGGATCGCGTCCAGCAGTTCGTCGATACCGGTACCCGCTTTCGCAGACACGTGTACGAACTGGCTTTCGCCGCCCCACTCTTCCGGCAGGATACCGTACTGGGAAAGTTCGTTTTTAACACGATCGGGATCCGCTTCTGGCTTATCGATCTTGTTCACTGCAACCACAACCGGCACACCCGCTGCTTTCGCGTGCTGGATAGCTTCGATGGTCTGCGGCATGACGCCGTCGTCTGCAGCAACAACCAGAACAACGATATCCGTCGCCTGAGCACCACGAGCACGCATGGAGGTAAACGCGGCGTGGCCTGGGGTATCCAGGAAGGTGATCATACCGTTGTCAGTTTCTACGTGGTATGCACCGATGTGCTGGGTAATACCACCCGCTTCGCCAGAGGCAACCTTGGTAGAGCGAATGTAGTCAAGCAGCGAGGTTTTACCGTGGTCAACGTGACCCATGATGGTCACTACCGGTGCGCGCGGTTCTGCCGCAGCACCTGTGTCACGGTCGCTCATTACTGCTTCTTCCAGCTCGTTTTCACGACGCAGGATAACTTTGTGGCCCATCTCTTCCGCAACCAGCTGCGCAGTTTCCTGATCGATCACCTGGTTGATGGTTGCCATAGCGCCCAGCTTCATCATTGCTTTGATGACCTGAGAGCCTTTAACCGCCATCTTGTTCGCCAGTTCGCCAACGGTAATGGTTTCGCCGATCACAACGTCACGGTTAACGGCCTGAGCCGGCTTCTGGAAGCCCTGCTGCAGAGCGGAACCTTTACGCTTGCCGCCTTTACCACCGCGAACAGCCGCACGTGCTTCTTCACGGTCAGCTTTGGATTCCGCGTGCTTGTTGCCTTTTTTCGCCGGACGCGCTGCTTTTGCATTACGACCACGGCCACGGCCGCCTTCTACTTCACGGTCGTTATCATCTTCAGCCTGACGTGCGTGCTGAGAAGTGGTCACGTGATAGTCGCTGGTGTCTTCAGACTGCTCAGCGGTATCAACACCGTTCTTCTCATTTTCTTCTGCCATGCGACGCGCTTCTTCGGCGACGCGGCGAGCTTCTTCTTCCAGCTTACGGCGGGCTTCTTCTTCCGCTTTACGCTTCAGCTCGGCAGCTTCATTTTCACGGCGGGCTTTTTCAGCCTGGGCGGTTTTGGTCATTTCGTCTGTCTGTTGATTGCTCACTTTGTCTTTTTCCGCAGCGTCACGCTTCACTTTATCACTTGCGTCGCGTTTCGCTTTTTCTGCGGCCTCACGTTCAGCTTTTAATTCTGCTTCACGTTTAGCGGCTGCTTCCGCCTCACGCTGAGCTTGTTCTTCCGCTTCACGCTGTGCCTGCTCTTCCGCCGCAAGGCGTTCTGCCTCTTGCGGATCACGTTTTACAAAGGTGCGCGTCTTGCGGACTTCAATTTGTACCGATTTGCTTTTGCCACCGGTACCAGGGATGTTTAACGTGCTACGCGTTTTGCGCTGCAGCGTTAACTTGTCAGGCGTAGAGCCGTGTTCACGGTTCAGGTGCGTTAACAAGGTTTGTTTTTCTTGCGCGGTCACCGAGTCATCAGCGGACTTCGGGATCCCTGCATCAGCAAATTGCTGTACCAGGCGGTCCACGGAGGTCTGAATCTCAGCAGCCAGCGATTTTACAGTTACATCAGTCATGCTGTTCCTTCCTGCTACAGTTTATTACGCTTCGTCGCCGAACCAGCAAATATTACGTGCGGCCATGATGAGCTCGCCGGCTTTCTCGTCGGTTAAACCTTCGATATCAGCCAGGTCATCAACGCCTTGTTCAGCGAGATCTTCCAGCGTACAAACACCACGGGCAGCCAGCTTGAACGCAATCGCACGATCAAGACCTTCCAGATTCAGCAGGTCATCAGCCGGCTTCTTATCGCCAAGGCTTTCTTCCTGAGCCAGTGCCAGGGTGGTCAGTGCGTTTTTAGCGCGTTCACGCAGGGCTTCAACGGTTGGTTCATCCAGACCGTCAATTTCCAGCAGCTCTTTCATTGGCACATAGGCCAGTTCTTCCAGCGTAGAGAAACCTTCTTCAACCAGAACAGTGGCGAAATCTTCGTCAATATCCAGGTATTTGGTGAAGGTATCGATCGCCGCATGGGCTTCAGCCTGATGCTTAGCCTGCAGGTCATCAACGGTCATGACGTTGAGTTCCCAGCCGCTCAGCTGTGACGCCAGGCGTACGTTCTGACCGTTACGGCCGATTGCCTGCGCCAGGTTGCCCGCTTCAACAGCGATATCCATGGTGTGTTTGTCTTCGTCAACAACGATAGACGCCACATCAGCCGGAGCCATTGCGTTGATCACGAACTGCGCCGGGTTGTCATCCCACAGAACGATATCAATACGTTCGCCGCCCAGCTCAGTAGAAACTGCCTGGACACGCGCACCGCGCATACCGACGCAAGCACCGACCGGGTCGATACGCTTGTCGTTGGTTTTCACCGCAATTTTCGCACGGGAGCCCGGATCGCGAGCCGCCGCTTTAATTTCGATAACTTCTTCACCGATTTCCGGTACTTCGATACGGAACAGTTCTACCAGCATTTCTGGTTTAGAACGGGTCACGAACAGCTGCGCACCGCGAGCTTCTGGACGCACAGCGTACAGAACACCACGAATACGGTCGCCCGGACGGAAGTTTTCACGCGGCAGCATATCTTCACGCAGGATCACGGCTTCAGCGTTACCCGGCAACCCTTCGGATTTGATCTCCAGGGAGATGTTGTCGCGGTTCACTTTCTTCACCACGCCAGTGATGATTTCGCCTTCCTGATCGCGGAACTGATCGACAACCAGCGCGCGCTCGGCTTCGCGCACTTTCTGCACGATAACCTGTTTAGCGGTCTGGGTAGTGATACGGTCGAAGGTCACAGACTCAATCTGATCTTCAACGTAGTCACCCACGTTCAGACTTTCGTCTTCAAAACGGGCGGCTTCCAGCGTGATCTCTTTAGTCGGCTGGGTCACTTCTTCAACGATTACCCAACGACGGAATGTATCGAAGTCACCGCTTTTACGATCGATTTCTACGCGAACATCGATCTCTTGTTCGTATTTTTTCTTGGTTGCTGTAGCCAGTGCACTTTCCAGCGCTTCAAAAATCTTCTCACGCGGCAGTGATTTCTCGTTGGAGACGGCTTCAACAACAGCCAAAATTTCTTTGTTCATCGCGGGCTTTTCACCTCAATCCAGACTGTTAAAAGTGGGGAACCAGGTTCGCCTTCTGGATATTACTCAGCGCGAACACTTCATCTTTGCCTTCGACTGTCACCGTGATCATTTCACCATCAACGGCTTTGATAATTCCCTGCCATTTACGGCGGTTCTGTACGGCCATACGCAGAACGAGAGCCACTTCTTCACCGGTAAAGCGCACATAGTGCTCGGCCGTGAACATCGGGCGATCGAGGCCAGGTGAGGAAACTTCCAGGTTGTACGCAACGGTAATTGGGTCTTCAACATCAAGAACCGCACTCACCTGGTGGCTGACATCAGCACAATCATCAACATTGATGCCATCTTCACTATCAATATAGATGCGCAGCGTCGATGTACGGCCGCGAACGAATTCGATGCCGACCAGTTCGTAGCCCAGTGCTTCGACCGGTGCAGTAATCATCTCTGTTAATTTTTGCTCTAATGTGGACAAGCCCACCCCCAAGACATAAAAAAAGGGCGTAAAGCCCAGTTATTCTGTAGTCAGATAACAAAAAACCCCGATAAATCGGGGCTTTAGATAACTGAACCCTATAGCCACAACTGTGGCCTGGAGCACTCTCCGAAAGAATTTTTTCAAATCCAGCTACGAAGGCTCTAAGTCTTCACAGTATATTTGAAAAAGAACTTTATGGGAAAGTGGTTGCGGGGGCCGGATTTGAACCGACGACCTTCGGGTTATGAGCCCGACGAGCTACCAGGCTGCTCCACCCCGCGCCTGAAACGTGGCAAATTCTACGCGTTTTGGACAGAATTTGCAAATAATGCTGGGATTTGGTACCGAAGACGGGACGTAAAATCGGCGTTTAGTATATTGATAGTTGACCCCACCTGTCAAGGCGACTTCCGCCAGATCGATCAGACCAAAATTTTTACAAAAAACGCACGAGTCTCTTCCGGTCTTCGCCAAAAGATGATTAAATGAATACTCACTTATTTTGCATAAAAATGCACAAGAGAGCGAAAGCGGTCTCTAATCAGTCAATCAAGCAGGGTTTTATTCTATGACGACGATTCTCAAGCATCTTCCGGTAGGACAACGTATTGGCATCGCTTTCTCAGGTGGCCTGGATACCAGCGCTGCACTGCTGTGGATGCGCCAGAAGGGAGCGGTTCCGTATGCTTATACTGCGAACCTGGGTCAGCCGGATGAGGACGACTATGATGCTATTCCTCGTCGCGCGAAAGAGTATGGTGCAGAGAACGCGCGCCTGATTGACTGCCGTAAGCAACTGGTCGCGGAAGGTATCGCGGCGATTCAGTGTGGTGCATTCCATAACACCACCGGCGGCCTGACCTATTTCAACACCACTCCGCTGGGCCGTGCGGTCACCGGTACCATGCTGGTTGCCGCCATGAAAGAAGACGGCGTCAACATCTGGGGTGATGGCAGCACCTATAAAGGCAACGATATTGAACGTTTCTATCGTTATGGCCTGCTGACCAACGCCGAATTGCAGATCTACAAACCGTGGCTGGATACCGACTTCATCGACGAGCTGGGTGGTCGTCATGAGATGTCCGAGTTTATGATCGCCTGCGGCTTTGACTATAAGATGTCCGTCGAGAAAGCCTACTCCACCGACTCCAACATGCTGGGTGCGACGCACGAAGCAAAAGACCTGGAATTCCTGAACTCCAGCGTGAAGATCGTTAACCCAATCATGGGCGTGAAGTTCTGGGATGAGAACGTGAAGATCCCGGCAGAAGAAGTGACCGTGCGTTTCGAACGTGGTCATCCGGTTGCGCTGAACGGCAAAACCTTCTCTGATGACGTTGAGCTGATGCTGGAAGCTAACCGTATTGGTGGTCGTCACGGCCTGGGCATGAGCGATCAGATTGAAAACCGTATCATCGAAGCGAAAAGCCGTGGCATCTATGAAGCTCCGGGAATGGCGCTGCTGCATATTGCTTACGAGCGTCTGCTGACTGGTATTCACAACGAAGACACCATTGAGCAGTATCACTCTCATGGCCGTCAGCTGGGCAAACTGCTGTATCAGGGCCGCTGGTTCGATCCGCAGGCGCTGATGCTGCGTGATGCGCTTCAGCGTTGGGTGGCGAGTGCAATTACCGGTGAAGTGACCCTGGAACTGCGTCGCGGTAACGACTACTCCATCCTGAACACCGTGTCTGATAACCTGACCTATAAAGCAGAGCGTCTGACCATGGAGAAAGGTGAGTCAGTGTTTTCACCGGACGATCGTATTGGCCAGCTGACCATGCGTAACCTGGACATCACCGATACCCGTGAGAAGCTGTTCAACTATGTTGAGAATGGCCTGCTCTCTGCGAATTCAGGTAACGGCCTGCCGCAGGTTGAAAACCTGGAACACAGCGATAAGAAATAATCGATAATGAAACATGCAAAAGGCGCCCAATGGGCGCCTTTTTGTTCGGCTTTTGTAGGGCGGGTAAGCGCAGCGCCACCCGCCATTTTGCCCGGTGGCGCTGCGCTTACCGGGCCTACGAACGGCAAAAGCTACAGACGAAAAAAAGACGTCTTTCGACGTCTTTCTTCTGGAATATTGGTACCGAGGATGGGACTCGAACCCACAAGCCCGTTAGGGCACTACCACCTCAAGGTAGCGTGTCTACCAATTCCACCACCTCGGTACGGAATACTTACTGCGGGATATCGCTGGTTGGCTTAGCCGGTGCAGCTGGCTGAGTCTGCTCAGTTTTTGCTGGCGCGCTCAGGTTTTCCCACTCGCTTCCTTTGCTGGTCTTGTTGCTGTTGATATTGCCAAGCACCAGACTGATGATGAAGAACAGCGTCGCCAGAATCGCCGTCGTGCGGGTCATGAAGTTCGCAGAACCACTTGAACCGAACAGCGTACCGGAAGCGCCTGCTCCGAAGGAGGCTCCCATATCAGCGCCTTTACCTTGCTGCAGCATAATCAACGCTACGAGAGCGATGGCTACAATAAGGAAAACAACTAAAAGAGCTTCGTACATAATCAACCTGTTCCTTGCGGATTTGCCGCATACCAATGCTTCGACCAATTAGCAGGATTTCTGTTTCCCACTGAAGCGGGTGTGAATACTAACCAAAGCGAATCACCTTCGCAAGGGCATTTTCGACGCATTGTATCAACTGCGGAAAAAAACAGCAAAAAGCCATTAATTGCTTAAAACAAAGGCGGCAAACGCCGCCTTTTTAAACATTTAGCGTGCAAGATTATGCAGCTTTAACAGCATCCGCAATACGGTGCGCAAATTCGGTTACCTGCGCTTCGTCTTCGCCTTCCACCATCACGCGGATCAGCGGTTCAGTACCAGACTTACGCAGCAGCACGCGTCCACGGCTGCCCAGGGCCGCTTCAACGTCAGCCATCACCGCTTTCACGTTCTCATTTTCCAGCGGATCGCCTTTGCCGGCAGTGAAACGTACGTTTACGAGGATCTGTGGGAACATTTTCATGCCGCTGCACAGATCGTGCAGGCTCATATGGTTGCGCGCCATGGCGGCAACCACCTGCAACGCGGCCACAATACCGTCACCGGTGGTGGTTTTGTCGAGCAGGATCACGTGACCTGAATTCTCAGCGCCGATACGCCAGCCCTTCTCCTGCAATTTTTCCAGCACATAGCGGTCACCCACTTTCGCGCGAACGAACGGAATACCGAGCTGTTTCAGCGCCAGTTCCAGGCCCATGTTACTCATCAGCGTCCCGACCGCACCGCCGCGCAGCTGACCCTGACGCAGACCTTCACGCGCAATAATGTAGAGGATCTGGTCGCCGTCGACCTTGTTACCTTCGTGATCAACCATGATCACGCGGTCACCGTCGCCGTCCAGCGCAATGCCCAGATCGGCTTTTTCTGCCAGAACGCGCGCCTGCAGGGCACGAACGTCCGTCGCACCGACCTGCTCGTTGATGTTCAGACCATCCGGCTCACAGCCAATGGCGATCACTTTCGCACCGAGCTCGCGGAAGACATTCGGGGCAATGTGGTAGGTCGCGCCATTTGCGCAGTCCACCACAATTTTGAGGTGCGCCAGGCTCAGCTCATTCGGGAAGGTGCCTTTACAGAATTCGATATAGCGACCCGCCGCATCAACGATACGGTTCGCTTTACCCAGCTCGGCGGAATCAACACAGGTGATCTCTTTTTCCATTTCAGCTTCAATGGCTTCTTCCACCTCATCCGGCAGCTTGGTGCCATCAATAGAGAAGAATTTAATGCCGTTGTCGTAGAACGGGTTGTGAGAGGCCGAGATGACAATCCCCGCTTCCGCACGGAAGGTGCGCGTCAGATACGCGACCGCAGGCGTTGGCATTGGGCCTGTAAAAGAGGCGGACAGTCCAGCCGCCGCCAGCCCCGCTTCCAGCGCGGATTCCAGCATATAGCCGGAAATACGGGTGTCTTTACCGATGATAATTTTACGTGAGCCATGACGCGCCAGAACCTTGCCGGCAGCCCAGCCGAGCTTCAGGACAAAATCAGGGGTGATGGGAGCATCGCCTACGCGCCCACGGATACCGTCGGTACCAAAATATTTACGATTACTCATAGCGTTTGTTTTCCTTCGCTGCCAGTGTGGCTTCCACCACACGCATGGCTTCTACTGTTTCTTTGACGTCATGGACACGAATGATGTGCGCACCCTGCATTGCCGCAATCACCGCGCAGGCCAGGCTGCCGCTCAGGCGTTCGCTCGGGCCTACATTCAGCAACTGGCCAATCATCGACTTTCTCGACATTCCCACCAGCAGCGGCAGGCCAAAGTGATGAAATTCCGATAAGCGCGCAAGCAGCGCATAGTTGTGTGAGAGATTTTTACCGAAACCGAACCCCGGGTCGAGCAGCAATTTCTCTTTTGGGATACCGGCACGTTCACAACGTTCGATATGCTCAATAAAGAAGCGATTTACGTCGGCAAAGACATCGTCATACTTCGGCGCGTCCTGCATGGTTTTCGGTTGCCCCTGCATATGCATCAGGCAAACCGGCAGCCCGGTTTCCGCAGCCGCCTCAATCGCTCCCGGCTCGGTAAGTGAACGAATATCATTGATAATGTGAGCGCCCACTTTCGCCACTTCTCGGATCACTTCCGGTTTGGAGGTATCTACTGAGATCCACACTTCAAACCGCTGCGCGATTGCTTCAACGACCGGCACCACGCGCGCCAGCTCTTCTTCCACAGACACGTCCGCCGCACCGGGACGCGTCGATTCGCCGCCAACGTCAATGATGGTGGCACCTGCATTAATCATTAAATTCGCATGCTTAACCGCCTCGATAAGCGTGTTATGCGTGCCGCCGTCAGAGAAGGAGTCAGGGGTAACATTCAGGATCCCCATCACATGGGGATGTGAAAGATCGAGATGCGAGTCCTGAGCGAATAATTTCATGGCGAAATCCCTGATATCTAAATGGTTAAACAGAAATGAAAAACCCCGGAGCAAGCTCCAGGGTTTGAGGTACAAACAAACGCTTCAACAGCAGTGACTTACTTATCGCCCAACTGTTCTGACATGGTGTTGCCCGGGTTTGGCGTACGCGGTTCATCAACCGGACGCGGCGCACGCGGGGTACCATTGTTGTCAGAGTTATTGGAAGCGCCTGGGTCTTCCCAGCCTGCTGGCGGACGCACTTCGCGGCGCGCCATCAGGTCGTCAATCTGCGGTGCATCGATGGTCTCATATTTCATGAGCGCATCTTTCATGGAATGCAGAATGTCCATGTTGTCATTCAGGATCTGACGCGCGCGACCGTAGTTACGTTCAATCAGCGCTTTCACTTCCTGGTCGATGATACGAGCCGTTTCATCGGACATATGTTTCGCTTTTGCCACGGAGCGGCCCAGGAACACTTCGCCCTCTTCCTCTGCATAGAGCAGCGGACCGAGTTTGTCGGAGAAGCCCCACTGAGTCACCATGTTACGCGCCAGGTTTGTCGCCACTTTAATGTCGTTCGACGCACCGGTAGAAACATGTTCCGGACCGTAGATAATCTCTTCCGCCAGACGACCGCCGTACAGGGTTGAGATCTGGCTTTCCAGCTTCTGACGGCTGGCGCTGATCGCATCGCCTTCAGGCAGGAAGAAGGTCACACCCAGCGCACGACCGCGCGGAATAATCGTCACTTTATGCACCGGATCGTGTTCCGGCACCAGGCGACCGATAATCGCGTGACCCGCTTCGTGGTAAGCCGTGGATTCTTTCTGCGCTTCCGTCATCACCATGGAGCGACGTTCCGCACCCATCATGATCTTATCTTTCGCTTTCTCGAACTCCACCATCGACACGACGCGCTTGTTACCGCGAGCGGCAAACAGTGCAGCTTCGTTGACCAGGTTAGCGAGATCCGCACCGGAGAAGCCCGGAGTACCGCGCGCAATGATTGCCGCGTCGATATCTGGCGCCAGCGGTACGCGACGCATGTGGACTTTCAGAATCTGTTCACGACCGCGAACATCCGGCAGACCGACAACAACCTGACGGTCGAAACGGCCTGGACGCAGCAGCGCCGGGTCAAGTACGTCCGGACGGTTAGTTGCCGCGATAACGATGATACCTTCGTTACCTTCGAAGCCGTCCATCTCAACCAGCATCTGGTTCAGCGTCTGTTCACGTTCATCGTGACCACCGCCCAGACCTGCGCCACGCTGGCGGCCTACGGCGTCGATTTCATCGATGAAGATAATGCACGGTGCTGCCTTCTTGGCCTGCTCGAACATGTCACGCACACGAGATGCACCAACACCCACGAACATTTCAACGAAGTCAGAACCTGAAATAGTAAAGAACGGTACCTTCGCTTCACCCGCGATGGCTTTCGCCAGCAGGGTCTTACCGGTACCCGGAGGGCCGACCATCAGGACGCCTTTCGGGATCTTACCGCCCAGCTTCTGGAAACGGCTCGGCTCGCGCAGGTATTCAACCAGTTCACCCACCTCTTCTTTCGCTTCGTCACACCCGGCGACGTCTGCAAACGTGGTTTTGATCTGATCTTCCGTCAACATACGCGCCTTGCTCTTACCGAACGACATGGCACCTTTGCCACCGCCGCCCTGCATCTGGCGCATAAAGAAGATCCAGACGCCGATAAGAAGCAGCATCGGGAACCAGGAAATGAAGATAGAAGCCAACAGGCTCGGTTCTTCTGGCGGCTCGCCTACCACTTTGACGTTTTTGGTCAGAAGGTTATCAAGCAGCTTAGGATCGTTCACCGGGATGTAAGTCGTGTAACGGTTACTATCTTTCTTGGTAACGTTGATCTCACGTCCGTTGATACGCGCTTCGCGAACCTGGTCCTGATTGACCTCCTGCAGGAAGGTAGAATAATCCACCTTGCGGCCATTCGACTCGCTGGGCCCAAAGCTCTGGAATACTGACATCAGCACAACGGCAATGACCAGCCAGAGTATTAGGTTTTTCGCCATGTCACTCAAGGGATTAACCTCATATTACAACTGTGTTAAAAACAGCGTCAGGATACTCTATATCCAGTTTCATTCAAACTTTCGTCTGAAATCTCCCGGTTATCATTTTCGCCCGGTCGCTACAATATACACTTCACGGGAACGGGCCCGGGAAGAGTCCGGCTTACGAACTTTGACCTTCGCAAACAGGGAGCGAATTTCCTTAAGATACTCCTCGAAACCTTCGCCCTGAAACACCTTCACAACAAAACTACCACCAGGCGCTAGTACATCACGACACATTTCTAACGCTAGCTCCACCAGATACATGGCGCGGGGGATATCCACCGCCGGTGTTCCGCACATATTTGGTGCCATATCTGACATGACAACCTGGACCTTACTGTCACCTACACGATCAAGTAACGCTTTCAGCACTAATTCATCACGAAAGTCGCCCTGAAGGAAGTCGACACCGACGATGGGATCCATTGGTAAAAGATCGCACGCGATGATTCGGCCCGTTCCGCCGATCTGCGTTACCGCATACTGGGACCATCCGCCAGGTGCCGCACCGAGGTCAACAACCGTCATCCCCGGCTTAAAAAGTTTGTCACTTTGCTGTATTTCATCAAGTTTAAACCAGGCACGGGAACGCAACCCCTTTTTCTGTGCCTGTTGAACATATTTATCGCTAAAGTGTTCCTGAAGCCAGCGGCTGGAGCTGGCAGAACGCTTTTTACCTGTCATTTAACATTTCCGTCCTGGTTCATCGTTACTTGCCTGTGACGTAAATTTCTACGCAGCTATTTGGCGATATTAGGGAGATGGCGGTAGAATGAACCGTTTTCAATCCCAACGTAAGCAAAAATATACGATGAATCTGAGTACTAAACAAAAACAGCACCTTAAAGGTCTGGCACATCCGCTCAAGCCTGTAGTGATGCTTGGCAACAATGGTTTGACCGAAGGGGTGCTTGCCGAGATTGAACAAGCGCTGGAACACCACGAGCTGATCAAGGTGAAAATCGCCTCTGAAGACAGAGACACTAAAAACCTGATCGTGGAAGCCATCGTGCGCGAAACCGGCGCCTGTAATGTACAGGTCATCGGTAAAACGCTGGTGCTCTACCGCCCATCTATAGAGCGTAAAATCTCGCTGCCACGTTAAGGATATCCTGAATTAAACACATTTTCTGTGTGAAACGAGGGATTTCTGTCAGCAGGCGAGCAAAATGCCATGCTCCTTGAGTTGATAAAAGGCCGCTACGCGGCCTTTTTCTTTTCTTTACAATGTATCAACATCTTAGTAGAGAAGCGAATTACAGGTATTCAACCTTAATAATTTCGTATTCCACTTCACCGCCAGGGGTGCGAATGGTGACAACATCGTCCTGCTCTTTGCCAATCAGGCCGCGAGCAATCGGTGAGTTCACCGAAATCAGGTTCTGTTTGAAGTCAGCTTCATCATCACCCACGATGCGATAGGTCTGCTCTTCGTCGTTGTCCAGGTTCAGCACGGTAACGGTTGAACCAAAAATCACACGGCCATTATTCGGCATTTTGGTGATATCGATAACCTGTGCATTGGACAGTTTTGCTTCGATATCTTTAATACGCCCTTCACAGAAGCCCTGCTGCTCACGCGCGGCGTGGTATTCAGCGTTCTCTTTCAGGTCGCCATGCTCACGGGCTTCCGCGATAGCGGCGATGATTTCAGGGCGACGTACGGATTTCAGAAAATCCAGCTCTTCGCGCAGTTTTTCGGCACCACGTAAGGTCATCGGAATAGCTTGCATTTGTTATACCTCTTAAACATTCCTGTTGGGAGCAGTGTTCCCTGCTCCAGCCCACCTGAACAGGCCAGAAGCAAAAAGAAAACCGACCCGGGAGCAACGCCCCAGGTCAGCAGCAATTTTTCAATTTGATACGCATTTTACCGCGAAGTTCACTATGGGTCATCGTTTACTTTGCAGTGCCATGCACCGTAGTATGACGGTTTGTTTTCGGGTTGTTAGCGCGAGATTATGCGATTTTCCAGTTTTATCATCGGATTGACTACCAGTATAACGTTCACCGCCCAGGCCGCGAATGTTGATGAGTACATTAATCAGCTTCCCGCAGGCGCGAACCTCGCCCTGATGGTTCAGAAGGTTGGCGCACAGGCTCCCGAGATTGACTATCACAGTCAACAGATGGCGCTGCCTGCCAGTACCCAAAAGGTGATCACCGCCCTCGCCGCTCTGCTCCAGCTCGGGCCTGACTTCCGTTTTACGACCACCCTTGAAACCAAAGGTAACGTTGAGGGTGGCGAACTGAAAGGCGATCTTATCGCCCGTTTTGGAGGCGATCCAACCTTTAAACGCCAGGATATCCGCAATATGGTTGCGGTGCTAAAAAAAACCGGCGTGCAGAAAATTGATGGCGATGTGCTGATCGACACGTCCATCTTTGCCAGCCACGACAAAGCCCCGGGCTGGCCGTGGAACGACATGACACAGTGCTTTAGCGCCCCGCCCGCCGCCGCGATTGTTGACCGCAACTGCTTCTCGGTTTCGCTTTACAGTGCGCCAAAGCCGGATGACTTAGCGTTTATCCGCATCGCGTCCTATTACCCGGTCACCATGTTTAGCCAGGTTCGCACGCTGGCCAAGGGTTCCCCCGATGCCCAGTATTGCGAACTGGATGTGGTGCCAGGCGATCTTAACCGCTTCACGCTCACCGGCTGCCTGACGCAGCGCGCCGATCCGCTGCCGCTGGCCTTTGCAATACAGGATGGCGCAAGCTATGCAGGCGCCATCCTGAAAGATGAGCTGAAACAAGCGGGAATAACCTATTCCGGCACCCTGCTTCGTCAGACGCAGGTCAACCAGCCCGGCACGGTCATCGCCAGCAAACAGTCTGCGCCGCTGCACGATTTACTGCGAATTATGCTGAAAAAGTCAGACAACATGATTGCCGATACGGTGTTCCGCATGATTGGCCACGCCCGTTTCGGCGTGCCGGGAACCTGGCGCGCGGGCTCAGACGCGGTGCGTCAGATTCTGCGCCAGCAGGCGGGGATCGACCTGGGTAATACCATCGCCGTCGATGGCTCCGGCCTGTCGCGCCATAATTTGATCTCTCCGGCCACGATGATGCAGGTGCTTCAGTACATTGCACAGCATGACACTGAGCTAAACTTTATTTCAATGCTGCCGCTGGCCGGACATGACGGTTCACTGCAGTACCGTGCGGGGCTTCACGCTGCCGGCGTGGATGGCAAAGTCTCCGCGAAAACAGGCTCACTGCAGGGGGTTTACAACCTTGCAGGCTTCATCACTACCGCCAGCGGACAGCGCATGGCATTCGTGCAGTATCTTTCCGGCTATGCCGTCGAACCGACCGATCAGCGCAATCGTCGTATTCCGCTGGTTCGCTTCGAAAGCAGGCTTTATAAGGACATCTACCAGAATAACTAGCGATGAAACTACTTATAGTTGAAGACGATCTGTTATTGCAGGAAGGGCTGGCGCTGGGGCTGGCCAATGAAGGGTATGCTCTCGACTGTGCAGGCACCGCAGCAGAGGCGGATGCCCTGATCCAGAGCGGCGAATACAGCCTGGTGATCCTCGATTTGGGCTTGCCGGATAAAGACGGCGCCACGCTGCTCAGCCAGTGGCGACGTCGCGGCATCAACAATCCCGTCCTGATCCTGACGGCACGTGATGCCATTGAAGATCGTATCACCGGCCTCGATGCAGGCGCAGATGATTATCTGGTGAAGCCTTTCGCGCTCGCGGAGCTGCAGGCACGGGTGCGAGCGTTGATTCGCCGTTATCAGGGCCATAGTGATAACTTACTGACCGACGGCGACATTACGCTGAATTTGCAAACCCAGCAGGTGCTGCAACAGGATCAGGCCGTAGAGGTCACGCCAAAAGAGTTCGCCTTGCTTACGCGTCTGATCATGCGCAGCGGGCAAACGGTACACAGAGAAACGCTCCAGCAGGATATCTACTCCTGGCAGGACGATCCCGGGTCAAATACCCTTGAGGTCCACATCCATAATCTGAGGCGTAAGCTCGGCAAAGACAGGATCAAAACCGTTCGCGGCGTCGGCTATCGTCTGGAGAGCCAGAAATGAACAGCATGCGTCGGCGTCTGATGGTACTGCTGGCGGTCATTCTCCTGTTTTTCCAGCTGATAAGCGTCATCTGGCTATGGCATGAAAGCCGTGAACAGATTGGTTTTCTGGTCAACGAAACGCTGTCAGCGAAAGCGCGCAATAATCACGTTGAGAAAGAGATACGCGAAGCGATTGCCTCGCTGCTGGTCCCTTCCCTGGTGATGGTTGGCTTTACCCTGCTCTTCTCTTTCTGGGCGGTCACCTGGATAACCCGGCCGCTGAATAAACTCCGCGCCAGCCTCGCTAATCGTTCAGCCGATAACTTAACCCCGCTTCCCATGTATTCCGACATGGAAGAAATTGGCGCG
Source organism: Enterobacter cloacae complex sp. IR53041 (assembly GCF_049238285.1). Taxonomy (NCBI): domain Bacteria; kingdom Pseudomonadati; phylum Pseudomonadota; class Gammaproteobacteria; order Enterobacterales; family Enterobacteriaceae; genus Enterobacter; species Enterobacter cloacae complex sp. IR53041. Next base: position 43,508 of record NZ_JBMKHB010000019.1, on the reverse strand, counting down.
GTGACGACCTCCCTGAACCAGCTGCTGGCCCGGCTGGATAGCACCATTAAGCAGGAACGTCTCTTCACCGCAGACGCCGCTCACGAGCTGAGAACGCCTCTTGCTGGCATCCGGCTCCATCTGGAGCTGATGTCGCAGTCAGGTGCGCCACAGGCCGCCACGCTGATTAGCCGTATCGATCAGCTCATGCATACCGTCGAACAGCTGCTGATGCTGGCCCGGGCCGGACAGGCCATGGCGAGCGGACACTACGAAACCGTGAACTGGACGGAAAATATCATTGAACCTCTCGGCCTGGGGCATGAAACCAAAGAGCATACGGTGATTTGGCCGGCTAAAAGCGCGCTCACGGTTCAGGGAGACGCCGTTCTCCTGCGCCTCATGCTGCGCAACCTGCTGGAGAATGCCGGGCGCTACAGCCCGTCAGGGACAACGATTACAGTGACATTAACCGAGGTCGAGGGCGGGACGCAGATTAGCGTTATCGATCAGGGTCCTGGAATTGATGAAGCGCACCGACAGTCAATTACCGAGCCATTCCGCCGTCTTGACCAGCGCTACGGAGGCAGTGGGCTGGGCCTGAGCATCGTGCAGCGCATCCTCCAGCTCCACCACGGCAGGCTAACGCTTGAGAATGGCGCTGAAGGTGGCTTAATCGCCAGCTGCTGGCTGCCCGCAACGCTGGAATAAAAAAAGCCCCCATAACGGGGGCTTTGAACAGCAATTAGTGCTTGTAGATGAACTCGACGCCTTCTTCGTCGTCTTCATCCCAGTCATCATCCCAGTCTTCATCGTCTTCTTCTGCTTCCAGCTCTTCGAGCTGCTGGCGGTGGTAGTCATCCCACATGAATTCGACTTTTTCAGGCTGTTTGACTTCTTCCGCCTGAACAATTGGGTTCTCAATGATGAAGGTCATCACATCCCAGCACAGATCTTTCACGCCAACCTGGCTTGCCGCAGAGATCAGGTAGTATTTATCTTCCCAACCCATCGCTTCAGCAATGGCTTTCGCTTTTGCTTCCGCTTCGGCTTTGTCCATCAGGTCGATCTTGTTGAAGACCAGCCAGCGTGGTTTGTTCGCCAGTTTCTCGCTGTATTTCTCCAGTTCGCCAACGATGATGCGGGCGTTTTCAACCGGATCGGAACCGTCGATAGGATCGATATCAATGAGGTGCAGCAGCACGCGGCAGCGCTCAAGGTGTTTCAGGAAGCGAATGCCCAGACCCGCCCCTTCCGCGGCGCCTTCAATCAGGCCCGGAATATCGGCGACCACGAAGCTCTTCTCGTTATCCATACGGACAACGCCCAGGCTTGGTACCAGCGTGGTAAACGGATAGTCAGCCACTTTTGGCTTCGCCGCAGAAACCGCGCGAATAAACGTCGATTTACCTGCGTTTGGCATACCCAGCATACCCACGTCAGCCAGAAGCATCAGTTCCAGCTGCAGGTCGCGCTTATCGCCCGGCGTACCCATCGTTTTCTGACGCGGCGTACGGTTAACGGAAGATTTGAAACGGCTGTTACCCAGACCGTGCCAGCCGCCTTTCGCCACCATCAGGCGCTGACCGTGTTTGGTCATGTCGCCCATGGTTTCACCCGTCCCCTGGTCAATCACACGCGTACCGACCGGAACTTTAATGGTGACGTCTTTACCGCGTTTCCCGGTACAGTCACGGCTCTGGCCGTTCTGGCCACGTTCAGCGCGGAAGGATTTTTCGAAACGGTAGTCGATCAGCGTGTTGAGGTTCTCATCCGCCTCCAGCCACACGTCACCACCATCCCCACCGTCGCCGCCATCAGGACCGCCACGAGGGATATACTTTTCACGGCGGAAGCTCACGCAACCGTTGCCGCCATCACCAGCCACGACCAGGATCGTCGCTTCATCAACAAACTTCATTTTACTCTCCGTAACTCATTCGCCTGAGCGGGGGACTACTACAACCGCTTCATTTTTGCGCCAGCGTCCCCAGAGACGATGACCAATGGCGGAATACATCGCGCCCGCAACCACGACAAACGCACCGAGATAACCCAACAGGTTGAGCATCGGTCTGACGAAGACATCGGGCCAGGCCATTGATAACAAATCTGAAAATAACAGCGTAAACAGCGGGGTAAGCGTGATCAACGCGCTCACCTGTGCTGCCTGCCAGCGCGCCATCGCTTCGGCCAGCGCGCCATAACCGACCAGCGTGTTCAGCCCACAAAAAATGAGGCACGCCAGTTGCCAGTCGCTAAGCTGGGAAATTACGCCCGGCTTCGCTAATGGCAGCAATGCTATTGTACACAAAGTGTACAGCAAAAAGAGGATCTGCTGTGAGGCAAGCCGACGCAATAACACCTTTTGCGCGACGCCATAGCTCACCCAGACCGTTGCTGCCCCCACACCGAAAATGACACCCCATGTGTAATCCGTCAGGCGGGTAAAAATCTCGATCAGACTGGTGTTGAAGAACATCACCAGACCGCACAACAGCATGCTCGCCCCGATAATCTGCGTACCGCGCATCTTCTCCTTGAGGATAAAGACGCTGGCGACCATCATGCCCACCGGCGAAAGCTGACCAATCACCTGCGACGCCGTGGGGCTGAGATATTGCAGGGAAGAGCTGAACAGGATGAAGTTACCGAACAGACCGCCCGTCGCGATAGCCAGCAATACCAGCCAGCGCGGTTTACGGAAGAGCCGCAAGGGTGGAAGCTTACCTTTGACGGCCAGAATCGCCCCGAGGCCGATGCTTGCCATCAGAAAGCGATAAAAGACCACCGTAGGCGGCTCCATCACTTCCAGTACCTGCTTCATTGCAATTGGCAGCGCACCCCAGCACATTGCGGTTGTGAGCGCCAAAAGAATTCCTATGCCGGCCTGCTGCTTCATGCCCGTTTTCCCTACAGAAAAAATTACCGGGTTTCCAATGTAAAAAGCCCCGCAACAGGTTGCGGGGCTTTAATCCGTTACCGGACCGAGAAAACCTTACTCAGCAACGATGCTGATGTATTTACGGTTGTTCGGGCCTTTAACTTCAAATTTCACTTTACCGTCTGCTTTAGCAAACAGAGTGTGGTCACGACCGCAACCTACGTTGTTGCCAGCGTGGAATTTGGTACCACGTTGACGAACGATGATGCTACCCGCCAGAACGGATTCGCCACCGAAACGCTTAACGCCCAGGCGTTTAGCTTCTGAATCGCGACCGTTACGTGTGGAGCCGCCAGCCTTTTTATGTGCCATTTAAATCTCTCCTCAGGTCTTAGGCGCTGATGCCAGTAATTTTCACATCAGTGAACCACTGACGGTGGCCCTGCTGCTTACGGTAGTGCTTACGACGACGAAACTTAACGATTTTAACTTTCTCGCCACGACCGTGTGCAACAACTTCAGCTTTGATAACGCCGCCATCAACGAAAGGAACGCCGATTTTGACTTCTTCACCGTTTGCGATCATCAGAACTTCTGCGAACTCAACAGATTCGCCAGTTGCGATGTCCAGCTTTTCCAGGCGAACGGTCTGACCTTCGCTTACTCGGTGTTGTTTACCACCACTTTGGAAAACCGCGTACATATAAACTCCGCTTCCGCGCACGTCCTCGTATGAATCAGAGTGCGCTATAAATATTCACAATAGGGCGCGAATATTACGCAAAACGCGAGCCTTTGACAAGTGCTACCGTCAATACATGAAGAAAAAAAACACAACACGTACGGTAACGTTTATCTGAGCCGTTTTTTCAGTACAATCAGCACTAGTATTGATAAACCGAAACCCTTCGTTACCCCATTGAAGATGGGATCAACAGGATAAAAAGCCCGGCTTTTGCGATGAATTTAGAAAAAATCAACGAGTTAACCGCGCAAGATATGGCGGGTGTGAATGCAGCAATCCTGGAGCAACTCAACTCTGACGTTCAGCTGATCAATCAGTTGGGCTATTACATTGTCAGCGGCGGCGGTAAACGCATTCGTCCGATGATTGCTATTCTGGCTGCCAGAGCCGTTGGCTATCAGGGAAATGCCCACATCACTATCGCCGCGCTCATCGAATTTATCCACACGGCGACGCTTCTGCACGACGATGTGGTGGATGAATCGGATATGCGTCGTGGCAAAGCCACGGCTAACGCCGCGTTCGGGAACGCAGCCAGCGTCCTGGTGGGAGATTTTATCTATACCCGCGCCTTCCAGATGATGACCAGCCTGGGTTCCCTGAAAGTGCTGGAAGTGATGTCCGAAGCCGTTAACGTCATCGCTGAAGGCGAAGTGCTGCAGCTGATGAACGTCAACGACCCGGACATCACTGAAGAAAACTACATGCGCGTCATCTACAGCAAAACCGCGCGCCTGTTTGAAGCGGCGGCCCAGTGTTCCGGCATTTTGGCGGGCTGTACCGAAGCGCAGGAAAAAGGCCTGCAGGACTATGGCCGCTATCTGGGCACAGCCTTCCAGCTGATTGACGATCTGCTGGACTACAGTGCGGACGGCGAGACGCTTGGCAAAAACGTTGGCGATGACCTGAACGAAGGCAAACCGACCCTGCCGCTGCTCCACGCCATGCGTAACGGAACGGCCGACCAGGCGAAGATGATCCGTGAAGCGATTGAGCAGGGAAATGGCCGCCATCTTCTGGAACCTGTACTGGAAACCATGGCAATCTGCGGATCGCTGGAATGGACGCGTCAGCGTGCAGAAGAAGAAGCCGACAAGGCCATCGAGGCCCTTCAGGTCATTCCAGACAGCCCATGGCGCGAGGCACTGATTGGCCTTGCCCACATCGCCGTTCAGCGCGACCGTTAATCTCCCTTTTTCTCCCCGCGATCCTGGCGGGGAGATTCCAGTACACACCAGTAAATTCCGCGTTCATGTAAATTCATCGGTTTAGAGACCGCATGAATAAAGCCATGTCTTATTCTGAATATTCCTTCAAGTAACGCGAACTTTTTAGAACAAGAGTTTGAAATGGGTATAGTAAACCCGTCGTTTCAGAAGAAACGGCGTAGGTGAATCCGAACTTAAGGACGGCGTTATGGATACGAAATTTATCGACTGGCACACGGCTGATATTATTGCCGCACTGCGCAAAAAAGGCACTTCACTGGCAGCAGAGTCCCGCCGCCATGGACTGAGTTCTTCAACTCTGGCAAACGCCCTCACCCGCCCCTGGCCAAAAGGAGAATTAATTATCGCAACGGCGCTGGACACGCATCCGTGGGTGATTTGGCCTTCGCGCTACCACGATCCTGTCACCCATGAATTTATCGACAGATCGCGCATGATTCGCCAGAGAAAAGTAAAAAAAGAATCGCAGGAATAAGGTTTTTTTGACAGGAACAGCAACCCCCCGGTCATTTCTGGCAGGGGGCTGCCGGAACGATTACTCGCCCTTCACACGCTCGATATTGGCACCCAGCGCGCGCAGTTTATCTTCGATACGCTCATAGCCACGATCGATGTGATAAATACGATCCACGATCGTTGTGCCTTCTGCGATACAGCCCGCCAAAACCAGGCTGGCAGACGCACGCAGATCGGTTGCCATCACCTGAGCACCGGACAGTTTCTCAACGCCGTGGCAAATCACGGTATTACTTTCGATCTCGGCACGTGCCCCCATACGGATCAGCTCCGGTACGTGCATAAAGCGGTTCTCGAAAATGGTTTCCGTGATAAAGCCGGTCCCTTCGGCGACCAGGTTCAACAAGGTGAACTGTGCCTGCATGTCAGTTGGGAACGCCGGATGCGGTGCCGTACGCACATTGACCGCTTTTGGACGCTGTCCATGCATATCAAGGCTGATCCAGTCTTCACCGATTTCGATATCCGCACCCGCATCGCGCAGTTTCGCCAGCACTGCATCCAGGGTATCTGGCTGCGCGTTGCGACAAACAATTTTCCCGCCAGAGATCGCAGCAGCGATCAGGAAGGTACCGGTTTCGATACGGTCCGGCAGTACGCGATAGACACCCCCGCCCAGACGCTCAACGCCTTCGATGGTGATGCGGTCGGTACCCTGACCGGAGATCTTAGCACCCAGCGCCACGAGGAAGTTGGCAGTATCCACAATCTCCGGTTCACGCGCGGCGTTTTCGATGATCGTGGTCCCTTCTGCCAGCGTTGCCGCAGACATAATGGTCACCGTTGCACCCACGCTCACTTTGTCCATAACAATGTGCGCGCCTTTCAGACGACCATTGACGGACGCTTTAACGTAGCCTTCTTCCAGCTTGATCTCTGCGCCCAGTTTTTCCAGGCCAAAGATGTGCAGGTCAACCGGACGCGCACCGATAGCGCAACCGCCCGGCAGCGAAACCTGACCCTGACCGAAACGCGCCACCAGCGGGCCAAGCGCCCAGATGGAAGCACGCATGGTTTTCACCAGATCGTAAGGGGCAGAGAAGTTATTCACCTTGCTGGCGTCGATCCAGACGGAACCGTTACGCTCGACTTTCGTGCCCAACTGGGTGAGCAGCTTCATGGTGGTGTCGATATCTTTCAGCTTCGGTACGTTCTGAATCTCTACCGGCTCTTCCGCGAGCAGTGCAGCAAAGAGGATGGGCAGCGCGGCGTTTTTCGCGCCAGAAATTGTGACTTCGCCCTGGAGACGCGTTGGCCCCTGTACACGAAATTTATCCATGGTGTGCTCTCTTATAAATTCAACCGTGCTGCGGGCCTGTCGCCCTCAGCTCAAAAACCGTTTAGTTTGCGATCGCGTGCCCACTCTTGCGGGGTGAACGCTTTAATCGACAGGGCGTGGATGCGGTTATCCGCAATATATTCCATCAGCGGCGCGTACACAGCCTGCTGTTTCTTCACACGGCTCATACCGTCGAACATCTCACCCACAGCAATAACCTGGAAGTGACTGCCATCGCCTGTGACGTGGGCTTCCTGAAGGGAGAGTGCATTCATCAGCACTGTCTGGATTTCATGATTTTCCATGGGCTCTTAATCATCTGATAGTGAAAACAAGCCCAACATCTTAGAGCAAAGTGGCGTCGTCTTAAACAAGCAAAAAGCCCCGACGATGAAACTGTCAGGGCTTTCGGAAGTAACGCACTGAAAATATTAACGAGGCAGTACGTCCTGAGGGAGATTGTAGAGCTGCGCCAGGGTCACGACATTCTCGCTCGCGCCGCGAAGCGTGACGCTCGCCCCCTGCTTTTTCCCTACCGCAACCAGATGGGCAAGCAGTGCAACGCCTGCCGTATCTACCCGCGTGACGTCGGTTAAGTCAATAACCGTCACGCCCTGCATGGCCTCATGGCGTTTATCCCATAAGGGGTTCAGCAGATCCTGATCCAGCTCACCGGACAGCTTTAATGTCTCGCCTTCACGCGACCAGCTGAGTTGCTGTGACATTACTTCTTCTCGTCCAAACTAATTTTCTGACGAGCGATGGACTGCAGCTGCGCGGTCAGGCCATCAATCCCCTTGGTGCGCAGCAGGTCGCTCCACTCGTTCTGTTTGGTGGTGATCATGCTTACGCCTTCGGCGATCATGTCATACGCCTGCCAGTGGCCGGTCTGGCTGTTTTTACGCCACTGGAAATCCAGACGCACCGGCGGACGGCCGTTAGGATCGTTGATCGTTACGCGAATAGGGACGATGGTCGCATCACCCAGCGGCTGCTCCGGGGCGATCTGATAGGTCTGACCGTGGTACATCGCCAGCGCCTGACCATAAGCCTGCTTCAGGTATTCACGGAAAGCGGCAAAATAGGCCTCACGCTGCGCCGGGGTTGCGTCTTTGTAATAGCGGCCAAGCACCAGGGCTCCCGCATATTTGATCTGCACGTACGGCAGCAGCTCCTGGTCAACCACGTCACGCAGGTAATCAGGATTAGCACGAATCTTAGGCTGCTCGTTTTTAAGACGATCGAAGGTTTTCTTCGCGGCTTCGTCCATCAGTTTGTACGGGTTACTCTGATCCGCCGCGTGTACCGCGGTGAGAGGGGAAATAACCAGCATGGCAACCATTAACAGTCGTTTAAACATGAATGACTTCTCCTGATATTAATTCGCAGCACCTGGGGTCGGCGCAGCATTGGTATGGTCTTCACTCTGCGCAGGGGCATTGTCAGACTTTTTATCATCCCCTTTACTGTTGTAAAGGAACTGACCAATCATATCTTCCAGCACCATGGCGGACTTGGTGTCCTGGATCACGCTCCCGTCCTTAAGGATAGTCGTTCCCAGCTCGGGGTCTTCAAAACCGACGTTAAGCGCCAGATATTGTTCGCCCAGCAGACCGGAAGTCCGGATAGAAAGGGAGCTGGTGTCCGGAATGTGGTTGTAACGCTCTTCGATATCCATCGCGACACGTGGCAGATAGGTCTTCTCATCCAGCGTAATGTCAGATACGCGTCCGATCACCACCCCGCCAATACGGACCGGTGAACGCGCCTTCAGCCCGCCGATGTTATCGAAGGTGGCATAGATGCGATACGTCGGCTCGGTGCGCACAGACGTGATATCCGCCGCTCTCAGGCAGATAAACAGCGCGGCCAGCAGCGCCAGCAGCAGGAATACACCGACCCAAATTTCATTTTTTCTCGTTTGCATGAACTCAATTCCCAAACATCAGTGCGGTGAGCACAAAATCCAGACCCAGTACGGCCAGCGACGAATGAACGACTGTACGTGTAGTTGCGCGGCTAATGCCCGCCGACGTCGGGATGGCATCGTAACCATTGAACAATGCAATCCAGGTGACCGTAATGGCAAATACCACGCTCTTAATCAGGCAGTTAATCAGATCCATTCGCAGATCGATGGCGTCCTGCATGGCAGACCAGAAGAAACCGGCATCAATGCCTTTCCAGTGCACGCCGACCAGCGAACCGCCCCAGATCCCCACGGCGACAAACAGAATCGTCAGCAGCGGTAAAGAGATGACCCCGGCCCAGAAACGCGGCGAGATCACGCGACGCAGCGGATCGACCGCCATCATCTCCATGCTGGAGAGCTGCTCGGTCGCGCGCATCAGGCCAATTTCAGCCGTTAAGGCCGACCCCGCGCGCCCGGCGAAAAGCAGCGCCGCCACAACGGGCCCCAGTTCACGCAGCAGCGAGAGCGCCACCAGCATCCCGAGGCTGGTTTCCGCACTGTAGGTTGTCAGCACCAGGTAGCCCTGCAGACCCAGCACCATACCGATAAACAGACCGGAGACAATGATGATGAGCATCGACAGCACGCCGACGTTATAAAGCTGACGCACCAATAGCGGCGCGTGCTTACGGAATTCCGGCTTGCCGACCAGCGCGTTGAATAACATCAATCCGGCACGCCCGAACGTCCTGATGGTTTTTATGCCACGGTGTCCGAGAGCGGCCAACGCATTTAACAGCATGAGTGGCTTAACTCCCTATTCCCAGTAAATCATCACGATAGTCGCCCGCCGGGTAGCGGAACGGCACAGGGCCATCGGCAATACCGTCAAGGAACTGCCGCACGCGCGGATCGCAATTTTCCTGCAGCGCCTGGGCGCTACCGTGTGCGACGATCTTTTTGTCCGCTACGATGTAGGCGTAATCGGCAATGCTCAACACTTCAGGTACATCGTGAGACACCACAATGCAGGTGACGCCAAGCGCGCTGTTCAGCTCAGAGATGAGCTTCACCAGCACGCCCATCGTGATGGGATCCTGCCCGACAAACGGTTCGTCGAACATGATTAAATCAGGTTCTAATGCGATGGCTCGCGCCAGCGCGGCACGACGCGCCATCCCGCCAGACAGCTCCGAAGGCATCAGCTTCGCGGCGCCCCGCAGCCCGACTGCTTCTAGCTTCATCATCACCGTGCTTTTCAGCAGCGCAGGCGGCAGGCTGGTATGCTCGCGCAGCGGATAGGCAACGTTATCAAAGACGTTCATGTCGGTGAACAAAGCCCCCGACTGAAAGAGCATGCTCATGCGTTTGCGAACAGTATACAGGCGCGAGCGCGACATCTCCGGGATGTTTTCGCCATCAAAGCGGATTTCACCGCTATCCGGTGGGATCTGCCCACCGATAAGGCGGAGCAGGGTCGTTTTACCGATCCCGGACGGCCCCATGATGGCAGTAATTTTGCCACGCGGCACGGTCAACGAAATATCATCAAATATCAATCTGTTGGCGCGAGAAAAACTCACCCCGCGGACATCGACTAAATTCGCCATGGTTTGGCTCATTTATGGTTCCTTTCTTATCCTGCTCACGTTAAGGCATGTAGCCTGAATCAGCCCTAAACTCCGCATTTTTACAGAATAATAACCGTAGAGGTTAGCGAAAGCTGGCATTTGTTTTACTTTTCCGGCGCATAAAGTCAAAATTAGGAATTCGTTACGCCTCAGACTGTATGCAGTCCAGCCATTCCCGAGCAATGGACCGACGAGTATACCTGAAGAAAGGACTTTTGATGCTTTTAGCAACAGCACTGTTAATAATTGGTTTACTGTTGGTGGTCTACAGTGCTGACCGTTTAGTGTTTGCTGCATCTATCCTGTGTCGCCTGAGTGGCGTACCACCTGTTGTCATCGGGATGACCGTGGTCAGCGTAGGAACGTCGCTTCCTGAAATCATCGTCTCTGTCTCTGCCTCGCTGCATGGTCAGGTAGACCTGGCAGTCGGCACCGCCATTGGCTCTAACATCGTCAATATTTTATTGATTTTAGGCCTGGCCGCGCTGCTCCATCCTTTTCGCGTGCATTCTGATGTTCTGCGCCGTGAATTGCCGCTAATGTTACTCGTAAGCCTGCTGGCAGGGTGCGTATTTTACGATGGCGTACTGAGCTACAGCGACGGCATTTTCCTGCTGGCGCTGGCCGTTATTTGGCTGCTGTATAGTGTTAAGATCGCCCGTCTGGCTGAAAAGCAGGGTCAGGATAGCCTCACGCGCGAGCAGGTCGCCGAGCTTCCGCGAGAAGGCACGCTGCCTGTTGCCCTGCTCTGGCTGGGCGTCGCGTTGATCATCATGCCGATGGCAACGCGCATGGTCGTGGATAACGCGACGGTGCTGGCGAACTATTTTGCCATCAGCGAGCTGACTATAGGCCTGACGGTGATTGCCATCGGCACCAGCCTGCCGGAGCTGGCCACCGCCATTGCGGGGGCACGTAAAGGTGAGGATGACATTGCCATTGGTAATATCATCGGTTCTAACATTTTTAATATCGCCATTGTGATGGGCCTGCCGGCCCTTATTTCGCCAGGGCCCTTTAATCCTCTGGCGTTCTCACGTGATTACGGCGTGATGTTGCTGGTCAGCGTAATTTTTGCCCTGCTCTGCTGGCGGCGGCAACGACAGATCGGCAAAGGCGCAGGCGCGCTGCTGACGGGTGGATTTATCGTATGGATGGCGATGCTGTACTGGCTCTCGCCTCTTCTCTCTGGGTAAACGGAAACGCATTATGTCGCAAATAGAATTGCAGCCGGGTTTTGACTTTCAGAAAGCAGGCAAAGACGTTCTGGAGATTGAACGTGAAGGTCTGGCGCAGTTAGATCAGTACATTAATCAGGATTTTAGTCTGGCATGTGAGAAGATATTCTACTGCGCCGGCAAAGTCGTGGTGATGGGGATGGGCAAGTCCGGCCACATTGGACGCAAAATGGCGGCAACCTTTGCCAGTACCGGCACCTCTTCCTTCTTTGTCCATCCGGGGGAAGCCGCGCACGGGGACCTGGGTATGGTCACGCCGCAGGATATCGTCATCGCGCTCTCCAACTCCGGTGAGTCCAATGAAATCCTGGCGCTCATCCCGGTTCTGAAGCGACTGCAGGTGCCGCTGATTTGCATGACCAGCCGTCCGGAAAGCAGCATGGCGCGTGCAGCCGATATTCACCTGTGCGTGAAGGTTCCCAAGGAGGCCTGTCCGCTCGGTCTGGCGCCGACCTCCAGCACCACCGCTGCACTGGTCATGGGCGATGCGCTTGCCGTGGCGCTGCTTGAAGCCCGTGGCTTTACGCCGGAAGATTTCGCGCTTTCCCACCCGGGCGGCGCGCTGGGGCGCAAGCTCCTGCTGCGGGTAAACGATATTATGCACACCGGGGATGAGATCCCTCACGTCAGTAAAGAAGCCTCCCTGCGTGATGCGCTGCTGGAAATCACCCGTAAGAATCTGGGGATGACGGTCGTGTGCGACGATCTGATGAAAATTCAGGGGATCTTCACCGATGGCGACCTGCGTCGCGTGTTCGACATGGGTATCGATGTCCGCACGCTCGGCATTGCCGACGTGATGACGCCGGGCGGTATCCGCGTGCGTCCGGGTACGCTGGCCGTGGATGTGCTGAACCTGATGCAGTCCCGCCATATCACCTCCGTTATGGTTGCCGATGGCGACCAGTTGCTGGGTGTGGTACATATGCATGATCTGCTGCGCGCAGGCGTAGTGTAATGAAGGATAAGACAATGAGTAATGCGGGTGCATCCCTTGCAACCTGTTATGGTCCGGTCAGTACGCAGATGATGGAAAAGGCGGAAAACATTCGTCTGCTCATCCTCGATGTGGATGGGGTTCTCTCCGACGGCCTGATTTACATGGGCAATAATGGTGAAGAGCTGAAGGCGTTTAATGTTCGCGACGGCTATGGTATCCGCTGTGCGCTCACCTCGGGGATTGAGGTGGCGATCATCACCGGGCGAAACGCTAAACTGGTAGAAGACCGCTGTGAAACTTTAGGTATTACCCATCTGTATCAGGGTCAATCCGATAAGATGGCGGCGTTCAATGATTTACTGGGTAAACTGGCTATCGCACCGGAAAACGTGGCCTACGTCGGGGACGACCTGATTGACTGGCCGGTGATGGCTGAAGTTGGGCTGAGCATCGCCGTTGCCGATGCGCATCCGCTGCTGATCCCGCGCGCCGACTACGTTACCCACATCAACGGTGGCCGCGGCGCTGTCCGTGAAGTCTGCGATCTGCTTCTGCTGGCGCAGGGCAAGCTTGATGAGGCCAAAGGGCAATCGATATGAGTAAAACCAGACGTTGGATTATCATTTTGCTTTCGCTTGTCGCACTGGTATTGATTGGCGTGAACCTTGCCGATCGCGACGATACGCAAACGGAAGTGATCAACAATACCGATCCAACCTATAAAAGCGATCACAGCGACACCGTGGTCTACAGCCCGGAAGGCGCGCTGAACTATCGCCTGATTGCCCAGCATGTTGAATATTTTTCCGATGATGGCGTTTCATGGTTTACCCAACCTGTAATGACCACATTTGATAAAGACAAAGTGCCGACGTGGTCAATTAAGTCAGATCGGGCCAAACTGACAAATGACCGTATGCTTTATCTGTATGGCCACGTTGAAGTCAACGCCCTGACCGCTGACTCGCAACTGCGAAAAATTACGACGGATAATGCCCAGATCAACCTGGTAACCCAGGACGTGACGTCGCAGGATCTGGTCACACTGTATGGCACAACATTTAATTCCAGCGGTTTAAGAATGCGCGGGAACTTACGCAGCAAGAACGCCGAGCTGATTGAAAAGGTTAGAACCTCCTATGAAATTCAAAACAAACAAACTCAGCCTTAAAGTAATTATCGCCAGCGCGATGCTGGCGGCCAGTCTCCCCGCGCTTGCTGTAACGGGCGATACCGACCAGCCGATCCATATTGAGTCCGACACCCAGTCTCTCGATATGCAGGGTAACGTCGTCACCTTCACGGGTAACGTCGTCATGACCCAGGGCACCATCAAAATCAACGCCGACAAAGTGGTCGTGACCCGTCCGGGTGGCGAGCAGGGCAAAGAGATTATTGATGGTTACGGCAACCCGGCAACCTTCTATCAAATGCAGGACAACGGCAAGCCGGTGAAAGGCCGCGCTACGCACATGCACTATGAGCTGGCGAAGGATCTGGTCATCCTGACCGGGAATGCGTATCTGGAACAGCTGGACAGCAACATTACCGGCGATCAGATTACCTATCTGGTTAAAGAGCAAAAAATGCAGGCCTCCAGCGAGAAAGGCAAACGCGTGACCACCGTACTGGTTCCGTCGCAGCTGCAGGACAAAGGCAAGGGCCAGGCCCCGGCACAGAAGAAGAGTAACTAATTCGTTATGGCAACATTAACTGCAAAAAACCTCGCGAAGGCCTACAAGGGCCGCCGTGTCGTAGAAGATGTCAGTCTGACCGTCAACTCCGGCGAAATCGTGGGGCTGCTTGGCCCGAACGGTGCGGGTAAAACGACCACCTTCTACATGGTCGTGGGTATTGTGCCGCGCGATGCCGGCAACATTATCATTGACGATGAAGACATCAGTCTTCTGCCGCTGCACGCGCGCGCGCGTCGCGGGATCGGCTATCTGCCGCAGGAAGCCTCCATTTTCCGTCGTCTCAGCGTTTACGACAACCTGATGGCGGTCCTGCAAATTCGTAACGACCTGACCAACGAACAGCGTCAGGATCGTGCCAACGAGCTGATGGAAGAGTTCCACATTGAGCATCTGCGCGACAGCCTCGGTCAGGCACTCTCCGGGGGCGAACGCCGTCGCGTTGAGATTGCGCGTGCGCTGGCCGCAAACCCGAAATTTATCCTTCTGGATGAACCGTTTGCGGGCGTTGACCCCATCTCCGTTATCGACATTAAACGTATCATTGAGCACCTGCGCGACAGCGGGCTTGGCGTACTGATTACCGACCACAACGTGCGTGAAACGCTGGCCGTGTGTGAACGCGCCTATATTGTCAGCCAGGGCAATCTGATCGCCCACGGTACGCCGCAGCAGATCCTCGAAGACGATCATGTTAAGCGCGTCTATCTTGGGGAAGACTTCAGACTCTGATAGGGTAGAGGTAACGTAACGCCGAACCGGAGAAAAATGCTCTGAACATGAAGCAAGGTTTGCAATTAAGGCTCAGCCAACAACTGGCGATGACGCCGCAGCTACAGCAGGCAATTCGCCTGTTGCAACTGTCCACGTTAGAACTTCAGCAGGAGCTCCAGCAGGCGCTGGACAGTAACCCCCTGCTGGAACAAACCGATCTTCATGACGAGGTAGATACCCAGCAATCGCAGGATACTGAAGCGCTCGATACCGCGGATGCACTCGAACAAAAAGAGATGCCCGACGAGCTTCCGCTTGATGCCAGCTGGGATGAAATCTACACCGCCGGAACCCCTTCCGGTACGCGTGCAGACTACCAGGACGATGAGCTACCGGTCTATCAGGGCGAAACCACCCAGTCGCTGCAGGATTACCTGATGTGGCAGGTGGAACTCACCCCCTTCTCCGATACCGACCGCGCGATTGCCACGTCCATTGTCGATGCCGTTGACGACACCGGCTATTTGACCGTCACCCTCGACGATATACTGGAAAGCATGGGCGACGACGAGATTGAGCTTGAGGAAGTCGAAGCCGTTTTGAAGCGCATCCAGCGTTTCGATCCGGTAGGCGTAGCCGCAAAAGATCTGCGCGACTGCCTGCTGATCCAGCTTTCTCAGTTCAGCAAAGAGACGCCATGGCTCGAGGAGGCGCGCGCGATCATCAGCGATCATCTGGATCTGCTGGCGAACCACGATTTCCGCACCCTGATGCGCGTCACGCGCCTGAAAGAAGAGGTGCTGAAAGAAGCGGTGAATCTGATCCAGTCGCTCGATCCGCGCCCCGGTCAGTCGATCCAGACCAGCGAGCCCGAGTACGTGATCCCGGATGTGCTGGTCAGAAAACACAACGGCCGCTGGGTCGTTGAACTGAATTCAGACAGCATCCCTCGCCTGCAAATCAACCAGCAGTATGCCTCCATGTGCACCAGCGTGCGTAACGACGCCGACAACCAATATATTCGTAGCAATTTGCAGGAAGCGCGATGGCTGATCAAAAGTCTGGAGAGCCGAAATGATACGCTGCTACGCGTCAGCCGCTGTATTGTCGAACAGCAGCAGGCGTTCTTTGAGCAGGGCGAAGAGTATATGAAACCGATGGTGCTGGCGGATATCGCCCAGGCCGTCGAGATGCATGAATCAACCATTTCCCGTGTCACCACGCAGAAGTATCTGCACAGTCCACGCGGTATTTTTGAGCTTAAGTATTTCTTCTCCAGCCATGTGAATACCGAGGGCGGCGGCGAAGCGTCGTCCACGGCCATTCGTGCCCTGGTGAAGAAGTTGATCGCCACGGAGAACCCCGCGAAGCCGCTAAGCGACAGTAAGTTAACCACCATGCTGTCCGATCAGGGTATTATGGTGGCACGTCGTACTGTTGCGAAGTATCGAGAGTCTTTATCCATTCCGCCGTCCAACCAGCGTAAACAGCTGGTCTGACACAACCGATAAGGAAGACACTATGCAGCTCAACATCACTGGACAAAACGTCGAAATTACTGAGGCTTTACGCGACTTTGTGAACGCGAAGTTTGCAAAACTCGAGCAGTATTTCGAAAGGATCAATCAGGTCTACATTGTGTTGAAAGTGGAGAAAGTGACTCATATCTCGGATGCCACCCTGCATGTTAACGGGGGGGAACTGCATGCCAGTGCGGAAGGGCAAGACATGTACGCTGCTATCGACGGCTTGATTGATAAGCTTGCGCGACAGCTCAATAAACATAAAGATAAACTGAAACAACACTAATTGTCCGGGCAGTTAACGGGTGCAGGACGGCCTGTTGTGAAACACAACAGGCCATTTGTACAGTTAGCGCTTAGGTGAAATTATGATGAACAACGATTCCGCTCTTCAACTGAGCAATGTCCTTAACCAGGAATGTACCCGCAGTGCGGTTCACTGCCAGAGCAAAAAACGTGCGCTGGAAATCATCAGTGAACTGGCCGCAAAACAGCTGGGCCTGCCGCCGCAGGTGGTGTTCGAAGCGATTCTGACCCGCGAAAAGATGGGCAGTACCGGTATCGGCAACGGCATCGCAATCCCGCACGGCAAGCTGGAAGAGGATACCCTGCGTGCCGTCGGTGTGTTTGTGCAGCTTGAAACACCGATCGCCTTTGATGCCATTGATAACCAGCCCGTCGATCTCCTCTTCGCGCTGCTGGTGCCTGCTGATCAGACGAAAACCCATCTGCATACGCTGTCGCTGGTCGCCAAGCGTCTGGCTGATAAAACCATTTGCCGTCGACTGCGCTCGGCTCAAAGTGATGAAGAGCTTTATCAAATTATCACCGAAGCAGAAGGCAATCAGGATGATGCATAACCAGGAGATGGCCTTCACATCTGTTGTCCTGAGGAGAAACGGAACATGGTGCTGATGATTGTCAGCGGTCGTTCAGGGTCGGGGAAATCCGTTGCTCTGCGCGCGCTGGAAGACATGGGTTTTTACTGCGTCGATAACCTTCCGGTCGTGTTGTTGCCCGACCTGGCCCGTACGCTTGCCGAGAGACAGACCTCGGCCGCCGTCAGTATCGACGTTCGTAACATGCCGGAATCGCCAGAGATCTTCGAACAGGCAATGAGTAACCTGCCTGACACGTTCTCGCCTCAACTGCTGTTCCTCGATGCAGACCGGAATACCCTGATCCGCCGCTACAGCGACACCCGTCGTTTGCACCCGCTTTCCAGTAAGAACCTCTCCCTGGAGAGCGCAATCGATGAAGAGAGCGATCTGCTGGAGCCGCTGCGTTCTCGCGCCGACCTGATTGTCGACACCTCTGAGATGTCCGTTCACGAGCTGGCGGAAATGCTGCGTACCCGGTTGTTGGGTAAACGCGAGCGCGAACTGACGATGGTGTTCGAATCCTTTGGCTTCAAGCACGGTATCCCGATTGATGCGGATTATGTTTTCGACGTGCGCTTCCTGCCGAACCCGCACTGGGATCCGAAACTGCGTCCCATGACCGGTCTGGATAAACCCGTTGCGGCCTTCCTCGACAGGCACACAGAAGTTCACAATTTTATCTACCAGACGCGAAGCTACCTTGAGCTATGGTTACCTATGCTGGAGACAAACAATCGTAGCTATCTGACGGTAGCGATTGGCTGTACCGGCGGTAAACATCGTTCGGTTTATATCGCCGAACAGCTGGCCGACTATTTCCGCTCGCGCGGGAAGAACGTTCAGTCCCGTCATCGCACGCTGGAAAAACGTAAAACATGACCGTAAAACAGACCGTTGAGATCACCAATAAGCTGGGCATGCATGCGCGCCCGGCGATGAAGCTGTTTGAGCTGATGCAGGGTTTCGATGCAGAAGTTCTGCTGCGGAATGACGAAGGTACCGAAGCGGAAGCGAACAGCGTGATCGCGCTGCTGATGCTGGATTCCGCCAAAGGACGTCAGATTGAAGTCGAAGCCACCGGCCCCCAGGAAGAGGAAGCGCTGGCGGCGGTGATTGCGCTGTTTAACGCAGGGTTCGACGAAGATTAAGGTCTCTGCCCTTCAGGCGGGTGGCGCTGCGCTTACCCGCCCTACATAAGTTTGTTGCTCTCCATAAACCCTTCTCCTCCCAACTGACGCATCTGGCGCATAATCCACGCCTGACGGCTTCGCACGTACCCTGACGGGGCACTGGCTTTAAAGCGGAGGGGATTAGGCAGAACAGCCGCGAGCAGCGCCGCCTCCGACATGCTCAGCTTGCTGGCGGGTTTATTAAAATAGCGTTGTGATGCAGCTTCGACACCAAATACCCCGTCGCCAAACTCGGCAACGTTGAGATACACGGTCAGAATGCGCTTTTTGCTCCAGACCGTTTCCATGCCCAGGGTGAGCCCCGCTTCCAGCCCCTTTCGCACCCAGCTACGGCCGTCCCACAGAAACAGATTTTTGGCCGTCTGCTGCGACAACGTTGACGCGCCGCGCACGCGGTTTTCATGGCGTTCGTTATGCGCCAGCGCCTTCTCAATGGCCGCAACGTCGAACCCCCAGTGCTCAGGGAATTTCTGATCCTCCGCTGCGATGACCGCCAGCCCCATGAACGGAGAGATCTCGTCCATGCTTACCCAGTCAGAATGGGCAACATAGCCGAAATCGCCGCTGAGCCACGCACCGAGTTGACGCTCAACCATCACGGCAGAGAACGGGACCGGCATAATGCTGAACACGGCCAGCCCGCCTCCCCAGAACACCGCCATGACGAGAACGATGCGTAGAAGAAGGCGTTTCACCCATGCGCCTGCGGAAAACGGACGCCTCATTCCGTCAGCACCAGCACGCGGGCGACCAGTTTTTCAATGCCCACAGCGGCTTCCGCGATATTCTTCGCCAGCATATACGCAGGCGTGGTGACAATCTTGTTATCTTCATCAACCACAATGTCATCCACCGGGCACGGAACGTGTTCGCCCCCCATTTCTTCGACAATCTCTGCGGTATCAATATCCGTCCCGATGGTCAGGCGCAGCGGGAAATCAAAAATTTTAGGCAACATCGCCGGTGCGATACAGATAAAGCCCAGCGGTTTTCCTGCCGCATGCATGGCCTGCGACAGCGCTTTGAGATGAGGATCGATCTGACACTCCGCGCCCTGCGCGGCAAAGGTACTGAGATTTTTGGCTGCGCCAAACCCACCCGGCACAATGAGCGCATCAAGCTCTGCAGGGTCTGCCTGAATAAGAGGATGGATGTCACCTCGCGCAATGCGCGCGGCTTCAATCAGCACGTTACGGGTTTCCACCATCGGCTCACCGGTCAGATGGTTAATCACATCCGCCTGATTTTTGTCCGGTGCAAAACAAATCACCTCGGCTCCCTGCTTAGCCAGGGCCAGCAGCGTGATGACGGCTTCGTGTATCTCAGAGCCATCGTAAACACCGCATCCGCTTAGCACGACACCAATCTTTTTCATCATGACAATCCTTTTCTGCAACTTGCTGAAGCACATTAATAATTTTGATTAAAACGCTATGCTTCACACATTTCACTGATTCATGTAACAAACCATTTAAGATTTGCTATCTTATCTGCGTGCGGCCTAAATTTTTCAGGCAGCGCCCTTTCAAAAATAACGTTTAAAAACAGGCGCAGCCACGATTTCCCTGGTGTTGGCGCAGTATTCGCGCACCCCGGTTAATCCGGGGTCATTTTTTTCTGGCGTCAACCCAGGCTTTTAGCACCGCCACATCGTTTTGCCATTCCTGTTTCATCTCTTCAACCCAATCACCCACGTTATCTTCCCATGCAGGTAAATCAGGCGACTGAATCTGTTGCCCCAGCTGCTGCAGATGGCGTAAGCCAACCGAGCCGGCGGCACCTTTGATTTTATGTCCTTCTTCCACGATCCCCTTCTGGTCACGGGCCGTCAGGTTGGATTCCAGCACGCTCAGATAGCCCGGCATCATTTTTTCGAACACCGCCAGACCGTCGGTAATCAGTTTCGGCCCCACCAGATCGATGTACTGCTCCAGCATCGCGGTATCGAGTATCGTTTGGGCTTTTGCGCTATCAACAGACGTCATGGTGCTCTCCTCTTCATCATGGGTATCCCAGAACTTTTTGATCATAGCGGTCAGAGCAGGCACCGCCAGCGGCTTGCTGAGTACATCGTCCATACCGGCATCGAGATACTCTTTTTTATCTTTCAGCACGTTCGCCGTCAGGGCAACCAGCGGCGGCAGTTCGTCGGCCGCGTACTGACGCGTCAACTCGCGCGAGATATCCAGCCCGGTCATATCCGGTAATTGAATATCCAGCAGAACAAGATCGTATTCGCCTGGTTTAAACATCTCCAGCGCAGCTTTGCCGGTCATCGCGACATCCACGCTGTTGCCCAGTTTTTCCAGTACAGAGCGCGCCACAATTACGTTCAGCTCAATATCTTCGACCAGCAGGACGTGCAGGGCAGGCAGCGGCATATCGTCATTTTCAAAGGTATCCTCTACCTCTTCCGCCACCGCAGGGGCATGGACCGTCAGCGTGAAGGTTGAGCCTTTGCCCGGCTGGCTGGCAACGGTGATATCGCCGCCCATACTCTTCGCCAGACGTTTAGACACCGCCAGGCCAATGCCCGTACCGGTGGCCGGTTTCCCACCGTTGCTGTCCTTCACCTGATAGTACATGGCGAAGATTTTGTCCTGCTCCTCCAGCGGAATACCCATCCCGGAGTCTTCCACCTCGAAGTGCAGCATGTCACCTTCGTCATAGCGGATACGCACCGCAACCTTTCCTTTCTGGGTAAATTTCACCGCGTTGCTGATCAGGTTCCACAGGATCTGGCGCAGTCGCGTGCCGTCCGTCACCACTTTATGCGGCAGCGGCAGGGTTGGCTCCATGACAAAGCTCAATCCCTTCTGCTGCGCCTGCAGGCCAGACAGGTTTTCCAGATCGGCAAGGAAGCTGGTGAAATCCACAGGCTGGTTATCAAGCTGAACTTTGCGGCGCTCCATCTTATCCATATCAATAATATCATTGAAGATATTACCCAGCGTGACCGCTGAAACATGGATAGTCTTGAGGTATTTTTCCTGCTCTGCGGTCAGGTCGGTATCCAGCAGAATACGGCTCAACCCGACGATGCCGTTAAGCGGCGTACGCAGCTCGTGGCTGATGGTGGAGATAAAGGTGGTCTTGTCGCGGCTGGCGCGCTCCAGGGCATCCTGGTAGCGCTTACGCTCGGTAATATCGCGGCCAAAGCCCATCAGGCCGTGGCGTTTCCCCACGCGGTCATAGTAGGGCACCTTACGGATCTCAAAGCAGGCTTTGCGCCCGTCCGGGTAATCCAGCCACTGTTCATAGGTCAGCGAGACGTTATGACGGAAGACTTTTTCGTCGGTCTCCATGACCTTGGCCGCCGCCTCTTCAGAGTAAACGTCCTGCGGCTTCAGGTGTATCAGCTGCTTCTCGCTTTTCCCGGTGAGCAACTCCATCGCCCGGTTACAGCCGGAAAACTCTTTATCTTCATTACGGTAGAACACCAGATCCGGCGACGCATCCAGGAACGATCGCAGGAAAGAAGATTGCTGCTCAAGCTGGATCTGCGTGACCTCGCGCTCTTTCATTTCGATTTTCAGCTGCTCCAGGGTGGCCTGACGCTCGGCCTCCGCTTTCTCACGATCTGAAATCTCCTGATTCAGCTGCGCAATGTTGTCTTTGAGCTGGACGTTGAGCTTCAGGTCACGCTCGCGCATCTCTTCCAGCTTATCCACCAGCTTAGACAAACGCTGACGGGACTCTTCCAGCTGTTCAACCACCACGGAAAGGAAATAGACCGCCCAGGGAGTAATAAGCAAGCCAAAGAAGATGGAGCGGATGACGTCGATACTCTCGACCTGACCATGCAGAACCATGGTAACCGCCATTTGCACGACAATGGCCAGAACGACCAGCGCCAGCGCAAGCAGCATGGAAAAACGCACCAGCCCAAGCTTCATCATCAGGTCGACGTAATACTGGGCAAGCATTCGAATTTGCTTCATAGAGGATCCCTTCACGACGTTATCGCTCAATAATACTCAAATTCGCGGCGGGACGTTGAAGGTTGTGAGAAAAAGTGCGGGGTGAAACAGGAGATTAGCCTCGCTCCCGGGTAACCGGAAGCGAGGCGAGGTCAATCAGGAGCGTTTCAATAGCAGCCAGAGACTGATCAGGAGGAAGCTGGCGCTTGGCAGCAGCGCACCGATAATCGGCGGAATGCCATAAACCAGCGTCAGCGGACCGAAGATCTGATCGAGCACGTAGAACACAAAGCCGAAGCTGATGCCGGTCACGACGCGGACCCCCATCGGCACGCTGCGCAACGGACCGAAGATAAACGACAGCGCCATCAGCATCATTACCGCCACGGACATCGGCTGGAAGATTTTGCCCCACATGTTGAGCTGATAGCGTCCCGCATCCTGTCCGCTCGACTTCAGGTATTTCACATAGTTGTGCAAACCGCTGATGGAGAGCGCGTCAGGATCCAGCGCCACGACGCCGAGCTTATCGGGCGTCAGGTTGGTTTTCCACGTACCGGTTACCGTCTGAGCACCCGTAATCTGTTTCGGATCGGTCAGGTCAGATTCATCAACCTGGGACAACCGCCACTGCTTATGTTCGGCGTCAAACTTCGCCGAAGAGGCGTGGCGAACGGACTGCAGACGGCGCTGGTCATCGAAAGCGTAGATGCTCACCCCGCCCAGTTCATCATTCCCCTTCACCCGTTCGATGTAGACGAAGTTTTTACCGTCTTTCGCCCATAAACCTTGCTGAGTCGAGAGCAGTGAGCCGCCGTACATGGCCTGAGCACGGTAGTTACGCGCCATCTGTTCGCCCTGCGGCGCGACCCACTCGCCAATCGCCATGGTCAACAGCACCAGGGGGATGGCGGTTTTCATTACCGACAGCGCGACCTGCATACGGGTAAAACCCGAAGCCTGCATAACGACCAGCTCACTGCGCTGCGCCAGCATCCCCAGCCCCAGCAGCGCCCCCAGCAGGGCCGCCATCGGGAAGAAGATCTGCACATCTTTCGGCACGCTGAGCAGGGTATACATCCCCGCGCCCAGCGCGTCATAACTCCCCTGCCCGGCTTTTTTCAGCTGATCGACAAATTTGATAATGCCGGAGAGGGACACCAGCATGAACAACGTCATCATGATGGTGGTAAAAATGGTTTTACCGATATAGCGATCAAGAACGCCAAACGCCTGCATTAGATGGCTCCTTTACGCGAGAATCGGGCACGTATGCGGCGCACAGGCACCGTATCCCACAGGTTTAACCCCAGCGCCAGTAAGATGTACAGGCTGTTAACGAACCATGTCCAGACCATAGGGTCCAGCTTACCCTTCGCGCCGTTGGAACGAATCGAGGTTTGCAGCAGGAAATAGATCAGGTAAAGCAGCATCGCTGGCAGCATAGAGAGCACGCGTCCCTGACGTGGGTTCACCACGCTCAGCGGAACGACTATCAGCGCCATCATGAACACGGTGAAGACAAGCGTAATACGCCAGTGGAACTCAGCACGCGCTCGGTTGGTATCGGTATTCCAGAGGGTACGCATGTCCATTTGCTCAGTATCCGTTGGATCGAGCGCCACGGTCTGATGGCCGATAATGGCCTGATAGTTCTGGAAATCCGTAATGCGGAAGTCACGCAGCATCGCGGTGCCTTCGAAACGGGTGCCTTTGTTCAGCGTCACGACCTGAGAACCATCTTTGCGCTGAGCAAGCTGACCGGAGTCGGCAACCACCACAGAAGGACGCGCGTTACCTTTAGGACGCAGCTGCGCCAAGAAAACATCGTTGAATTTGCTGCCGTCAACGCTCTCAATAAACAGCACGGAGTTCCCGTCGGTTGCCTGCTGGAACTGCCCCTGAGCTAACGCCGCCATGCCGGGGTTGGCTTTCGCTTCGGCCAGCACTTCGTCCTGATGGCGAGAAGACAGAGGACCCGCCCACATCACATTCACCGCCGCAACGATACCCGTGAACAGCGCCAGTATCATGGCGGCTTTGACCAGCACCGCTTTGCTCAGGCCACAGGCATGCATCACCGTGATTTCACTCTCGGTGTAGAGTTTCCCAAGCGTCATGAGCAGGCCAAGGAAAAGACTTAGCGGCAGGATAAGCTGCGCCATTTCCGGGATCCCTAAACCAAGCAGGGAAAGCACCAGATTTGTTGGAATTTCGCCGTCAACGGCCGCACCGAGGATCTTAACCAGCTTCTGACAGAAAAAAATCAGCAGCAGGATGAAGAGGATCGCCAGTTGGCTTTTGAGCGTCTCCCGCACCAGATATCTTATGATTATCACTTTAAATACGCCCGTAAAAACCCGTCTCTTTGCTGGAAAATCGCTTGTTTCATGGCTTAAACGTCATTTATTCTCTTGAGTCGTCGAAATCATCGCTAAGATTAAAACATCCGGCGGATTCACGCTTCAGGACTTTTTCTGACGTGTCGAAACCGTAGTAACGTAAGATTAACACGAAGTCACCACAACAGCGGACATGAGTTACGAAAGGTTTCAATTCTATCCGTAGCCGCCGCCGTTGTCTTTAAGATTCAGGAGCGTAGTGCATGGAGTTCAGTGTAAAAAGCGGTAGCCCGGAGAAACAGCGGAGTGCCTGCATCGTTGTGGGCGTCTTTGAACCACGCCGACTCTCCCCGATCGCCGAACAACTCGATAAAATCAGTGACGGCTATATTAGCGCCCTGCTGCGCCGTGGCGAACTGGAAGGCAAACCTGGGCAGACGCTGTTACTGCACCATGTTCCGAACGTACTGTCAGAGCGCATTCTGCTGATTGGCTGCGGCAAAGAACGCGAGCTGGATGAACGTCAGTACAAGCAGGTGATTCAGAAAACCATCAATACGCTGAATGATACCGGTTCAATGGAAGCCGTCTGCTTCCTGACCGAGCTGCACGTTAAAGGGCGTAACACCTACTGGAAAGTGCGTCAGGCAGTCGAAACGGCAAAAGAGAGCCTGTACAGCTTCGATCAGCTGAAGACCAATAAAAGCGAGCCGCGTCGTCCGCTGCGTAAAATGGTCTTTAACGTGCCAACCCGTCGCGAGCTGACCAGCGGCGAGCGCGCCATTCAGCACGGTCTGGCGATTGCCGCCGGTATTAAAGCGGCAAAAGATCTCGGCAACATGCCGCCGAACATCTGTAACGCCGCTTACCTCGCCTCTCAGGCGCGCCAGCTGGCCGACGCCTACAGCAAAAACGTGATTACCCGCGTCATCGGCGAACAGCAGATGAAAGAGCTGGGAATGCACTCTTATCTGGCGGTCGGTAACGGCTCGCAGAACGAATCCCTGATGTCGGTTATCGAGTACAAGGGCAACCCGGCCGAAGACGCGCGCCCTGTCGTGCTGGTCGGTAAAGGCCTGACCTTCGATTCCGGCGGTATCTCCATCAAGCCTGCGGAAGGCATGGACGAGATGAAATACGACATGTGCGGCGCGGCGGCGGTTTACGGCGTGATGCGCATGGTCGCGGAGCTTCAGCTGCCGATCAACGTGATCGGCGTCCTGGCGGGCTGCGAAAACATGCCCGGCGGTCGCGCGTATCGCCCGGGTGACGTCCTGACCACTATGTCTGGCCAGACGGTAGAAGTGCTGAACACCGACGCTGAAGGCCGTCTGGTACTCTGTGACGTGTTGACCTACGTTGAGCGCTTCGAGCCAGAAGCGGTCATTGACGTCGCCACCCTGACCGGTGCCTGCGTGATTGCGCTGGGCCACCACATTACCGGCCTGATGTCTAACCATAATCCGCTGGCGCACGAGCTGATTAGCGCCTCGGAGCAGGCCGGTGACCGCGCATGGCGTCTGCCGCTGGGTGATGAATATCAGGAGCAGCTGGAGTCTAACTTCGCGGATATGGCGAACATTGGCGGACGTCCTGGCGGGGCGATCACCGCGGGATGCTTCCTGGCGCGCTTTACCCGCAAGTACAACTGGGCGCACCTGGATATCGCGGGCACCGCATGGCGCTCCGGTAAGGCCAAAGGCGCAACCGGTCGTCCGGTGGCGCTGCTGTCGCAGTTCCTGCTCAACCGTGCGGGTTTTAACGGCGACGAGTGATATAAAGTGCCGGGTGGCGGCTTCGCCTTACCCGGCCTACAACGTCATTCAACCGTAGGCCGGGTAAGCGTAGCGCCACCCGGCTTTGCATTTAAATCCACGACAAGAAGCCCCATATTATGAAGAATGCAACGTTCTACCTTCTGGACAACGACACCCATCAGGATGGACTCAGCGCCGTCGAACAGCTGGTGTGTGAAATTGCCGCAGAACGTTGGCGCGCAGGCAAACGCGTGTTGATAGCCTGTGAAGATGAGCAGCAGGCGATTCGTCTCGATGAAGCGCTGTGGGCCCGCCCGCCGGAGAGCTTTGTTCCGCATAACCTGTCAGGCGAAGGGCCACGCGGCGGGGCGCCGGTGGAAATTGCCTGGCCGCAAAAGCGCAACAGCAGCGCGCGCGACATTCTGATTAGCCTGCGGATAGATTTTGCAGATTTTGCCACCGCTTTCACAGAAGTGGTAGACTTTGTCCCTTACGAAGAATCCTTGAAACAACTGGCACGCGAACGCTATAAAGCGTACCGCCTGGCTGGTTTTAACCTGAATACGGCAACCTGGAAATAATGGAAAAGACATATAACCCACGCGATATCGAACAGCCGCTTTACGAGCACTGGGAACAGCAGGGCTATTTCAAGCCTAACGGCGACGAAAGCAAAGAGTCCTTCTGCATCATGATCCCGCCGCCGAACGTCACCGGCAGTTTGCATATGGGTCATGCTTTCCAGCAGACCATCATGGACACCATGATCCGCTACCAGCGCATGCAGGGCAAAAACACCCTGTGGCAGGCGGGGACTGACCACGCGGGTATCGCGACCCAGATGGTGGTTGAGCGTAAAATTGCCGCTGAAGAAGGGAAAACCCGCCACGACTACGGTCGCGACGCGTTCATCGACAAAATCTGGCAGTGGAAAGCGGAATCTGGCGGCACCATTACCCGTCAGATGCGCCGTCTCGGCAACTCCGTGGACTGGGAGCGCGAGCGCTTCACCATGGATGAAGGCCTTTCCAACGCCGTGAAAGAAGTCTTCGTCCGCCTGTATAAAGAAGACCTGATTTACCGCGGCAAGCGCCTGGTTAACTGGGATCCAAAACTGCGCACCGCGATTTCCGATCTGGAAGTGGAAAACCGCGAGTCTAAAGGCTCCATGTGGCACATCCGCTATCCGCTGGCCGACGGCGCAAAAACCGCTGACGGTAAAGATTACCTGGTGGTCGCGACCACCCGTCCGGAAACCCTGCTGGGCGATACCGGCGTGGCCGTTAACCCGGAAGATCCGCGTTATAAAGATCTGATTGGCAAATTCGTGGTGCTGCCGCTGGTAAACCGCCGTATTCCGATTGTGGGCGACGAACACGCCGACATGGAAAAAGGCACCGGCTGCGTGAAAATCACCCCGGCGCACGACTTCAACGACTATGAAGTGGGTCGTCGTCACGCCCTGCCGATGATCAACATTCTGACCTTCGACGGCGATATCCGCGAAAGCGCAGAAGTGTACGACACCAAAGGCAACGAATCCGACGTCTATTCCAGCGACATCCCGGCCGAGTTCCAGAAGCTGGAACGCTTTGCCGCGCGTAAAGCCATCGTGGCTGCTGTTGACGCACTCGGCCTGCTGGAAGAGATCAAGCCTCACGATCTGACCGTGCCGTACGGCGACCGTGGCGGCGTGGTTATCGAGCCAATGCTGACCGACCAGTGGTACGTGCGTGCCGACGTGCTGGCGAAACCGGCTGTTGAAGCGGTTGAGAACGGCAGCATTCAGTTCGTGCCGAAGCAGTACGAAAACATGTACTTCTCCTGGATGCGCGATATTCAGGACTGGTGTATCTCCCGTCAGCTGTGGTGGGGTCACCGTATCCCGGCATGGTACGACAACGAAGGCAACGTGTACGTTGGCCGCAGCGAAGATGAAGTGCGCCAGGAAAACAACCTGAGCGCTGACGTTGCCCTGCGTCAGGACGAAGACGTGCTGGATACCTGGTTCTCCTCCGCGCTGTGGACCTTCTCCACCCTCGGCTGGCCAGAAAACACCGACGCGCTGCGTCAGTTCCACCCAACCAGCGTGATGGTGTCCGGCTTCGACATTATCTTCTTCTGGATTGCCCGCATGATCATGATGACCATGCACTTCATCAAAGACGAAGACGGCAAGCCGCAGGTTCCGTTCCATACCGTCTACATGACCGGTCTGATCCGCGACGACGAAGGCCAGAAGATGTCCAAATCCAAGGGTAACGTCATTGACCCGCTGGATATGGTTGACGGTATTTCTCTGGAAGAGCTGCTGGAAAAACGCACCGGCAACATGATGCAGCCTCAGCTGGCGGAGAAAATCCGCAAGCGCACCGAGAAGCAGTTCCCGAACGGGATTGAGGCTCACGGTACCGACGCCCTGCGCTTCACCCTGGCAGCGCTGGCCTCGACCGGCCGTGACATCAACTGGGACATGAAGCGTCTGGAAGGTTACCGTAACTTCTGTAACAAGCTTTGGAACGCCAGCCGCTTTGTGCTGATGAACACCGAAGATCAGGATTGCGGCTTCAACGGCGGCGAGATGACCCTCTCCCTGGCCGACCGCTGGATCCTGGCGGAATTCAACCAGACCGTGAAAGCGTTCCGCGAGGCGCTGGACAGCTACCGCTTCGATATCGCGGCGGGCATTCTGTATGAATTCACCTGGAACCAGTTCTGTGACTGGTATCTGGAGCTGGCGAAGCCGGTCATGAACGGCGGCACTGAGGCGGAACTGCGCGGCACGCGCAACACGCTGATTACCGTTCTGGAAGGCCTGCTGCGCCTGGCGCATCCGGTTATTCCATTCATCACCGAGACCATCTGGCAGCGCGTGAAGGTGATTGCAGGCATCAACGCCGACACCATCATGCTGCAGCCGTTCCCGGCATTCGATGCAGCTAAGGTTGATGAAGCGGCGTCTGCGGATACCGAGTGGCTGAAGCAGGCGATCGTGGCGGTACGTAACATTCGTGCTGAAATGAACATCGCGCCGGGCAAACCGCTGGAGCTGCTGCTGCGCGGCTGTAGCGAAGCGGCCGTTCGTCGCGTCACCGAGAACAACACCTTCCTGAAAACCATGGCGCGTCTGGAAAGCATCACCGTGCTGCCTGCTGATGACAAAGGTCCGGTTTCCGTGACCAAAATCATCGACGGTGCCGAGCTGCTGATCCCGATGGCAGGTCTGATCGACAAAGACGCTGAGCTGGCTCGTCTGGCGAAAGAAGTGGCGAAAGTCGACGTGGAAATTGGCAAAATCGAAAGCAAACTGGCGAACGAAGGCTTTGTTGCCCGCGCGCCGG
The DNA here is from genome assembly GCF_049238285.1 of Enterobacter cloacae complex sp. IR53041. Taxonomy (NCBI): domain Bacteria; kingdom Pseudomonadati; phylum Pseudomonadota; class Gammaproteobacteria; order Enterobacterales; family Enterobacteriaceae; genus Enterobacter; species Enterobacter cloacae complex sp. IR53041. The sequence goes on along the minus strand of NZ_JBMKHB010000019.1, from coordinate 13,793 downwards.
AAGCGGTCATCGCGAAAGAGCGTGAGCGTCTGGTTGCCTTCGCCGATGCGAAGACCAAGCTGATTGAGCAGCAGGCGGTTATCGCTGCCCTGTAATGCTTTTACCCCTTACGCTTCAGGGCGTAAGGGGTAACCTTCCTGAAAACTCCTCGCTTGCACTCCCCTTTCTGCGGTGCTATTAACAGCAGTTATGTGTCAATTTTTGTAATGAGTAATGCTATGAGCGTGATTACCCCCGTCACGACGACGATGCGCCGGATCGCTGAGCAGGATAACCCGGCTATCGCCGCCGTTATTCGCACCGTTTCTGCCGAATATGGACTGACGGCTGACAAGGGCTACACGGTTGCCGACCCGAATCTGGACGCGCTTTTCCAGCTCTACAGCCAGCCTGGTCATGCCTACTGGGTCATCGAGCAGAACGGTCAGGTCGTGGGCGGCGGCGGCGTGGCGCCCCTCAGCTGCAGCGAGCCGGATATCTGCGAACTGCAGAAAATGTATTTCCTGCCAGCGGCACGCGGACAAGGACTGGCAAAAAAGCTGGCGCTGATGGCGCTGGACCACGCGCGCAAGCAGGGTTTTACCCGCTGCTACCTTGAAACGACCGCCTTCCTCAAAGAGGCCATCGGCCTGTATGAACATCTGGGCTTTGAGCATATCGATGCGCCGCTGGGCTGTACCGGCCACGTTGATTGCGAAGTCAGAATGCTGAAAAGTCTGTAACTTTCGTTCCTGCCCTCTTCTGTTAAGCGGCTGTAAACTGAATGCTCTACACTCTCAGTTCACACCACAACGGGGGAAACACGATGTCGAAGATAAAAAGCTACGCCGCACCGCAGGCGGGTGCAGAACTAGAGCTGTACGAGTACGATGCGGGCGAACTAAAAGCAGAAGACGTCGAAGTACAGGTTGATTACTGCGGGATCTGCCACTCGGATCTCTCGATGATCGACAACGAATGGGGCTTCTCCAGCTATCCGCTGGTTGCCGGGCACGAAGTTATTGGCCGCGTCGTGGCGCTCGGTAGCGCCGCGCAGGAAAAAGGGCTGAAGGTTGGCCAGCGCGTGGGCATTGGCTGGACGGCACGCAGCTGCGGTCACTGCGATGCCTGTATCAGCGGCAATCAAATCAACTGCCTCGAAGGCGCCGTTCCCACCATTCTCAACAAAGGCGGTTTTGCCGATAAACTGCGCGCCGACTGGCAATGGGTCATCCCGCTGCCGGACAGCATTGATATCGAATCCGCCGGTCCGCTGCTGTGTGGCGGCATCACCGTCTTCAAGCCGCTGCTGATGCACCATATCACCGCTACCAGCCGCGTCGGCGTCATCGGTATCGGCGGACTGGGGCATATTGCCATTAAGCTGCTGCACGCGATGGGCTGTGAAGTCACGGCGTTCAGCTCGAACCCGGCGAAAGAGAAAGAAGTGCTGGCGATGGGGGCGGATAAAGTGGTGAACAGCCGCGATCCGCAGGCGCTGAACGCGCTGGCGGGCCAGTTTGACCTGATCATCAACACCGTTAACGTGGATCTCGACTGGCAGCCGTACTTTGAAGCGCTGGCCTACGGCGGTAACTTCCACACCGTGGGTGCGGTAATGAAGCCGCTGCCGGTTCCGGCGTTTACCCTGATCGGCGGGGATCGCAGCATCTCCGGTTCTGCAACCGGTACGCCGTACGAGCTGCGCAAACTGATGAAATTCGCCGGACGCACCAAAGTGGCGCCGACCACCGAACTGTATCCGATGTCAAAAATCAACGAAGCGATCCAGCACGTGCGCGACGGCAAAGCCCGCTACCGCGTGGTGCTGAAAGCAGATTTCTGATGTGAGTTTGCCGGGTGGCGGCTTCGCCTTACCCGGCCTACTTTCACTGCTGCGCCAATACGTTAAATACTTCCGCTACCGCGACCGCTCCCGGATCCATCACCCCATCCAGGTTCTCTTTATTGACATACGACGAGCGTCCCGCGCCGACTTTCGCCATCTTCGACGTTGCTTCTGCGCCCTGCTGCGCGGCCTGCGCTGCCGCCTGAATATTGCCTTTCTGTAACGCCTCCAGCGCCGGTTGCAGCGCATCGATCAGCGTGCGATCGCCGAGATCTGCCCCGCCGTACTGCTTCATCTGCGCAAGTCCACTGAGCAAGGCCTCCGGGAGCGTCTGACCATCGTGAAGCTTTTGCCCGGCCGCGGTAAAGAAGATCGACATCAGCACGCCGCTCGACCCGCCCATTACCGTAGCCAGCCGCTCGCCAACCAGTAACAGCAGCTTAGGCACGTCATTAAGCGGGAGCGCGTTCTCCTCCAGGCGCTGCGCAATATCCCGCGCCACTTGCGCAAAGGTAGAGCCGGTATCGCCATCCCCCACTTTAGCATCCAGCGCGTTCAGGCGGTTTTCGAGCTGGAGCAGCGTTGTCGTCACGGAGGAGACAAACGCACGCACCTGTGGATTGTCAGACGGAGTGTACTCCACACGGTCATGAATGGCGCTGTGCGCCACGGTGCGCAGTGGCGCAAACGCGACGGGCTTCTGCCAGCCCAGCGTCTCGACGTCGGCGTGAATCGCCTTTTCAAAGAAATCGTTGAGCTTCAGCAGCGTCAAAGAAAAGCCTTTCATATCCAGCGCGCTGACCAGCGGCGCAGGGCCAATCAGGTACGCGATATTCTCTTTCAGCGCCGAGTGCGCCAGCTCTTTGGTCAGCAGCGCCATCTCCAGCGCCGATACGCCGCCAAGATTGTTAATCAGCACCGCAAAACGCCCCTCCCCCGCCTGCGCGCGTAACGGCGTCACCAGGGTGTCGATAATGGCTTTGCTGTTTTGCGTATCCACCACGGAAGCCCCGGGCTCGCCGTGAATGCCCAGGCCCAGCTCGACATGGCCTTGCTTAATGCGCCCCTCTTCATCGTCGCTGCCCGGCAGGTTGCACGTTTGCATCGCTACGCCCAGGCTCCAGAGGTTATCGCAGGCCTGTTGCGCAATATCCCGCACCTCGCTCAGCGATTTCCCCTGCTCCGCCGCATAGCCCGCAATCTTGTGCACCAGTGCCGTACCGGCAATACCGCGCGGCTGCTTGTTATCCGGCAGCGCGATATCGTCCGCCACAATCACCATCTCCACCTTCAGGCCGTAGCGTTTGGCCTTTTCAGCGGCCAGGCCGAAGTTCAGGCGGTCGCCGGTGTAGTTTTTGACGATCAGCAGACAGCCGCGATCGCCCGTGACCGCGACGATGGCATTCAGTACCGCATCCACGCTCGGCGAGGCAAACAGATCGCCGCACACAGCCGCCGTCAGCATCCCTTTCCCAACAAACCCGGCGTGTGCGGGTTCGTGGCCTGAGCCGCCGCCGGAAATTACCGCCACGCGGCTTTTATCCCAGTCGCCGCGCGCGACGATCCTGATGGCCGGATCGATATCAAGCTTGACGAGATTGGCATGTGGCGCAGAGAGCAGTATGCCTTCAATGGCATCGTTGACCAGCTGTTTGCGATCGTTAAAGAAGAATCTGGACATAGTTTCCCACTATTTTGTGAACCGTATGCAAAAGCATAGTCCGCGCTGGATAATGCGCCGCAAAGTCAGCAATTTACTCAGCCGTTTTACCGTCAGGTTGCCTATACTCCACCCAGGACTATGAGAGGAAGCGCATCATGAGTACACCATTGTTAATTGCCCGGACGCTGGAAAAAGAGCTCTATTTACTGCCCGCGATGGCGAACCGCCACGGTCTGATCACCGGTGCGACCGGGACGGGGAAAACGGTCACCCTGCAAAAGCTGGCGGAGTCGCTTTCGGAGATTGGCGTACCGGTCTTTATGGCTGACGTAAAAGGCGATTTAACCGGTGTGGCTCAGGAGGGTACCGCCTCTGAAAAACTGCTCGAACGGCTGAAAAATATTGGCATCACGGACTGGACGCCGCACGGTAACCCGGTGGTGGTATGGGACATCTTCGGTGAAAAAGGCCACCCGGTACGCGCCACCGTCTCCGATCTTGGCCCGCTGCTGCTGTCCCGTCTGCTTAACCTCAACGACGTGCAGTCCGGCGTGCTGAATATTATCTTCCGCATTGCCGATGACCAGGGGCTACTGCTGCTTGATTTCAAAGATCTGCGCGCCATTACGCAGTACATCGGCGATAACGCCAAATCCTTCCAGAACCAGTACGGCAACATCAGCAGCGCCTCGGTGGGCGCTATTCAGCGTGGGCTACTGACGCTTGAGCAACAGGGCGCTGAACATTTCTTTGGTGAACCCATGCTGGATATCAAAGACTGGATGCGCACCGACAGCAGCGGCAAAGGGATTATTAACATCCTGAGCTCCGAAAAGCTCTACCAGATGCCGAAACTCTACGCCGCCAGCCTGCTGTGGATGCTCTCTGAACTTTACGAACAGCTGCCAGAGGCGGGCGACCTTGAGAAGCCGAAGCTGGTGTTCTTCTTTGATGAAGCGCACCTGCTGTTTAACGATGCACCGCAGGTGCTGCTGGACAAGATCGAGCAGGTTATCCGCCTGATCCGTTCCAAAGGCGTCGGCGTTTGGTTTGTCTCGCAAAACCCGTCGGATATCCCCGATAACGTACTGGGACAACTCGGTAACCGCGTACAGCACGCCCTGCGCGCCTTCACGCCGAAAGATCAAAAAGCGGTAAAAGCCGCTGCGCAAACCATGCGCGCCAATCCGGCCTTTGATACCGAAGCCGCCATTCAGGCGCTGGGAACCGGTGAAGCGCTGATCTCGTTCCTGGATGCAAAGGGCAGCCCGTCCGTGGTGGAACGCGCCATGGTCATTGCGCCTTGCTCGCGCATGGGGCCGGTGACCGACGATGAACGCAACGGCCTGATTAACCACTCAACGGTTTACGGGAAGTACGAAGACGAGGTGGATCGCGAATCTGCTTTCGAGATGCTGCAAAAAGGAGTCCAGGCGACAACGGAATCGCAGGATGCGCCTGCCGCTAAAGGGCAGTCTGTCGCCGTGGATGACGGCATTCTTGGTGGACTCAAAGACATCCTGTTCGGCAGCACCGGGCCGCGCGGCGGCAAACGCGACGGCGTAGTGCAGACCATGGCGAAAAGCGCCGCGCGACAGGTCACCAATCAGATCGTACGCGGCATGCTGGGGAGTTTGTTAGGCGGCCGTCGCCGCTAGACGCGGAACCCACGGGCGGCCCAGCGCCGAACCCTGTACGCCGTTCTCCTGCAGGTAGCGGTCAATTTCCACCATCCCCGTCCAGCGGTTCTCACACCACAGCGGTGCCAGAAGCGTTGGACGGCGGGCGCTGGCCGAGATGCGGTGGTAGACAATCTCCGGTGGCGTGTGGCGAATCATCTCCCCCGCCGTCACCGTATAGTCCTCAAGCTCGATACCGCTTAACCGCCCGGCCTCCCAGGCTTTCGCCATAATGCTGCCCTTCACGATATGCAGCGGATGAAGCTTGATGCCGTCCACGCCGGTTTCAACGACTTTTTCCAAGGTTTCAAGGCCATGCTGTTGACCTTCACCGGGCAGACCGACAATCAGATGTGAACAGACCTTCAGCCCGCGCTCGCGTGCCAGCCGCGTGGTGCGCTGGTAGCAGGCGAAATCATGGCCACGGTTGATACGGTGCAGCGTTTTGTCATGTGCGGTTTGCAAGCCCAGCTCCAGCCAGATCTCGTAGCCTTGTTCTTTGTACTCGCTGAGCAGGTCCAGCACCGCGTCCGGTACGCAGTCCGGGCGGGTTCCCACGCACAGCCCAACGATACTGGCCTGGCTGACGGCCTGCTGATACATCGATCGCAATACCTGCACCTCCGCCCACGTGCTGGTGTAAGCCTGAAAATAGGCCAGATACTGCTTCGCACGGTTCACCAGGCTGGCCTGGTGGGCAAGCTGCTCAGCGATAGAGTTATGTTGCTGTGCTTCATCGGCAAACGACGCGACGTTACAGAAGGTGCAGCCACCGCGCCCGATGGTGCCGTCGCGATTCGGGCAGCTAAACCCGCCGTGCAGCGTCAGCTTATGAACCTTTTGCCCGTACCGCTGCAAAAGATCCCCACCAAACATATTGACTAATTTCTGTAACTGCATAATCTGATAGACCGTCCCGGAGAAAGGGGACAAGCCTGCCATTTTTAGCCTCTGTCGGCGATGACCTGGATCAATCGCCCTGGACGGCCTTTATCTATATGAATAAATACTCAGGATTACTGCAATTTCATTCACGCCGCATGTGATTACTTTTCCTTATGTTCTGATTGTTTTTTTCATTTATAGCGCCATCACTGAAAAACAGTGTGTTTATGCGGGTTTGCGGCCAATGCCAGATTATTGTTCTGCTATAAAACCGCTATTCAGCACGCTACAGGGATAATACCGCTTTCATATAGTGAGTCAGATCACACTCCGCTGCGCTCTTTCAGGGCATTCATTCAATGTAAAATTAGTTAAATAACCTTAAAATACAAACAGATAAACTCTCTTTAGCACATTTTTGTATAAATAAGATTGCCATTTGACCTGTGTACCAATTCCCGATAAGTTGGAAATCCGCTGGAAGCTTTCTGGATGAGCGGCCTGCTCATCATATTTATGCAGTAATTGAGATTTCCTCTGAAGCAAGTCCTCAAACTTGTTTACCTGCGCGAAAGGATGAAAAAGAGGGCGAATGCGAGGTCCGCGTATGAAACGCAAACCCCGTCGCCATGCTCTTTCTGTGCCTGTGCGCCACGGTAAAGTTCAGTGGGAAGCCCGACGAGCCTGGGGAGGTTCACTGATATGTTGTACGATAAATCCCTTGAGAAGGATAACTGTGGTTTCGGCCTGATCGCCCACATAGAAGGCGAACCTAGCCACAAGGTGGTGCGTACCGCTATTCACGCACTGGCCCGTATGCAGCACCGTGGCGCCATTCTTGCCGATGGTAAAACTGGCGACGGTTGCGGCCTGCTGCTGCAAAAACCGGATCGTTTCTTCCGCATCGTGGCGGAAGAGCGCGGCTGGCGTTTAGCCAAAAACTACGCTGTCGGCATGCTGTTCCTGAACCAGGATCCTGAAAAGGCTGCCGCCTCACGCCGCATCGTCGAAGAAGAACTTCAGCGTGAAACCCTGTCGATTGTCGGCTGGCGCGATGTGCCAACCAACGAAGGGGTGCTCGGTGAAATCGCCCTCTCCTCGCTGCCTCGTATTGAACAGATTTTCGTCAACGCGCCTGCGGGCTGGCGTCCGCGTGATATGGAACGCCGTCTGTTTATCGCCCGCCGCCGCATTGAAAAACGTCTCCAGGACGATAAAGAGTTCTACGTCTGTAGCCTCTCTAACCTGGTGAACATCTATAAAGGTCTGTGTATGCCGGCTGACCTGCCGCGCTTCTACCTGGACCTGGCGGACCTGCGTCTGGAATCGGCCATTTGCCTGTTCCACCAGCGCTTCTCCACCAACACCGTTCCACGCTGGCCGCTGGCGCAGCCGTTCCGCTACCTGGCGCATAACGGCGAGATCAACACTATTACCGGTAACCGCCAGTGGGCCCGCGCCCGTACCTACAAGTTCCAGACGCCATTGATCCCTGACCTGCATGATGCCGCGCCGTTCGTGAACGAAACCGGCTCGGACTCCAGCTCGATGGATAACATGCTGGAACTGCTGCTGGCGGGCGGGATGGATATCGTGCGCGCCATGCGTCTGCTCGTGCCGCCGGCCTGGCAGAACAACCCGGATATGGACCCTGAGCTGCGCGCGTTCTTCGACTTTAACTCCATGCACATGGAGCCGTGGGACGGCCCGGCGGGCATCGTCATGTCCGACGGTCGTTTCGCTGCGTGTAACCTGGACCGTAACGGCCTGCGTCCGGCGCGCTACGTCATCACCAAAGATAAGCTCATCACCTGCGCCTCTGAAGTCGGCATCTGGGATTACCAGCCTGACGAAGTGGTCGAGAAAGGCCGCGTCGGTCCGGGCGAGCTGATGGTGATCGACACCCGCAGTGGACGCATCCTGCACTCCGCCGAAACCGACAACGATCTGAAGAGCCGCCATCCGTACAAAGAGTGGATGGAGAAAAACGTGCGTCGTCTGGTGCCGTTTGAAGATCTGTCGGATGAAGAAGTGGGCAGCCGCGAGCTGGATGATGACACCCTCGCGAGCTACCAAAAGCAGTTTAACTACAGCGCGGAGGAGCTGGACTCCGTCATCCGCGTGCTCGGTGAAAACGGCCAGGAAGCGGTCGGCTCGATGGGTGACGATACCCCGTTTGCCGTGCTCTCCAGCCAGCCGCGCATCATTTACGACTACTTCCGCCAGCAGTTTGCGCAGGTCACCAACCCGCCAATCGATCCGCTGCGTGAAGCCCACGTGATGTCTCTGGCCACCAGCATCGGTCGCGAGATGAACGTCTTCTGCGAGGCCGAAGGCCAGGCGCACCGTCTGACCTTTAAATCGCCGATCCTGCTGTACTCCGATTTCAAACAGCTCACCACCATGAAAGAGGAGCACTATCGCGCCGACACGCTCGATATTACCTTCGACGTGAACGACGCGAGCCTCGAAGAGACGGTGAATGCGCTGTGCGACAAAGCCGAACAGATGGTGCGTAACGGTACCGTGCTGCTGGTATTGTCCGACCGCAACATCGCGAAAAACCGTCTGCCGGTGCCTGCACCAATGGCGGTGGGCGCTATCCAGACGCGTCTGGTGGATAAGAGCCTGCGCTGCGACGCCAACATCATTGTTGAAACCGCCAGCGCGCGCGACCCGCACCACTTTGCCGTGCTGTTAGGCTTTGGCGCGACGGCGATCTACCCGTACCTGGCCTATGAAACGCTGGCCCGTCTGGTGGATACCCGCGCGATCGACAAAGATTACCGCGCGGTGATGCTGAACTACCGTAACGGCATCAACAAAGGTCTGTACAAGATCATGTCCAAAATGGGCATCTCGACCATTGCCTCCTACCGCTGCTCGAAGCTGTTTGAAGCGGTCGGCCTGCACGATGAGGTCGCCAACCTTTGCTTCCAGGGCGTGGTCAGCCGCATCGGCGGCGCCGGTTTTGCTGACTTCCAGCAGGATCTGGTGAACCTGTCCAAGCGCGCCTGGCTGGCACGTAAGCCGCTGGATCAGGGCGGTCTGCTGAAATACGTTCACGGCGGCGAGTATCATGCCTACAACCCTGACGTGGTGCGCACGCTGCAGCAGGCGGTTCAGAGCGGCGAATACCGTGATTATCAGCAGTACGCTGAACTGGTGAACAACCGTCCGGCGGCGACGCTGCGCGACCTCATTGCCCTGAATCCGGGTGATGAAGCGGTCAGCATTGACGAAGTCGAACCGGCATCCGAACTGTTCAAACGCTTCGATACCGCGGCGATGTCCATCGGCGCGCTGAGCCCGGAAGCCCACGAGGCGCTGGCGGAAGCCATGAACAGCATCGGTGGCAACTCTAACTCCGGCGAAGGCGGTGAAGATCCTGCCCGTTACGGCACCAACAAAGTGTCCCGTATCAAGCAGGTGGCATCCGGCCGCTTTGGCGTGACGCCAGCGTACCTGGTCAACGCCGACGTGATTCAGATTAAAGTCGCTCAGGGTGCGAAACCGGGCGAAGGCGGTCAGTTGCCGGGTGATAAAGTTACCCCGTACATCGCCAAACTGCGCTACTCGGTACCGGGCGTGACGCTGATCTCCCCGCCGCCGCACCACGATATCTACTCTATCGAGGACCTGGCGCAGCTGATTTTCGACCTGAAGCAGGTCAACCCGAAAGCGATGATCTCCGTGAAGCTGGTTTCCGAACCGGGCGTCGGCACCATTGCCACCGGCGTGGCGAAGGCCTATGCGGACCTTATCACCATCGCCGGTTATGACGGTGGTACCGGCGCAAGCCCGCTCTCCTCCGTGAAATATGCGGGCTGCCCGTGGGAACTTGGCCTGGTGGAAACCCAGCAGGCGCTGGTGGCTAACGGTCTGCGTCACAAGATCCGTCTGCAGGTGGACGGTGGCCTGAAAACCGGCCTCGACATCATCAAGGCGGCGATTCTGGGTGCGGAAAGCTTTGGCTTCGGTACCGGCCCAATGGTTGCGCTCGGCTGTAAATACCTGCGTATTTGCCACCTGAACAACTGCGCAACCGGTGTTGCGACCCAGGACGAGAAGCTGCGTAAGAACCACTACCACGGCCTGCCGTTCAAAGTGACCAACTACTTTGACTTCATCGCCCGTGAAACCCGCGAGCTGATGGCGCAGCTGGGCGTGAAGCGCCTGGTAGACCTGATTGGCCGTACCGACCTGCTGAAAGAGCTGGAAGGCTTCACGGCCAAGCAGCAGAAGCTGGAGCTGTCTAAGCTGCTGGAAACCGCGCAGCCGCATCCTGGCAAAGCGGTCTACTGCACCGAGAACAACCCGCCGTTCGACAACGGCGTGCTGAACGCGCAGCTGCTGCAGCAGGCGAAACCGTATGTGGACGACAAGCAGAGCAAAACGTTCTGGTTTGATATCCGCAACACCGACCGTTCCGTGGGTGCCTCCCTCTCCGGCTACATTGCACAGACGCACGGTGACCAGGGGCTGGCAGCCGATCCGATTACCGCACACTTCAGCGGTACTGCGGGTCAGAGCTTCGGCGTGTGGAACGCAGGCGGCGTTGAGCTGTACCTGACCGGCGATGCCAACGACTACGTCGGTAAAGGCATGGCGGGCGGTCTTCTGGCGGTACGTCCTCCGGTCGGCTCAGCCTTCCGCAGCCATGAAGCCAGCATTATCGGTAACACCTGCCTGTACGGCGCAACCGGCGGTCGTCTGTTTGCCGCGGGCCGTGCGGGCGAGCGTTTTGCGGTGCGTAACTCCGGTGCTATCACCGTGGTGGAAGGCATTGGCGATAACGGTTGTGAATACATGACGGGCGGGATTGTTTGCGTTCTGGGTAAAACCGGCGTGAACTTCGGCGCAGGCATGACGGGCGGTTTTGCCTACGTCCTGGATGAAGACGGTGAGTTCCGTAAACGCGTGAACCCTGAACTGGTAGAAGTGCTGGACGTTGACACGCTGGCCATTCACGAAGAACACCTGCGCGGTTTGATTACCGAACACGTGCAGCATACCGGTTCTTCGCGCGGCGAAGAGATCCTGGCGAACTGGCCGGCGTTCTCTGCGAAATTCGCGCTGGTTAAGCCGAAGTCCAGCGATGTTAAAGCCCTGTTGGGTCACCGTAGTCGTAGCGCAGCAGAGCTGCGCGTGCAGGCGCAGTAAGGAATTCAGATGAGCCAGAACGTATACCAGTTTATCGACCTGCAGCGTGTTGATCCGCCAAAGAAACCGCTGAAGATCCGCAAAATTGAATTTGTTGAAATCTACGAGCCGTTTTCAGAAGGCCAGGCCAAAGCACAGGCAGACCGCTGCCTGTCCTGCGGTAACCCTTACTGCGAATGGAAATGTCCGGTACACAACTACATCCCGAACTGGCTGAAGCTGGCCAACGAAGGGCGTATTTTCGAAGCCGCCGAGCTCTCTCACCAGACCAACACCCTGCCGGAAGTTTGCGGCCGCGTGTGTCCTCAGGACCGTCTGTGCGAAGGTTCCTGTACGCTGAACGACGAGTTTGGCGCGGTGACCATCGGCAACATCGAGCGCTACATCAACGATAAAGCGTTCGAGATGGGCTGGCGTCCGGATATGACCGGTGTGCGTCAAACCGACAAGCGCGTGGCGATCATCGGCGCGGGCCCGGCGGGCCTGGCCTGTGCGGACGTGCTGACCCGCAACGGCGTGAAGGCGGTGGTCTTTGACCGTCATCCGGAGATCGGCGGCCTGCTGACCTTCGGTATCCCGGCCTTCAAGCTGGAAAAAGAGGTCATGACCCGTCGCCGCGAAATCTTCACCGGCATGGGCATTGAGTTCAAACTGAACGTGGAAGTGGGCCGCGACGTGCAGCTCGACGATCTGCTGAAGGATTACGACGCCGTGTTCCTGGGCGTGGGTACCTATCAGTCCATGCGCGGTGGTCTGGAGAACGAAGACGCGCCGGGCGTGTACGACGCGCTGCCGTTCCTGATTGCCAACACCAAGCAGATCATGGGCTACGGCGAAACCGCCGATGAGCCTTTCGTCAGCATGGAAGGCAAACGCGTGGTGGTGCTGGGCGGCGGTGATACCGCGATGGACTGCGTGCGTACCTCGATTCGTCAGAATGCGGCACACGTGATCTGCGCCTACCGTCGTGACGAAGAGAACATGCCGGGCTCTAAGCGTGAAGTGAAAAACGCACGTGAAGAGGGCGTGGAATTCCAGTTCAACATCCAGCCTCTGGGTATTGAAGTGAATGCCAACGGTAAAGTGAGCGGCGTGAAGATGGCGCGCACTGAGATGGGCGCACCGGATGCAAAAGGCCGTCGTCGCGCCGAGATCGTGGCCGGTTCTGAACACGTGATCCCGGCCGACGCCGTGGTGATGGCGTTCGGTTTCCGTCCTCACAGCATGGAATGGCTGGCGAAGCACAGCGTTGAGCTGGACTCGCAGGGCCGTATTATTGCGCCAGAAGGCAGCGATAATGCCTTCCAGACCAGCAATCCGAAAATCTTCGCCGGTGGCGATATCGTTCGCGGTTCCGACCTGGTGGTGACGGCGATTGCCGAAGGGCGCAAAGCGGCTGACGGGATACTGAACTACCTGGAAGTGTAAGAAAAAAGGGAATAAACCTTCCGGTTTATTCCCTTTGTTACCTACAGCGTAATCAAAAAAATTTCAGATATTTCAGCATGAAGGTTGCCAGCCTATCAATGCTTGAGTCAGCTGCAAGAAAAAAACAGGCATTTCATTGGCGATAGAAATAATGAAGAGCTATTTTTTACTCTCCGAAATGCTACCTCGTCAGCAGAGTCCAGGTTAAGTCACTTTCCAGTACGGTTTGATCGGTGATGCGGCTAAACGCATTGTCATCCAGCACAGGTGATAGCGTGACCCGGAAATTCATCTGCTGGCCTGAAGGCACCTGATTATCATCAACCGCAATAACCGCTTCATTATTACGCACATAAAACGGCGAAGGCGTGCCGCTTTGCGGAGTAAAACCGAGCTGATCGACCGTTTTGCCGACGGTGTAATTTTTACCATCGATGGTCATATCATCGATTTTAACCGCCATCCCGCCAGACTGGCCGAATGTGAAGCGCCCTTTATCGCCTGCCGTCCCCTGTAACAACACCGCCATTTGCTGCGGCTGCGGACAGTAAACATTAACGTTGAGGGTACGGTCCGCCATTTTGTGCCAGTTCTGCTGGGTTTTATCGATATTATCTCGACGCATTTCATGGTAATCCACCACCGGCTGCGAAAGCGATATTTGGCAATCTTCCGCATTTGCAGTCGCCACGAAGAAAAGTATCCCCAGCGCTGTTAATCCTACTGTTTGTTGATAATTCATCGGCATACTCCGTTTACTTCTTCATAGAAGGCGTCTTCATTGCGTTTCTCAGGAAGAGCGAAATCGAGTTTGCACAAACGATTGTTGTTGGCGTCCATGGCGTACAGCGCCGGTAACTGATCCGCATCGTTGATAAAGACATGACCATCATCAACGACCGTCACAATGTAGTTGCCCTTCTCATCCACGATTGCCAGCCCTTTTCTCAGCGGCTGACCATCGGTTTGCTTCATACGCAGCATCACACGTCGGCTGTTCAGCACCTTGAAGTCAAGCTCGCTGACTGAAGCGTGACCTGCGGCGATATATCGGTAATGGTGCCAACTTACTGATTTAGTGTATGATGGTGTTTTTGAGGTGCGCCAGTGGCTTCTGTTTCTATCAGCTGTCCCTCCTGTTCAGCTA
>NZ_JBMKHB010000018.1:0-103290 GCF_049238285.1 Enterobacter cloacae complex sp. IR53041 | reverse complement strand
GGTTAAGCGCAGCGCCACCCGACGACATGCCCGCACAAAAAACAAAGCCCGGTTTCCCGGGCCTTGAACGCAACTGCACACTCAGTAATACGCTTGCAGTGTGCGCTGGCAGAGCGCCGAGCGCACGCAGTCCTCTTTGGTGAAGCGTACCACCCCAATCATCTCATCTTCCTCAAAACGTGACATGGCGTCGCTCAGTCCGGATTTCACGCCGGACGGCAGGTCACACTGGGTAATATCGCCGTTAACGATAACCGTCACGTTCTCCCCGAGGCGCGTTAAAAACATCTTCATTTGCGCAGCGGTCACGTTCTGAGCCTCGTCAAGAATGACGACCGCATTTTCAAATGTACGTCCGCGCATATAGGCGAACGGCGCGATTTCCACCTTGCCAATCTCTGGCCGCAGGCAGTACTGCATAAAGGATGCACCCAGCCGCTTCACCAGCACGTCATAGACGGGCCTGAAGTACGGGGCAAACTTCTCCGAAATATCACCGGGCAAGAAGCCGAGATCTTCATCAGCCTGCAGTACCGGACGGGTAACAATGATTCTCTCCACGTCCTTATGGATCAGCGCTTCCGCCGCTTTGGCTGCACTGATCCAGGTTTTCCCGCATCCGGCTTCACCGGTTGCAAAGATGAGCTGTTTACTCTCGATAGCATTCAGGTAGTGCGCCTGAGCCTCATTGCGCGCCACAATTGGAGAATTATCACGGCTGTCACGGGCCATGCCAATTGCTTCTACGCCACTCATCTGCACAAGCGAGGTGACCGATTCTTCTTCACGCTGTTTATGGCTACGTGAATCCCGTCTCAGCACACGTTTTGCTTCGCGACGAGCTTTGATCACTGCTTTTTGTCTTCCCATGGATAGCACCTTGAGTTGTTGGTATTCATCACACGCGCCAGCGTCGGCACGATTATGCGCACGAACATCAGAGGGTTGGCTTCCTTGTAAGCCATTGCTTGCACTATCGGATGACGATACGGAACAGCTACGCGCACCGTTCTGCACGTCGGTCGAATCAGATTCTTGAGGGAGGGGGGAAAATTTAGTGGTGAGGAAATCGCTGCCGGAGTCTGAGCCTCCGCGCCGGGTGCTGCGGTTGTTATGTTTACCTTGTCCAGTACAGGACGCAACCATTCGCGATCTCCATAGTGATTCAGCATCACTGCCGGGAACTACCGCTGTCTTATCTTAAGTACATCAGGAGTTATCATAAATGCAACATTTATTTTACCTGAATGCAACTTTTAAGACTGTCCCTACAGTTGAAATCAGTCTCATATAGAAATATTACAGAAATATAACAGCAGGATAGTCATATGAAAAAATAATGTCCCTGCGAATCGTCGCAGGGACAATTATCAGGCTTCAATAAGACCTTGAGCGAGATACGCGTTGCTGTCGCGCACGCCTGGCAGGGCAAAGAAATAACCGCCGCCGATGGGTTTAATGTACTCTTCCAGCGCTTCGCCATTGAGCCGCTTCTGCACGGTCAGGAAGCCCTTTTCCAGATCGTGCTGATAGCAGACGAACAGCAGCCCCATATCGAGCTGACCGGAATTGGTGACGCCGAGCGAATAGCTATATCCCCGACGCATCATCAGGCTCGACTGCGTCTCTTTGGTTCGCGGATTGGCCAGACGAATATGGCTGTCCAGCGCAATCACATCGCCATTCGGATCGCTGGCGTAGTCAGGCACATCATGCTCGTTCTTCATGCCGAGCGGAGCCCCGCTTTGCTTATCACGACCGAAGATCGTCTGCTGCTCTTTCAGCGGCGTGCGGTCCCAGAACTCCACGTGGAACTGAATAATCCGCACCGCCTGATAGCTGCCGCCCACCGCCCATGCCGGTTCATTCTGGTCGGCAGTGACCCACACCACCTCCTTCATGAGCGCGCTATCGTGGCTGTCCGGGTTGGCCGTGCCGTCCTTGAAGCCCAGCAGGTTCACCGGGGTCTCTTTTCCCTTGCTGCGGGCGGCGTGATCAGAGATAAAACTTTCCCGCTTCCAGCGCACGCTCAGCAGATCCGGCGTGTGCTTGATGATGTCGCGCAGGGCGTGGATCACCGTGTCCTGGGTGTTGGCGCAGATCTGCAGGAGCAGGTCGCCGTGACAAAGGGCGGCATCCAGGGAATCATTCGGGAAGCGCGTCATTTTTTGCAGCGCTTTCGGCTTCTGTTTTGCCAGCCCGTAGCGCGCGTCAAACAGCGATTCTCCCAGCGAAACGGTTATGGTCAGGTTATCCGGGGCAATGAATGGCCCCAGAATGCCGGAGTCCATTGGCGGCAGACGCGGGTTCGGCGTATCGGGCGCCGGTCCACCGGCGGTAAGAAACGCGATGCGCGTCGTCAGCAGGCGGAACAAACGTTCCAGATCGGCTTTATCACTGGCCAGCGAATCAAAGGCCACCAGCATCATCGACGCCTGCTGCGGCGTCAGGATACCGGCCTGATGCTCGCCATAAAACGGCTGCGTCTCCATGCGGGCATTAGGTGACAGCGTGCCGGGCGCGCTTTGCGGTTTCGCCGCGTGCGCCACCGGACACCCGCCAGCCAGAGCAAGCGCGCCCCCCAGCGCCCCTACCCCTTTTAACAACCGGCGACGGGAAGGCTCAGCCACGTCGCTCTCGTTATGCTTATTCATCGTGCTTAGTCCAGACCCAGTACGCCACGCAGCAGGGAGAGATCTTCCGCCAGGGCGGTAATCGGGCCTTTCAGCGCATTACGGTCGGCATCGGTCAGCTTGTCGTAGGTCTCAAACCCGTCTTTGGTGCGGTACTTCGCCAGGATGGTGTCGACTTTTTTGAAGTTGGCATCCACTTTGGCCAGCAGCTCGCCGTTCTCTTTCTGCAGCTGAGGACGCAGCAGGTTAACAATTTTCTGCGCGCCGTCGACGTTTGCCTGGAAGTCCCACAGGTCGGTATGGCTGTAGCGATCTTCTTCGCCGCTGATTTTGCTCGCGGCCACTTCTTCAATCAGACCGGCCGCGCCGCCCACCACTTTAGACGGCGGGAAGGCCAGCTCGCTGATGCGCTTTTGCAGCTCCAGCACGTCGCTGTTCAGCTGCTCAGCGTATTTCTCCATCCCTTTGGTGGTGTTGTCGCCAAACAGGGCTTTCTCCAGACGGTGGAAACCGGTGAATTTCGGATCGGCGGCCTTCTGCTCGAAATCATCTTCACGGGCATCGATGCTGCCATCAAGGTCAGAGAACAGCTCGGCGATCGGCTCGATGCGCTCGTAGTGCTGACGGGTTGGCGCATAGAGGGATTTCGCTTTTTCGATATCCCCGGCCTTCACCGCATCGGTAAAGGCTTTGGTTGCCGTCGCCAGCTCCGCCGTCTCTTTCGTGACGTACGCCTTATACGCGGTAATTGCATCGCCCAGGCTCAGCACCGCAGCGCCTTTCGCCGCATCGGCCGTCGCTTCACCTTTGACGATGAGCTTCCCTTTCGGGTTGGTCAGCAGGCCGCAGGTCATCTCATACTCGCCCGGCTGCAGGTTGGCGGTCATCTTCTGGCTAAAGCCAGGGGCGATATTTTCACGCTCTTCCACCACCAGAACGCCTTTCAGGATCTCCCACTCCAGCGCCTTCTGGCTGTGGTTCTGAATAATAAACTGGGTTTTACCGCTGTTCACCGTGAGGGTCATCGGCTCACACTGCTTGTCGTTGACGGTGACCTTAACCTGTGGAACATCCGCGCCCCAGGCGGAGAATGCAGAAGCGAACAGCGCGGCAATGCCTGCGCATAACGCACTACGACGGAACTGAATTGCCATGACTCTTCCCTTTAAAAGTATATTGTCACTAAATCAAAAATTACGGCGCAACGCGCGACGCCTGCGTGCCGGTACGCGGCGGCATGGCGAACAGCACCAGCGCCGGAACAAGATAAATGAAGTACATCGCCACCTCGCTGACGCTCGGCGTTTCCTGATAGCCGAAGATACCTTCGAGCAGGGTGCCGGTCAGAGAGTGCGTGGAGAGAACGTTGCTGAGGTCAAACGCCACGTCCTGGAAATGGTTCCACAGGCCCGCTTCATGGAAGGCGCGAATCGCCCCCGCCGCCAGACCCGCCGCCACCAGCAGAATAAACAGGCTGGTCCACTTGAAGAACGCGCCCAGGTTCAGGCGGATACCGCCCCAGTACAGCAGGAAGCCGAGCACCACGGCCGTGGCGAGGCCCAGCACGGCCCCCAGCGGCGGCCAGATCCCCACATCCTGCTGAAACGCCGCCAGCAGGAAGAAAACAGACTCCAGCCCTTCACGCGCGACGGCGAAAAAGACCATCATAATGAGCGCCCAGCCGTGGTTGTTCCCCTTCTGCAGCGCGTTATCCACCGCCTGCTCCAGCTGCACCTTCACGTTACGCGAGACTTTACGCATCCAGAACACCATCCAGGTGAGGATCACCACCGCAATCACGGCGACGATACCTTCAAACAGCTCCTGCTCTTTCTGCGGGAACTCGCCGGTGGTTTCGTTAATGAGAATGCCCAGGCCCAGGCAGAGCGCCGCGGCAAGGAAGACCCCGACCCACATGACGCCAATCCAGCGCCCGCGCTGGGTTCGCTTCAGATAACTGGCGATGAGGCTCACGATAAGGGCGGCTTCGAGCCCTTCACGTAACATAATGAGAAATGGAACAAACATGCCGACACCTTAAATGTTTATCGCGGTCAACTGATGCAAAGAAAGGTAAATTCTTGTGATAGTGATTATCATTACGACGGAAAGAAAAACAAGCGAAATGTGCGGTGTTTTGATGACGAGTTGTAAACGCAAAGCCTGATAATAGTGACGTACGTAACGTTCAGGTTTATAAGTTATAACGAAAATGCCCATTTACGCTGATTCAGGGCTGTGGCTAAATATCCGCCTCACAACCTAACTGAAAATAAACCATGTTTAAAATTGTCCATTTCCTGCTGGCGCTGGTGATTATTCTTGCGCTCGCCTGGCTTACGAGTTTTGACCGCCGGAAAATTCGGGTTCGTTTTGTTTTACAGCTGATTGTTATTGAAATTGCGCTGGCGTTCTTTTTCCTGCACGCCGAAAGCGGGTTATTCCTGATTAAATACGTCTCAGGATTTTTTGAGTCACTGCTCAAATTTGCTGGCGAAGGCACCAATTTCGTCTTTGGCGGTATGGGTGAAAAAGGGCTGGCGTTCATTTTCCTCGGCGTGCTTTGTCCGATTATTTTTATTTCCGCACTGATCGGTATTCTTCAGCACTGGCGGATCCTGCCAATTTTTATTCGGGTAATCGGTACGCTGCTGTCAAAACTGAACGGTATGGGCAAGCTGGAATCCTTTAACGCGGTGAGCTCGCTGATCCTCGGCCAGTCGGAAAACTTCATTGCCTACAAAGGCGTGCTGGGCGATCTCTCCTCGCGTCGTCTGTTCACCATGGCGGCCACGGCCATGTCGACGGTCTCCCTGTCGATTGTCGGGGCGTATATGACCATGCTCGACGCCAAATATGTCGTCGCGGCGCTGATTCTCAACATGTTCAGCACCTTTATTATCCTCTCAGTCATCAACCCGGCGCGCCCGGAAGCGGAACCGGATGTTAAGCTCGAAAAACTGCATGAATCCCAGAGCTTCTTCGAGATGCTCGGCGAGTATATTCTGGCCGGTTTTAAAGTGGCGATGATTATTCTGGCGATGCTGATCGGTTTTATCGCGCTTATTAGCGCCGTTAATGCCCTCTTCTCCAGCGTATTTGGCATGAGCTTCCAGCAGATCCTGGGCTATGTATTTTATCCCCTGGCGTGGCTGGTAGGGATTCCGCTGAGCGATGCCTTAAACGCGGGCAGCATTATGGCGACCAAGCTGGTGGCGAATGAATTTGTGGCGATGATTGAGCTGCAGAAAATAGCGCACCAGATGTCCCCGCGCGGGCTGGGGATTTTATCCGTCTTCCTCGTCTCGTTCGCGAACTTTGCCTCCATCGGCATCGTGGCCGGGGCGATTAAGGGCCTGAACGAGCAGCAGGGTAACGTGGTATCGCGTTTCGGTCTGCGTCTGGTGTACGGCGCGACGCTGGTAAGTTTGCTGTCGGCGAGCTTTGCGGGGTTGGTGCTCTGATGCAATGCCGGGTGGCGCGCAGCGATCCCGGCCTACAAAACAACAACGGCGGGAATTCCCGCCGTTTTCATTAAAACTGCACGCACACCGGCTGATCGACACGCATCACCGACTCCTGCGCGAAGCGGGACTTATAAATCCCGCGTAACGCTTCGATGTTCTTCTCGCTCTGCGCATCTTTACCGTGGATCAGCATCAGCGCCTTGCTCGGCTCGCGCGCCACTTTTCCGTCGTTCCCCAGCCACTGCCCGCGGGCATCAAACACCGTTAAGCCATCGCGAAAGCGCGGCGTCACGTCCTGGTCAACAAACTGCTGCCACTCGTTGCTGGTAATCTGCGCCCCGGCAGGACGGTTTAAGCCGAAATAGAGCGTGGTTTGCTGCATCTGGTTATCCGCTTTGCAGGTCTCTACCGCCGCGTGTTGCGATGGCGCGTTGCAGCCCGCCAGCATCAATAATGCCGCCGCCATTAACCCTGTTTTGATTGTCATGCTTCGCTATCCTCATTGTTATAAGCACAGGGATATCACAGGAAAAGACGGATTTTGGCAAGAAAAAAGCCGGGTGCGCTTGCGCTTACCCGGCCTACGGTACTGCGTGAGAAAATTATTCCGGCTGCAGCTTAGACGGCGGTGCGGAGTGGTAATGCGCGTCGGCTTCCGCAAAGCGTTTCTGCATGGAGGCAGACGGTGCTTTACCCAACAGGCTGAAGACCACGATACCGATGCTGCCGAAGATGAAGCCCGGAATGATTTCGTACAGGCCCAGCCAGGCGAACTGTTTCCAGACGATAACGGTCACCGCACCGATAATCATCCCCGCCAGCGCGCCGTTACGGGTCATACGGGACCACATGACGGAGAACAGGACGACCGGACCAAATGCCGCACCAAAGCCCGCCCACGCGTAGCTCACGAGACCCAGCACGCGGTTTTCCGGGTTGGCCGCCAGCGCAATCGCAATCAGCGCCACCAGCAGCACCATAAAGCGCCCTACCCATACCAGCTCTTTCTGGCTCGCGCCCTTGCGCAGGAATGCCTTATAGAGGTCTTCGGTGATGGCACTGGAGCAGACCAGCAGCTGACAGCTCAGGGTGGACATCACCGCGGCCAGGATCGCGGAGAGCAGAATACCGGCAATCCACGGGTTAAACAGAATCTGCGCCAGCTCGATAAACACGCGTTCGGCGTTCTGGTTCACCGCGCCCGCCTGCGCCGGGTTATTGCTGAAGTAGGCGATCCCGAAGAAGCCGACCGCACACGCGCCCGCCAGACACAGAATCATCCACGTCATACTGATGCGACGCGCATGGACGATGGTGTGGTGAGAATCCGCCGCCATAAAGCGCGCCAGAATGTGCGGCTGACCGAAGTAGCCCAGACCCCAGCCCATCAGGGAGACGATGGCGACAAAGTTGAGCCCTTTCAGCATGTCGACGTTTTCGATGCTCTTCTGCTTGATCACTTCCAGCGAATCGCCAAAGCCGCCAACCGTGAAAATCACAATCACCGGGGTCAGGATCAGCGCGAAGATCATCAGGCTCGCCTGCACGGTGTCGGTCCAGCTGACGGCCAGGAAGCCGCCCACGAAGGTATAGAGGATGGTTGCCGCCGCACCGGCCCACAGGGCGGTTTCGTAGCTCATGCCGAAGGTGCTTTCGAACAGACGCGCACCGGCCACGATGCCGGAGGCACAGTAGATGGTGAAGAACACCAGGATCACCACCGCCGAGATAATACGCAGCACGCGGCTGTTATCCTCAAAGCGTCCGGTGAAGTAGTCCGGCAGCGTCAGGGCGTTATTGTTGGCCTCGGTGTGCACGCGCAGACGGCCCGCCACCAGCTTCCAGTTGATCCATGCGCCCACGGTCAGACCGATGGCAATCCAGCTTTCCGAAATACCAGAGATAAAAATCGCACCGGGCAGACCCATCAGCAGCCAGCCGCTCATGTCCGATGCGCCCGCGGAGAGTGCGGTCACCATCGGGCCTAAACTGCGTCCGCCCAGAATGTAGTCGTCAAAGTTTTTCGTGGAACGCCACGCCAAAAACCCTATCAGGATCATGCCAAAAATATAAACGAGAAATGTCACCAGCATCGGTGTGCTAATTGCCATTCAAATTCTCCAAAAGTGTCGAGCGACAACCATCCGGGTTGCCTTGTTATATGATCACCGGAACGAGGTGACGGTATCTTGTGTTTCGGTTGGGCGCGCTATCCTGCCGTATGCGCCCTCCGCTGACAAACGATTTAACACTGCATTTACATCAATTTCATCCCCGGTTTGATACGAGTTTCCTATAGGTTGCACTCGCTCACGCTTTTACGGGTTGCACCTTTGAAAAGTGTTAACTCCCGCATAAAACCAGGCTTCCCGGGACAAAGGCAGCACATTTTTCCAGCTAACCATCCGTTAACAATTCATTCATTTCCCGGGTTGCAAACCAGGTCACATTTAACACGGTTGCACAAAGTTGCAACATGGTGGATATTTCACGCTAACGACCAAACACGATGAAAGCACAACAGGAGCTTTGGCATGGGTATGACCACCATGGGGGTTAAGCTGGATGACGCAACCCGCGAACGGATTAAGACCGCAGCAACCCGCATTGACCGCACGCCGCACTGGTTAATTAAGCAGGCGATTTTTAACTATCTCGAAAGACTCGAGAGCGACGAGGGCCTGCCGGAGCTGCCTGCCCTGCTCGCCGGCGCCGCCAATGAAAGCGAGGAAGCGCCGGCCGCTGGTGACGAGAGCCATCAGCCGTTCCTGGAATTCGCCGAGCAGATCCTGCCGCAGTCCGTCAGCCGCGCCGCCATTACCGGCGCGTACCGTCGCGCCGAAACCGACGCCGTACCGATGCTGCTGGAGCAGGCTCGCCTGCCGGAAGCCGTTGCCGCCCAGGCGCACAGCCTGGCGTACCAGCTGGCTGACAAACTGCGTAACCAGAAGACCGCCACCGGCCGCGCCGGGATGGTTCAGGGTCTGCTGCAGGAATTTTCCCTCTCCTCACAGGAGGGCGTGGCGCTGATGTGCCTGGCGGAAGCGCTGCTGCGTATTCCGGATAAAGCCACCCGCGACGCGCTGATCCGCGACAAGATCAGCAACGGTAACTGGCATTCGCACATTGGCCGCAGCCCGTCGCTGTTCGTCAACGCAGCGACCTGGGGCCTGCTGTTTACCGGCAAACTGGTCTCCACCCATAACGAAGCCAACCTGTCACGCTCCCTGAACCGCATTATCGGTAAGAGCGGCGAGCCGCTGATCCGCAAAGGTGTGGATATGGCGATGCGCCTGATGGGCGAACAGTTTGTGACCGGAGAAACCATTGCCGAAGCGCTGGCGAACGCCCGTAAGCTGGAAGATAAAGGTTTCCGCTATTCGTACGACATGCTCGGCGAAGCGGCGCTGACCGCCGCCGACGCGCAGGCCTACATGGTTTCTTACCAGCAGGCGATCCACGCCATCGGTAAAGCGTCCAACGGTCGCGGTATTTATGAAGGCCCGGGCATCTCGATTAAGCTCTCCGCCCTGCACCCGCGTTACAGCCGCGCGCAGTACGACCGGGTGATGGAAGAGCTCTACCCGCGCCTGAAGTCCCTTACCCTGCTGGCGCGCCAGTATGACATCGGCATCAACATCGACGCCGAAGAGGCCGACCGCCTGGAGATCTCCCTCGATCTGCTGGAAAAACTGTGCTTCGAGCCGGAGCTGGCGGGCTGGAACGGGATTGGTTTCGTTATCCAGGCCTACCAGAAACGCTGCCCGTTCGTCATTGATTACCTGATTGACCTGGCCAGCCGCAGCCGCCGTCGCCTGATGATCCGCCTGGTTAAAGGGGCCTACTGGGACAGCGAAATCAAACGCGCCCAGATGGAAGGGCTGGAAGGCTATCCGGTCTATACCCGCAAGGTCTACACCGACGTCTCTTACCTCGCCTGCGCGAAAAAGCTGCTTGGCGTGCCGAACCTGATTTATCCGCAGTTCGCCACCCACAACGCCCACACCCTGGCGGCGATCTACAGCCTGGCGGGTCAGAACTACTACCCGGGCCAGTACGAATTCCAGTGCCTGCACGGCATGGGTGAACCGCTGTACGAGCAGGTGACCGGTAAAGTGGCCGACGGCAAGCTGAACCGTCCGTGCCGCATCTATGCCCCGGTAGGTACCCACGAAACCCTGCTGGCCTACCTGGTGCGTCGCCTGCTGGAAAACGGCGCGAACACCTCCTTCGTTAACCGTATCGCCGACACCACGCTGCCGCTCGACGAGCTGGTCGCCGATCCGGTGCAGGCCGTTGAGAAGATGGCGGCCCAGGAAGGCCAGATTGGCCTGCCGCATCCGAAGATTGCCCTGCCGCGCGAGCTGTACGGCAAAGGTCGCGTCAACTCGGCGGGGCTGGATCTCGCCAACGAACACCGTCTGGCGTCCCTCTCCTCTGCCCTGCTCAACAGCGCGCTGCAGAAGTGGCAGGCCAAACCGATGCTGGAGCAGCCCGTTGCTGACGGCGACATGCAGCCGGTCATCAACCCGGCTGAGCCAAAAGATATCGTCGGCTACGTGCGTGAAGCCACCGATGCGGAAGTGGATCAGGCGCTGGACAGCGCGGTGAATAACGCCCCTATCTGGTTCGCCACCCCGCCGCAGGAACGTGCCGCCATCCTGGAGCGCGCGGCGGTGCTGATGGAAGACCAGATGCAGTCGCTCATCGGCATTCTGGTGCGCGAAGCGGGTAAAACCTTCAGCAACGCCATCGCCGAAGTGCGCGAGGCGGTCGACTTCCTGCACTACTACGCCGGTCAGGTGCGCGATGATTTCGATAACGAAACCCACCGTCCGCTCGGCCCGGTCGTCTGTATCAGCCCGTGGAACTTCCCGCTGGCGATCTTCACCGGCCAGATTGCCGCCGCCCTGGCCGCTGGCAACAGCGTGCTGGCAAAACCGGCAGAGCAGACCCCGCTGATTGCCGCGCAGGGCATCAACATTCTTCTGGAAGCAGGCGTACCGGCAGGCGTGGTCCAGCTGCTGCCGGGCCGCGGTGAAACCGTGGGCGCCAAACTGACCTCCGATAACCGCGTGCGCGGCGTGATGTTTACCGGTTCGACCGAAGTGGCCTCGCTGCTGCAGCGCAATATTGCCACCCGTCTGGATGCGCAGGGTCGTCCTACTCCGCTTATCGCGGAAACCGGCGGCATGAACGCCATGATCGTTGACTCCTCCGCCCTCACCGAGCAGGTGGTGGTTGACGTACTGGCCTCCGCCTTCGACAGCGCCGGTCAGCGCTGCTCCGCCCTGCGCGTGCTGTGCCTGCAGGATGACGTGGCGGACCACACGCTGAAGATGCTGCGCGGCGCGATGGCCGAATGTCGCATGGGCAACCCGGGCCGTCTCACCACCGACATCGGGCCGGTGATCGACGCGGAAGCCAAAGCCAATATTGAAAACCACATTCAGGCCATGCGGGCGAAAGGCCGTCCGGTGTTCCAGGCGGTGCGAGACAACAGCGAAGACGCCCGCGAGTGGCGTTCCGGCACCTTTGTGCCGCCTACGCTTATCGAGCTGGCAAGCTTCGACGAGCTGAAAAAAGAGGTCTTCGGTCCGGTGCTGCACGTGGTGCGCTACAACCGTAACAACCTCAACGAGCTGGTTGAGCAGATCAACGCCTCCGGCTATGGCCTGACGCTCGGCGTACATACCCGTATCGACGAGACCATCGCGCAGGTAACCGGTAGCGCCAAAGTGGGCAACCTGTACGTTAACCGCAACATGGTTGGCGCGGTCGTGGGCGTGCAGCCGTTCGGCGGTGAAGGCCTCTCCGGCACCGGCCCGAAAGCGGGCGGTCCGCTCTACCTGTACCGTCTGCTGGCGAACCGTCCTGAGAACGCGCTGGGCGTCACCCTGGCACGTCAGGATGCGGAGTATCCGGTGGATGCGCAGCTGAAAACCGTGCTGACCCAGCCGCTGGAAGCGCTGATCGCCTGGGCGGAAAAACGTCCTGAACTGCGTGCCGTGGCGCAGCAGTACGGCGAGCTGGCACAGGCCGGTACGCAGCGTCTGCTGCCGGGGCCGACCGGCGAGCGCAATACCTGGACGCTGATGCCGCGCGAGCGCGTTCTGTGCGTGGCGGATAACGAGCAGGACGCGCTGGTACAGCTGGCCGCCGCGATGGCCACCGGGTGTGAAGTGCTGTGGCCGGAAGATGCGCTGCATCGCGATCTCGCCAAACAGCTGCCGAAAGCGGTCTCGGCCCGTATTCACTTCGCGAAAGCCGATGCGCTGCTGACGCAGCCGTTCGATGCCGTCATTTATCACGGTGATTCCGATCAGCTGCGCGAGCTCTGCGAGCAGGTTGCGGCCCGCAGCGGGGCAATTGTTTCGGTGCAGGGCTTCGCGCGCGGGGAAACCAACCTGCTGCTGGAGCGTCTGTACGTGGAGCGCTCGCTCAGCGTCAACACCGCGGCAGCGGGCGGTAACGCCAGCCTGATGACCATCGGTTAATCGTGTAAACTCTCCCCGGTGGCGCTATGCTTACCGGGGCCACAAAACAACCGTAGGCCGGATAAGCGCAGCGCATCCGGCTTTTTTACACTGAGGGAAAGATGAAAAGAGTATTTCTCGCAGGCGCAGCACTGCTGCTGAGCGCCAGCGCGCTGGCCGACGAGTGCGACAAAGCGACCACTCAGCTTGAACTGAATACCTGTAGCGCGCAGCAATACCAGGCTGCCGATAAAAAACTCAACCAGACCTATCAGGCCGCCGTCAAGCGCGCGGAAGCTCCCCAGCGCGAGCTGCTGAAAAAGGCGCAGCAGGCCTGGATTGCCCTGCGCGACGCGGACTGTGCGTTTATCGGTTCAGGAACGGAAGGCGGCAGCGTTCAGCCGATGATCGTGAATCAGTGCCTGGCGGAGAAAACCGTGGAGCGCGAAGCGTTTCTGGCCTCGCTGATGCAGTGTGAAGAGGGCGACTTAAGCTGCCCTCTCCCACCGGGGAACTAGCGCAAGCGGATCCCTTCGATAATCATCCGCTGCACGTTTTCCAGGGTGCTGTGGAAAAACGCTTCGTCCTGGAGCGTTTTTCCGGTCACCGCCTCGACCTGGGCCGCAAAGTCAGCGTAATGCTGGGTGGAGGCCCAAATCATAAAGATCAGATGATGCGGATCGACCGGGGCCAGTTTTCCGCTGGCCACCCATCCGGCGATAATGGCCGACTTATCGTCCACCAGCTGTTTCAAATCTCCGGTCAGCTCCGCCTGCAACAGCGGCGCTCCCTGCAGCATCTCAAGGCAGAACAGCCGTGATGCCTGCGGGTAATCGCGCGACACCTCCAGCTTCAGGCGAATGTACTCTTTGATCGCCACCAGCGGGGCCAGCTCTTCGCGGAACGCTTTCAGCGGGGCCAGCCAGATATCAAGGATCTGCTGCATCACCGCAACATACAGCGCCTCTTTCGACGGGTAATAGTAGAGCAGATTGGTTTTGGATACCCCGGACTGCTCCGCCACCTGCTCCAGACGCGTACCGTGAATGCCAAACTGCGAAAAGGTCTCCAGCGCCGCGCTGAGGATCGCCTGCTTCTTGGCGCTCACCGCCTGCGAACGTTTACCTGGTGTTTTCACTGCGCCTTGTGTCATTCCCGCTCTCCTTATTCTGCGTTGCCCTCAGCATAGCAAAACCCCCGTCTCGCCACGACATCCTGCACTCCGATCGCGCATGAATGCCTGTTTTCTGTGCAATGTTTTTGACCAGTTAGTCCACATTTAATCGCATCAAACCTCCAACCTCTGATTAACACATTAATAACACTGCCATTTTTAAAACTGGCACTGCCTTTGCAAAAACACCGTTACACCTGCGACGTAATGAAGAGAGGTTCGTGATGAAAATTGGCGTATTTGTACCCATCGGCAACAACGGCTGGCTTATCTCGACCACTGCACCGCAATACATGCCGACCTTTGAGCTGAATAAAGCCATCGTGCAGAAAGCGGAGCACTACCATTTCGACTTTGCGCTTTCGATGATCAAGCTGCGCGGCTTCGGTGGCAAAACCGAATTCTGGGACCACAACCTGGAGTCCTTCACCCTGATGGCCGGACTGGCCGCGGTCACCTCGCGGATCCAAATCTACGCCACCGCGGCCACCCTCACCCTGCCCCCGGCGATCGTGGCGCGCATGGCCTCCACCATCGACTCCATCTCCGGCGGACGCTTTGGCGTCAACCTGGTGACCGGCTGGCAAAAACCTGAGTACGAGCAGATGGGGCTCTGGCCGGGTGACGATTACTTCTCGCGTCGCTACGACTACCTGACCGAGTACGTGCAGGTCCTGCGCGATCTGTGGGGTACCGGCAAAAGCGATTTCAAGGGTGACTTCTTCACCATGAACGACTGCCGCGTCAGCCCGCAGCCGTCGGTGCCGATGAAGGTGATTTGCGCCGGGCAGAGCGACGCGGGAATGGAGTTCTCGGCGAAATACGCCGACTTTAACTTCTGCTTCGGTAAAGGCGTTAACACGCCAGCCGCCTTCGCCCCGACCGCCGCGCGCATGAAAGAAGCCGCCGACAAAACCGGGCGCGACGTGGGCTCCTACGTGCTGTTTATGGTGATTGCCGACGAAACCGACGACGCCGCGCGCGCAAAATGGGAGCGCTATAAGGACGGCGCCGACGAGGAGGCCCTGAGCTGGCTCACCGAGCAGAGCCAGAAGGACACCCGCTCCGGGGCGGATACCAACGTTCGCCAGATGGCCGACCCGACCTCCGCGGTCAATATCAACATGGGCACGCTGGTCGGCTCGTACGCCAGCGTCGCCAGGATGCTCGATGAAGTGGCAGCCGTTCCCGGGGCGGAAGGCGTCCTGCTGACCTTTGATGACTTCCTCACCGGCGTGGAAACCTTCGGCGAGCGCATCCAGCCGCTGATGCAGTGCCGCGCCCACATCCCTGCCGTCACGAAGGAGGTGGCGTAATGACGACACTTAACGCACGCCCGGAAGCCATCACCTTCGCGCCCCAGCAAAGCGCACTGATCGTGGTGGACATGCAAAACGCCTACGCCAGTCAGGGCGGCTATCTGGATCTGGCGGGGTTCGACGTCTCCGCCACCCGGCCTGTGATTGAGAACATTAAAACCGCCGTCGCCGCCGCGCGCGCCGCGGGCATGCTTATCATATGGTTCCAGAACGGCTGGGATGACCAGTACGTTGAGGCCGGCGGTCCCGGCTCGCCCAACTTCCACAAGTCGAACGCCCTGAAAACCATGCGCAAGCGGCCCGAACTGCAGGGCAAGCTGTTGGCGAAAGGCGGCTGGGATTATCAGCTGGTGGATGAGCTGGTCCCGCAGGCGGACGATATCGTCCTGCCGAAACCGCGCTACAGCGGCTTTTTCAACACCCCGCTCGACAGCCTGCTGCGCAGCCGGGGCATTCGCCATCTGGTGTTCACCGGCATTGCCACCAACGTCTGCGTGGAGTCGACCCTGCGCGACGGCTTTTTCCTCGAGTATTTCGGCGTGGTGCTGGAAGACGCGACCCATCAGGCCGGGCCGGAATTCGCCCAGAAGGCGGCCCTGTTCAATATCGAAACCTTTTTTGGCTGGGTCAGTAACGTTGCGGAGTTCTGCGACGCCCTGACTCCTCCGCTCGCCCGTATCGCCTGAGGAGACACACGATGCCGAAATCCGTAATCATCCCGCCGGGCACCAGAACGCCCATCGCCCCATTTGTCCCCGGCACGCTCGCCGACGGCGTGGTGTATGTCTCCGGCACGCTGCCGTTTGATAAAGACAACAACGTGGTGTTTATCAACGACCCAAAGGCGCAAACCCGCCACGTGCTGGAGACGATCAAAACCGTGATCGAAACGGCGGGTGGCACGATGGAGGATGTGACCTTCAACAGCATCTTTATCACCGACTGGAAAAACTACGCCGCGATTAATGAAATCTACGCGGAGTTCTTCCCCGGCGATAAGCCGGCCCGGTTCTGCATTCAGTGCGGGCTGGTGAAGCCAGACGCGCTGGTTGAGATCGCCACCGTTGCGCACATCGCGAAGTGAGGCGGCCATGAAACTCTCCGTCTCACCGCCCCCGTATGAGGGTGCGCCCGTGGTGGTCCTTATTGCCGGTCTCGGCGGCAGCGGCAGCTACTGGCTGCCCCAGCTGGCCGCGCTGGAACCCGAGTATCAGGTGGTGTGTTATGACCAGCGCGGAACGGGCAATAACCCCGACGCCCTGCCGGAAGGCTACAGCCTGGCACAGATGGCGGACGAACTGGCCCAGGCGCTGGCTGAGGCCGGGATTGCCCGCTACAGCGTCGTCGGCCATGCGCTGGGGGCACTGGTCGGCCTGCAGCTGGCCCTCGACCGCCCCGACGCCCTCACCGCGCTGGTGTGCGTCAACGGCTGGTTGACCCTCAGCGCGCATACCCGCCGCTGCTTTCAGATCCGCGAGCGCCAGCTGCATTACGGCGGCCCGCAGGCGTGGGTTGAGGCGCAGCCGCTGTTTCTCTACCCGGCAGACTGGATGGCCGCTCGCGCCCCCCGTCTGGAGGCCGAAGAAGCGCTGGCGCTGGCCCATTTCCAGGGCAAAGCCAACCTGCTGCACCGGCTCAGCGCCCTGAAAAAGGCCGACTTCAGCCGCCACGCCGCACGCATCCGCTGCCCGGTCCAGATCATTTGTTCCGCCGACGACATGCTGGTGCCCTCTGTCTGCTCGTCTGAGCTGCAGGCGGCCATCCCGCACAGCCACAGCGCGGTGATGCGTCAGGGCGGCCATGCCTGCAACGTCACCGAGCCGGACACCTTCAACACCCTGCTGCTGAACGGGCTGGCCAGCCTGCTGCACAGTCATGAACACGCTTTATAAGGAGCCTTAATGAGCGAAGCCATTACCCCCGCCGCGCTGGAAACCCTGTTCACCGGCGCCCGCACCCATAACGGCTGGCAGGATATTGCCGTCACCGACGAGACGCTGCGCGAAATCTACGACCTGATGAAATGGGGGCCAACCTCGGCCAACTGCTCCCCGGCACGGATTGTGTTTGTGCGAAGCGCGGAAGGAAAAGAGAAGCTGCGCCCGGCGCTCTCCAGCGGCAATCTGGAGAAAACGCTCACCGCCCCGGTCACGGCGATTGTCGCCTGGGACAGTGAATTCTACGAACGCCTGCCTGAACTGTTCCCGCACGGCGATGCCAGAAGCTGGTTTACCGCAAGCCCCGCCCTGGCGGAAGAGACCGCCTTTCGCAACAGCTCGCTGCAGGCCGGCTACCTGATTTTCGCCTGTCGCGCGCTGGGGCTGGACACCGGCCCGATGTCGGGCTTTGACCGCCAAAAGGTCGACGAGGCCTTTTTCATCGGCACGACGCTTAAAAGCAATCTTCTGATCAACATTGGCTACGGCGACCCGGGCAAACTTTACGGGCGCCTGCCGCGCCTGTCCTTCGACGATGCCTGCGGGCTGGCGTAAGGAGCGATCATGACGACACCGGATAAGCAAACCTTTCGCGACGCAATGGCCTGCGTTGGCGCGGCGGTGAACATCATCACCACCGACGGCCCGGCGGGGCTGGCAGGCTTCACCGCCAGCGCGGTGTGCAGCGTTACGGATTCACCGCCCACCCTGCTGGTGTGCCTGAACCGCGGCGCGTCCGTCTGGCCGACGTTCAGCGAAAACCGCACCCTTTGCGTGAATACCCTCAGCGCCGGACAGGAGCCGCTCTCAAACCTGTTTGGCGGCAAAACGCCCATGGAAGAACGCTTCGCCGCCGCCCGCTGGCAGACGGGCGACACGGGCTGTCCGCGTCTGGAGGATGCGCTGGCCTCGTTTGACTGCCGCATCAGCCAGGTGGTGAGCGTCGGCACCCATGACATTCTGTTCTGCGACATCGTTTCGATTATTCGCCACCCGGCGCCGCAAGGGCTGGTGTGGTTTGACCGCGGCTACCACGCGCTGATGCGACCCGCCTGTTAAGGCGCTCTAAGGAGACAGACCATGTTCGGATTTCCCCACTGGCAGTTGAAATCGACCTCCACAGAAGCTGGCGTGGTCGCGCCGGATGAACGCCTCCCGCTCGGGCAGACGATGGTGATGGGCGTCCAGCACGCGGTCGCCATGTTTGGCGCCACGGTGCTAATGCCGATGCTGATGGGACTCGATCCCAACCTCTCGATTCTGATGTCCGGTATCGGCACCCTGCTGTTCTTTTTTGTCACCGGCGGGCGCGTGCCCAGCTATCTCGGCTCCAGCGCCGCCTTTGTCGGGGTGGTCATCGCCACCACCGGGTTTAACGGCCAGGGAATCAACCCCAACCTGAGCGTGGCCCTCGGCGGCATCATCGCCTGCGGTCTGGTGTATACCCTGATTGGTCTGGTGGTGATGAAGATCGGCACGCGCTGGATCGAACGCATGATGCCCCCCGTCGTCACCGGCGCGGTAGTAATGGCGATCGGTCTGAACCTTGCGCCGATTGCGGTGAAAAGCGTCTCCGGCTCGCCCTTTGAAAGCTGGATGGCCGTCGTGACCGTGCTGTGCATCGGTCTGGTGGCGGTCTTTACGCGGGGCATGATCCAGCGGCTGCTGATCCTGGTCGGGTTGATTGTCGCCTGTCTGGTATATGCCCTGCTGGCGAACGTTTTTGGTCTCGGCAAGCCGGTTGATTTTACGCTGCTGCATCAGGCCGCCTGGTTCGGCCTGCCGCAGATCACCTCCCCCACCTTTAACACCCAGGCGATGATGCTCATCGCCCCTGTCGCCGTTATCCTGGTGGCGGAAAACCTGGGTCACCTGAAGGCGGTCGCGGGGATGACCGGACGCAGCATGGACCCGTATATGGGCCGCGCGTTCGTCGGCGACGGGCTGGCGACCATGCTCTCCGGTTCCGTGGGCGGCAGCGGCGTTACCACCTATGCCGAGAATATCGGCGTGATGGCGGTGACCAAAGTCTATTCGACGCTGGTCTTCGTGGCGGCAGCGGTGATGGCGATGCTGCTCGGCTTCTCGCCGAAATTCGGCGCGCTGATCCATACCATTCCGTCACCGGTCATCGGCGGGGCATCAATCGTGGTGTTTGGGCTGATCGCCGTGGCCGGGGCGCGCATCTGGGTGCAGCATCGCGTCGACCTTAGTCAGAATGGCAACCTGATTATGGTGGCGGTCACGCTGGTGCTGGGCGCGGGCGATTTTGCCCTGACGCTGGGCGGGTTTACGATCGGCGGGATTGGCACGGCGACCTTCGGCGCGATCCTGCTTAACGCCCTGCTGAGCCGCCGGATGGCCGCTGCGCCGCAGGGCGAGGTGGTGCGTCAGGAGTCGTGAAATCTCAATGTCGGGTGACGGAGATGCCTTACCCGACCTTTATGTTCGCTAAGAACACCTTTATGTCAGGCAATCACGCCTGCTCAAACAGTCGTTCGATAGATTTTGTAGGAAAGAAAAGAGAATGGCTGTTTTCATCCGTCAGCGGAATAAAGCCCTGCTTCAGATAAAATTGTTTTGCCTGGTCGTTGAGTGCATCAACAAATATTCCGTGTACGCCCACCGCCTGCGATGCCAGATAGACAACCCGCATGGCATGCGTGACGAGCGTCGTTCCCCACTCCAGCCCCTGTAAGTCTTTATGTATCGCCAGACGTCCCAGCGTTACGCTCGGTACGTTGCTATAAGGGATCCGACGCTGCTGAGTCTTAGAAGGCAGCATCGCTTTTTCAAAGCAACTACCAGACAACGTGTAATAGCCCAGGACTCGCGGACCATCGCGATCTTTAAGCAAATAGCCTCGTAAAATACGCCCATTGTGCTGACGCACCAGATGTTCTGTGAGGAAGACATTTAGCGAGGGTTCACCACAATCGAAGTCCCTGAAATCATAGTCTTTTCCCTCTGAAAACATTTCGATCGTGAGATTGTCCACGACGCTTCACTCCATGTTTCGAAGACGTTTCGCCGCTCGCTTCAGGCGTTCATTTGGCTCTGGTGGATTGTCGATGGCATCCATCACCGCATTCCAGGATGCTTCGTTTAATACGAGACGGCGGTGCTGCTCGATGACTTCCGCTGCCCGCTCTGACGCACTGTTCACCATAAACTGGGTGATCGTTTGATTCGTCATCGCTGCCGCTTCTTCAATCATTGTTTTGTCTTCGTCCGTTAAGCGAAGATCGATACGCTGTTTTTTCAGTGCTGGCATGGTTTACTTCACCGTGTACGGTATTTATCCGTACACATCGTAGATAAACCCGTCTATTTTTTCAATCTAAACCTTCTTCAGCAGTCATGTCGCTCACCGGGTTCCGACGCTTTCTGAGCTTCAACTCGCTCACCAGCACCCCGGCGACAATAAACGCCGCGCCCACCAGGGCCAGCAGCGGCAGACGTTCCCCGGCCAGTCGCCCGAAAATGCCTGCCCAGACCGGTTCGCCGGTGTAGATGACCGTTGCTCGCGTTGGCGATACGCTGCGCTGTGCCCAGTTCATGGTGACCTGGATAATGGCGCTGAAGATACCGAGCCCCAGCGCCACCACGACCAGGCCGGTAGACATCGGCGGCACGGACTCCCCTGCCGGCACCATGGTCGCAAAGGCCACCAGCGAGGCCGTGGCGAGCTGCACCACCGTCACCCGCTTAACGTCGACTTTGCCCGCCCAGGCGCTGATCAGAATAATTTCTGCCGCAATGGCAATCGCCCCAATCAGGGTGATGATTTCACCCGGCCCCAGCGCCAGGAGATTGTTTTCCGGCCCGGCAAGCAAAATCAGGCCGATAAACGCCAGCACGATGCCAATACAGGACATCAGACCCGGCAGCCGCCCCAGGCACAGCCATTGCAGTAGCGGCACCAGCGGCACATACATGGCAGTGATAAACGCGGATTTGCTGCTGGAGATGGTCTGCAATCCCCACGTCTGCAGGCTGTAGCCCATGGCTATCGCCACCCCAATCGCCACGCCCGCCTTAAGCTCTTTCAGCGTCAGACCCCGCAGCGTTTTAAGGGATATTAGCCCCACGGCTAACGCCGCCGTCGCAAAGCGAAGGCCGACAAAGAAGAACGGATCGCTGAGGGTCACCGCGTACTGAACGGCCAGAAACGTCCCGCCCCAAAACATGGTGATGAGAATGAGGATGGCTTCCTGTGGTTTTACGGAGAACTTAAAGCGTGAGACAGACATGCGGCACCAGCAAATGAGAACAATTCTGTAGTGTGCGTTGCCTTTGGTTACAGTTCAATGTTGCAGAAATAAAAAAACCGCCGGGGGAAACCCGGCGGCAGGGAGTCAACCTGGCGAATTACTTATTACCGCCATGGCTGTTTTTCCCCCCTTTCTTGCCAGCCTCAGATGCGCGCTGAGGGTCATTTTTAAAATTCCCCCCGCTATGCTGGCCACCTTTACGGCCTGCTTCTGATGCTCTTTCACGGTCTTCTGCGAAATTACCTGAACCACCACGATGGTTTGCCATCTCTAACCTCCAGAGTGTGAAACATTAGACATCATATTGCATTCAGTAAAAGAGGATTCTTTCACCTCGCGGCTCAAGGACAACGCCTTTATCTGTGCCGCGTGAAACTAAGCCTAGTGGAATGAGGTTATCCGGCAAGCCGAAGGTAATATCCTGCAACATGATCTCAGTCTTTCGGGTGAGATGACGCGGCGGTAATTCATAAGCCTTTCTTATCATTTTAAAAATCCGCACCGGGAAAGTTGTATCATTTTGCTACAAAGCCATTTTTCTCCTCATGTTGTTATAAATCAAATAAATGGCGTTCATTTTTGCAGTCTGGCTGTGATGACATATCTTTAAAAGAGCGCAGCGATCCGCTGTCAGAGAAACCAACGAGGAGTGAAGCAAAATGGCAAAAGTTCTGGTGCTCTATTATTCCATGTATGGACACATTGAAACCATGGCTCACGCGGTAGCAGAAGGTGCAAACAGGGTTGACGGCGTTGAGGTTGTGGTGAAACGCGTACCGGAAACCATGCAGGCGGAAGCCTTCGCGAAAGCCGGGGGAAAAACACAAAACGCCCCGGTCGCCACCCCGCAGGAGCTGGCGGATTATGATGCCATTATCTTCGGCACCCCAACCCGCTTCGGCAATATG
Source organism: Enterobacter cloacae complex sp. IR53041 (assembly GCF_049238285.1). Lineage (NCBI taxonomy): Bacteria > Pseudomonadati > Pseudomonadota > Gammaproteobacteria > Enterobacterales > Enterobacteriaceae > Enterobacter > Enterobacter cloacae complex sp. IR53041. Next base: position 81,102 of record NZ_JBMKHB010000018.1, on the reverse strand, counting down.
TCAGGCCAGATGCGCACCTTCCTCGATCAAACCGGCGGACTTTGGGCATCCGGGGCGCTCTACGGCAAACTCGCCAGCGTATTCAGCTCTACCGGGACCGGCGGCGGTCAGGAGCAGACGATTACCTCAACCTGGACTACCCTTGCTCATCACGGGATGGTGATTGTGCCAATTGGCTACGGCGCGCAGGAGCTGTTTGATATTTCCCAGGTGCGCGGCGGTACGCCGTACGGTGCAACCACCATTGCCGGTGGGGATGGTTCACGCCAGCCAAGCAATGAAGAACTGTCTATCGCCCGCTATCAGGGTGAATACGTCGCGGGTCTGGCCAAAAAACTCAACGGCTAACACCCAACAGGAGGACAAGCATGCCAACTCAAGAATCCAAAGCTCACCACGTGGGCGAATGGGCAAGTTTACGCAACACCTCTCCGGAGATTGCCGAAGCTATCTTTGAAGTCGCGAAATACGATGAAAAGCTGGCAGAGCAGATTTGGGAAGAAGGCAACGATGAAGTGCTGGTGCGCGCCTTCGAAAAAACGGACAAAGACTCGCTCTTCTGGGGTGAGCAAACCATCGAACGTAAAAACGTTTAAGCGTTTCCCCCCGCCATCACGCGGGGGGTTCTCTCTTACTTCGCCGCGTTATTCATCACCGCATTGAATTTATCAACAGGACAGAAGCCGTTCGCATCCACCGGACAGCCCTTCAGCTCCAGCGTCACGCGCTGCGCCGGAGACTGCAGCGACAGCACGCTGGCGTTGCGCAGCTGCTCTGAGCTCTGATAGACATACTCAATTTTCATCAGCTCCTGGTTCGCATTTTTGTCATGCCAGCGCTGGAAGACAATCTTGCCGCCAATCGGGGTGCGCTCCTGCTGGTCGTGCAGCTGGTACGGTTTGAAATCGAGGGCGGTGAGCAGGGAAGCAATGTTCGAATCATGCCCCACCAGCAGGGTGATCTTTGGCGCTTTCGCCTGCTCGGTGACCAGCGTTTTATCGATATACTTCACCAGCGGTTTCGCCACGTTTTGCGCCACCTCGGTAGAGGTAAACAGCGAGTCCTGATAGCCGTTTTTCAGCTTCGACAGCACGCGCCACTGCTGGTCGGTTTTGATTTCACCCCAGGCGACCTGGTCGGCCGGGAAGCCTTCGTAATACTGCAGCGTGAACGCGTCCACCAGCGAGTTACCCACCTTCAGCGGCCCGGAAACGCCGGGCTCTTTTTCATAGTCGGCGCTGAAGGTATCTTTCGCGTCCGCCAGCGAGCAGACCTTTTTCTCTTTGCAGGACGGCGAGTCGGCGTAGTTGGTCATCTGCTCCAGCAGCTTGTAGCTTTCACCAAGCTGCATTTTCTCCCGCTCGGACTCCATCGCCTTGAGCGCTTTTTCGCGGAATTCCGGCGAGTTATCGGTAATCACCGGATTGAATGTCGGGTCCATGGTGCCCATTTTTTCCTGATGGTGCACGGGCACATCGCAGCCCGGGAACGCGCCGGTAATGAAGAACTGCGCGGTGGCGACGGTGCGCTGCAGGCTGTTGGCGTAAGCATAAACGCTATCCGCCGGTGGACATTCTCCCGTCTTCACCATCCCCTGCTGCGCCAGCCACTCGCGCATGTAGTGCCCCATATACACCTCCAGCACGCCACCTTTGGTGGTGAGCTGGCCGCCCGGCACTTCCCACTCCGGCCACTGCTTCGGCGTGGACTGCTCCAGCACGCTGCCGTTATTGGCCAGCGGCGCGCGCAGGTTGTGACGGCTCATGATTAAAACTTGCTCCAGCTGATACCCTTCCGGCGTCTCTTGCGCCTGTACGCCAAACGTTGCTGAAATGGAACCGGCGACTGCCAGCGCGAGTAGTGCTTTTCTCATCCCTAATTCCTCACTCGTTTTAAAATGTCGCGTTCAGTGTGACAGGTTCGTCACAATTTTCCGGGAAGCATTTCTCAAACTGATGATTAACGTGCTTACGGAGTGTGCCAATTAGTTTTATAATAAAACCACACCCCACCGGAGAATTCGCTGTGAAACGTACCCGCCTTGAAGAGAGCACCTGCCCCGTCGCCCGTTCGCTGGATATCATCGGCGACTGGTGGTCGCTGCTGATCGTTCGCGACGCGCTTCGCGGTATTAAACGCTTCGGCGAGTTTCAGAAAAGCCTCGGTATCGCGAAAAACATGCTGACCACGCGGCTCAAGCTGCTGGTGGACGAAGGCATCCTCCGGCTTCAGCCCGCCTCCGACGGCAGCGCCTGGCAGGAATACGTCCTGACCGACAAGGGACGCGCCCTGCAAACCGTGCTGGTTGCCTTGTCCCAGTGGGGCAATGAATTTTTGTTCGCGGAAAACGAATGCGGCACCGTTCTCGTCGATAGCGAACAGCGCAAACCGCTGCGAAAACTGATGCTTATCGCTGACGACGGGCGCGAACTGACGCCTGACGAGATCGTAGCCAAACTCCCCTCCTGAGCCCACCCGCCAGGCAAAAGCAAAAAAATCTCGCCAGTGTGGTTGCATTATAAAACCAAATAGCAGAGAGTTAATTCAGTTTCATATTGAAACCAAATAACCCACTTTGCCTGAGGTAATGCATTATGACTACGCAAATCACCACCGCCCTGATCACGGGTGCCTCTTCCGGGATCGGTGCCGTCTATGCCGATCGCCTTGCCGCGCGCGGTGCCAACCTGGTCCTGGTCGCCCGCCGCGAGGATCGCCTGAAAACCCTCGCCGCCGACCTGCGCGCGCGCTACGGCGTGGCCGTCGATATTCTGGTGGCCGATCTCACCGATGAAGCCGGGATCCGCGCGGTGGAAGAGGAACTGCGCAGCAATACCGCCATTGATACGCTGGTTAACAACGCGGGCACCGCGCAGATGGCGCCGTTCCTAGCGGGCGAGGTGGCGCAGCATCAGGCCATCAATACCCTCAACACCACGGCGCTGATGCGGCTGACCTACGCCATTCTCCCGCGACTGGCGCGGAACAATCGCGGCACGCTGATCAATATCGCCTCGGTGTTATCGCTCCATGTCCGTGCGGGCAGCGCGCTCTACAGCGCCACCAAGGCCTGGGTACTGAGCTTTACCCGCGGACTGCAGGAAGAATTTGCCGACAGCAGCGTGCGCATTCAGGCCGTGCTGCCCGCCGCGACCGCGACGGAGATCTGGAGCCATTCTGGCGTCACGGTGGACGATCTGCCGGAAGGATCGGTGATGACCACCGACGATATGGTGGATGCGTCACTGGCGGGGCTGGATCAGGGCGAACCGATCACCATCCCGCCGATGCATGACGTCAGCCTGTGGGACCGCTACGAAGCGGCACGCCTCGAGCTGTTTAACAGCGCGCGCACCGGCATCCCGGCTCCGCGCTACGTAAAGCAGTAGCCTAACGCTCCAGCTGGTCGCCGTACTCGCTCATCCAGGCGGCCAGCGGAGAGAGTGCATCCTGCAGGGTTAACCCCAGCCCGGTAATCTGATACTCCACGCGCGGCGGGATCTCCGGGTAGACCGTCCGCGTCACCAGCCCGCGCTGTTCAAACAGGCGCAGCTGCTTCGTCAGCTCTTTCTGGGTAATGGGGGCAGCCGCCCGCAGCAGATCGCCGAAGCGGACAGGCGTGTTAATCACAATAAGACGATAAAGGATCGGGATTGCCCATTTGCCGGAAATCAGATTTACAAACTGCGTCATCGGGCAGGTATAGGCCTCAGATTTTTTTTCACAGCACTCACCCAGCATTTCTGCCATAGCACACCTCTTGCCTCTTTAGTATCCATTTGGTACCTGGTTTCCTTTCGATACTAACGTTTCTATAGTGCTTTCTCCAGTGACATTTCAGGAGAAGAACATGGGTCGTTTAACCGATAAGTATACGTTGATTACCGGCGGCACCAGCGGCATCGGTCTTGCCACCGCGCAGGCGTTTATCGCCGAAGGCGCCCGCGTCGCCGTGACCGGACGCAACCCGGACACCCTCGCCGAAGCTGAGCGCATTCTGGGCGATAAGGCCTGGGTGATCCCGACCGATGCGGGCGATATCACCTCGCAAAAAGCGCTGGCGGAAACCCTCGCCGCCCGCTGGCCGCGCCTGGACGCGGTGTTTCTCAACGCCGGCGACGTGACGCACGCGCCGCTGGAAGCCTGGCAGGAAGAGGCCTGGGACCGTCTGATGAACATCAACCTGAAGGGGCCGTTCTTTTTAATCCAGGCGCTGCTGCCGCTGCTGAATAACCCGTCCTCGATAATCCTCTGCGGCTCCGTGAGCGCGCGCATCGGCCTGCCCACCAGCAGCGTGTATGCCGCGAGCAAGGCCGCCCTGCTGTCGCTGGCGCGCACGCTGTCGGCAGAGCTGCTGCCGCGCGGGATCCGCGTCAACGGCCTGAGCCCCGGTCCGGTGGAGACCCCGGCGTTTACGAAAACGGGCTTAAGCGACGAGGCGCTTAACGCGATGATGGCGGAAATCATCAAGCTGGTGCCGCTCGGCAGAATGGGCTCGGCGACGGAGCTGGCAAAAGCCGCGCTCTATCTGGCCTCCGACGAGTCGAGCTACACGGTGGGAACGGAGCTGCTGGTGGACGGCGGCATGGGAAGTCTGTAATTCAAAAGGCGCTGATGCCGGTGACCGCGCCGACATACAGCGCCGCCCACGCGCAGGCGGAAAGCAGGCTGACGGCGTAGACTTTGACGGCGTTAAGCCTGAGCATCCCCGCCGCCAGCGGCACGACATAGCGCAACACCGCCAGAAAGCGCGACGTAAACAGGGCGATGACGCCGTTTTTTTGCAGCTGATGCTGAACCCGTAAAAACGTAGCGGCATGCTTCGCCGTAAAGCGCGCGACCAGCCGGGTGTGCCCCATCAGCTGGCCGATATGGTAATTCAGCATCGAACCTGCCGTCGCCCCCATCACCACGGCGAGCCACGTCAGCACCGGATGCATGCTCCCCTGGCTGACGCCGATGCCCGCCAGCAGCATCACCGAGGCGGGCGGCAGCACGGAGGAGATCAGCACCGTGGACTTGCTCAGCGCCATCACAAATAACAGCGCGAACAGATGTGCCGGATACAGCGCAAAATGATTCAGCAGATTATCAAGCCACGCCATTTTCTCTCCTCCGTTAATTATTTAATCCTCCATTTAAAGTGAATAAACCTAAATAAAGCCTCAACATTTTATTAATAATATTTATCTAAACCGTTCTTAAACATTATTTAATTTTCTGAGCGCTAAATTTAAACAGGCGTATTATCCCTCTCGTTTTACAACGATCTCGTTATGGCGAGGCTCCTGTACAAATACACGTTATCGCTCTGGTAGGTTCGAGAGAACCGGCACAGGGTAAAACAGGCACTGTCGAATCAAGGCTTTGTCAGTATAACTTCCCTTACGGGATACGGTGTACAGTGCTGAACCCAGGACGTGGGGATCTCCTCTTCGACATGCCCTGTCTTGCTCGCCCCTGAGAGATGTTATTATTCAAAGGGAATTCACTATGTCTTACGCTATTCACAACCAAAACCAGGCATTCAATGACAGCGCGGTCGCGCAATATATGAATACCGATTTTATCGTCCTCGATATTGCATTATGCGTGGCGCTGGCGCGCGAGCAATTCTTCAAAAAATTAAAAGACGATGATATTCCGTCGCATATTTTTATTGAAGACAATGGCCGCCTTGCGGGGATGGTTGCCGTGCGCAAGCTGCTACAGACCACAGATACCGTACAGTCAATTAAAAGCCTGATGATTTCGCAGTTTTTGCAGGTCAAACCGGAGGATGAACGTGCCGATGTTGCAGGACTGCTGGCGCACGGCGACGCAGATGTCGTGCCCGTGGTGACCCACGGCAAACTCGTCGGCTGCCTGACCGAGCGCGAAATCGCCCATCTGCTGGAAGATGACGTCACCGAAGATGCCCAGCTTCAGGGGGCGACGCTGCCGCTGGAGAAGCCCTATCTGGAAACCAGCGCCTTCAGCCTGTGGAAGAAACGCTCCGTCTGGCTGCTGCTGCTGTTTGTCGCCGAAGCCTACACCAGCTCGGTCATTCAGCATTTTGAAGAGGCACTGGAGTCCGCCATCGCGCTGGCGTTCTTTATTCCGCTGCTGATCGGCACGGGCGGCAACAGCGGGACGCAGATCACCTCCACGCTGGTGCGCGCCATGGCGCTGGGTGAAGTTCATCTGCGCGACGTGGGCCGCGTGCTGCGCAAAGAGATGACCACCTCGCTGATGATTGCCGTGACGCTCGGCATTGCCGGGTGCATTCGCGCCTGGATGATGGGGATCGGGCTGGAGATTACGCTCATCGTCAGCCTGACGCTGGTGTGCATTACGCTGTGGAGCGCGATTGTCTCGTCCGTCATTCCGATGGTGCTCAAGCGCTGCGGTATTGACCCGGCGGTCGTCTCCGCGCCGTTTATCGCGACGCTGATCGACGGTACCGGGCTGATTATCTACTTTAAGATCGCGCAATATACGCTGGGGCTGGAGTGATGTGATTCCTTGCCGGGTGGCGCTGCCGCTTACCCGGCCTACCCATCCCGTAGGCCCGTGCAAGCGCAGCGCCGCCGGGCAACAATCAGATCGCACCAAGCGCTCTCACCGCCTGCCCAAATGCCTCAATCGCGAGGGCAACATCCTCAGCCATCACCGATTCCGCCGGATGGTGGCTTATCCCGCCCTTACAGCGCACAAACAGCATCCCCGCCGGCCAGCGTTCCGCAAGGGCGATGGTGTCATGCCCGGCGCCGCTGGGCAGAGATAACGAGCGCCCCTGCACCGATTCAACCGCGTCGCCCAGCAGGCGCTGCAAACGCGCATCGCACGGCGTGGCGGCGATCCGGTAAAACTCCTCGGCGCTGAAGCTCAGCCCGCGACGGGCGGCGATCGCCTGCGCCTGCGCCAGCAGTTCAGCGAGCAGCGCGTCCAGCGGGGCATCCTGCGGGCCGCGAATATCCAGCGAGAGCGCAACCTCGCCGGGGATGACGTTCACCGCGCCGGGCAGGCAGCGCAGTTCTCCGACCGTTGCCACCCGGTTGCCGCCCTGCTGCCGGGTGGTGTTTTCAATCAGCACCATCCACTCGGCGGCGGCGGCCAGAGCATCCTTACGATGGTTCATCGGCACGGTACCGGCGTGCCCGGCCTCGCCGGTGAAGCGGCAGTTGAGGCGGCGCGCGCCGTTGATGGCTTCCACCACGCCCAGCGCCAGCCCTTCCTGCTCCAGACACGGTCCCTGTTCGATATGCAGTTCCAGACAGGCGCTGAAATCCTCCTGATGGCGTGCCGCGAGCGCCACGCGAGTGGGATCGAGCCCCGCCTGCACCATCGCCTGCGCCACGCTGATGCCCTGGGCATCGCACGTCTCCAGCCAGCCCTGCGGCCAGGTTCCCGTCAGACCACGGCTGCCCAGCAGGGTGATACCAAAACGGGTCCCCTCTTCGTCGCCAAAGCCGACAATCTCGATGGCCTGCGCCAGATGCCGCCCCTGCTGGTGCAGGCTGTCCACCACTTCGATGGCGGTGAGCACCCCGAGCATGCCGTCGTAGCGCCCGGCGTTGCGTACGGTGTCCAGATGCGAGCCGAGCAGCACCGCCTGCGCACCCTCCTGCGCGCCCTCGTAGCGTCCACAGATATTGCCCACGCTGTCCTGCCAGACGGTCATGCCCGCCTGGCGCATCCACTCCCCAACCAGCTGGTTGGCCTGGAGATGCTGCGTGGAGAGATAGACCCGCGTCAGGCCGTCCGGGGTTTCGCTGATGGCGGCCAGCGCGTCGGCGCGCGCCATCACCCGCTCTGCCGCCGGGCTCATTGCGGCGTCTCGCGACGATAGTGGTCCCACGCGGCCTGCATGGCGGCCCCCTGGGTGGTGGTGAATTTGAGGTAGTTCAGCACCGACTCCAGCGCGCTCAGGGTGGTCATCACGCAGTCCTTGCGCGCGTTATAGCCCATGGTGCCAATGCGCCACACCCTACCGTGCAGCGGGCCAAACGAGGTGCCGATTTCAATCCCGAAATCCTCCAGCATCAGCTTACGCACCAGGTCGCCGTTGATCCCCTGCGGGATGACCACGCCCAGCACGTTGTTCATCTTGTGCTTCAGGTCGCCGAAGGTCTCCAGCCCCATCGCCTGAATGCCCTTCAGCAGCGCATCGCCGTGCAGCCTGTGGCGCGCGATGCCGTTATCCAGCCCCTCCTGCAGGATCAGCCGCGCGCATTCGCGGGCGCCAAACAGCGCGGTAGTTGCTTCGGTGTGGTGGTTCAGCCGCTCCGGCCCCCAGTAGTCCATCACCATGCCGAGATCGAAGTAGTTGGAGTAGATCATCTCCTCTTCGCCGTCGCGGTGGGCGTCGGTGCGAATACCCTCCTCCACGCACTTGCGGCGACGGATTGCCTCTTCCATCCGCGCGCTCAGGGTGATCGGCGACGTGCCCGACGGGCCGCCGAGGCACTTCTGCATCCCGGCCGAGACGGCGTCCAGCCCCCAGGCGTCGGTCTCCAGGGCGTTACCGCCGAGCGACGCGGTGGCATCGGTGTAAAACAGCACGTCGTAGCGGCGGCAGATCGCGCCAAGCTCGGCGAGCGGCTGCAGCATGGTGGTGGAGGTGTCGCCCTGCACGGTCAGCAGCAGGCGCGGACGAATACGCTTAATCGCATCCTCCACCTGGTCCGGGGTAAACACCTCGCCCCACGGCACCTCGATGGTGTGCACCTCCGCGCGGCAGCGGCGGGCAATTTCGCACAGCAGGTGTCCAAAGCGGCCAAACACCGGCACCAGCACCTTATCGCCCGGGCGAATGGCGGAGACCAGAATGGCTTCAATCCCCGCGCGGGAGGTGCCGTCCACCAGCATCGTCCAGCGGTTTTCGGTGCGGAACACGCCGCGATAGAGCGCCATCACCTCGTTCATGTAGTGGGTCATGGCCGGATCGTACTGGCCGATCAGCTGGCTCGACATGGCGCGCAGCACGCGCGGGTCGGCGTTGATCGGGCCCGGCCCCATCAGCAGGCGCTGCGGCGGGTTGATTTGCGGAAAGTGTGCGATATCCATTATTCAGTCCTTATCAGTTGAGGCCGCGCACGGAGGAGATGAACTGCTTCAGTTCCGTGGTCTGCGGGTTGGCGAAAAGCGTTTTGCTGTCGCCCTGCTCCCAGACTTTCCCCTGGTGCATAAACACCACGCGGTCGCCCACTTCGCGGGCAAAATTCATTTCATGGGTAACCAGTATGAGCGTCATCCCCTCGGCCGCCAGCTGCTCCAGCACCTTGAGCACTTCGCCCACCAGCTCCGGGTCGAGCGCGGAGGTGATCTCGTCGCAGAGTAACACTTTCGGCGACATCGCCAGCGCGCGGGCAATCGCCACGCGCTGCTGCTGGCCGCCGGAGAGGCTCGACGGGTAGTAATCCAGACGGTCGCCTAAGCCCACTTTCTCCAGCATCTGCTGCGCCAGCGCCCGACATTCGGCGGCGCTTTTCTTCAGCACCCGACGCGGGGCGAGCATCACGTTCTCCAGCGCCGTCATGTGCGGGAACAGGTTAAAGCTCTGGAACACCATCCCCACCGAGCGGCTGATTTCGCGCGCCTGGGAATCCCGGTCGGTAATGGTCATGCCGCCCAGCTTGATGCTGCCGTCCTGATAGCCTTCCAGGCCGTTGATGCAGCGCAGCAGCGTGCTTTTGCCCGATCCGCTGCGCCCGATGATGGAGATCACCTGGCCCATGTCGATATCCAGATCGACGCCCTTGAGCACGTGGTTATCGCCGTAGTACTTCTGCACCTGATTAATGGTGATGAGAGGCATTGAATTTCGTCTCCAGATAGCGGCTGTAACGCGACAGCGGATAACACAGAATAAAGTAGCCCAGCGCCACCAGCGCAAAGACCTTAAACGGCTGATAGGTTACGTTGGTCAGCATGGTCCCGGCCTTGGTCAGCTCGACAAAGCCGATGATCGACGCCAGCGCGGTGCCTTTGATCACCTGCACGGCAAAGCCGACCGTCGGCGCAATGCCGATGCGCAGCGCCTGCGGAGCGACCACGCGAAACAGGGTCTGTCCAAAGGTCAGCCCCAGACAGCGCGATGCTTCCCACTGCCCCTTCGGCAGCGCGCGAATGCTGCCGTACCAGATATCGAGCAGAAACGCGCTGGTGTAAAACGTCAGCGCCAGCGAGGCGGCGGTCCACGGCGAAACGTCGATGCCGAACAGCGCAACGCCGAAGAAGGCCAGGAACAGCTGCATCAGCAGCGGCGTGCCCTGAAACAGCTCAATATAGCCGCGGATGATGCGCTTCACCGTGCGTCCGCCGGTGAGGCGCAGCAGCAGGAGCGGCAGCGTTACCACCGCACCGCCGACAAACGCCACCAGCGACAGCAGCACCGTCCAGCGCCCGGCCAGCAGCAGGTTGCGAATAATGTCCCAGTCGGTAAAGGTGGTCATCATGCCTGCACCCCCAGCCATTTGCGTCCTGCGGCCATCATCAGCTGGCGCAGGGTAATCGACAGCGCCAGGTAAATACCGGTTGTCACCAGATAGACCTCGAAGCTCAAAAACGTTCTGGACTGGATCAGGTTGGCGGCGAAGGTCAGCTCCTCATACGAGACCTGCGACACCACCGACGAGCCGAGCATCACGATGATGCACTGGCTCACCAGCGCCGGGTAAATGCGCTGCAGCGCGGGCGGCAGCACCACGCGGATAAAGGTCTGCAGCCGGGTCAGCCCCAGCACGCGTCCGGCCTCCCACTGCCCTTTCGGCGTGACCTGAATGCCCGCGCGGATAATCTCGGTGCTGTACGCCCCCAGGTTCACCACCATTGCCAATAGCGCCGCTTCCCCCGCCGTCATCTTCAGGCCCAGATTCGGCAGACCGAAGACGATGAAAAACAGCTGCACCACAAACGGCGTGTTGCGGATGATTTCCACGTATGCGCCCCAGATCCGGCTAAACCAGGTGGTGCGTCCGCTGCGGATCGCCGCCCCGAAAATCCCGATTGCCAGCCCGCCGACGGTGGCCATTACCGTCAGCTGAACGGTGACCCACAATCCCGCCAGCAGCGCCGGCCAGTGCGGCCAGAGGGCTGAAAAATCAAGTTGCTCCGTCATCGGCTCAGGCGCCAAGGTTTGCCGGCAGCGGGGCCTTCAGCCACTGCTCGGACAGGCCGTTCAGCGTGCCGTCTTTAATACCCTGCTCAATCAGCGCGTCCACTTTTGCCTTCAGGGCCGGTTCGTTTTTCTTCAGGCCGATAAAGCACGGCGAATCTTTCAGCATAAAGCTCGGCACCGGTGCTTTCGCCGCATTCTGACGCGAAATGGCCGCCACCACGAGGTTGCCGGTCGCCACGTACTGCACCTGGCCGGAGAGGTAGGCGGAGAGCGTGGTGTTGTTGTCTTCGTAGCGTTTCACGTTGGCATCTTTCGGCGCCAGGCCGGTCAGCACCATGTCCTCCACCGCCCCGCGCGTCACGCCGATGGTTTTTCCGCTCAGCGCGGCGGCGTCCTTCAGCTCGGCCCCTTTCGGGCCAAACACGCCGAGGAAGAACGGCGCGTAGGCGCGGCTGAAGTCGATTACCTTCTCGCGCTCCGGGTTTTTACCGAGACTTGAAATGACCAGGTCCACCTTGTCGGTTTGCAGGTACGGCACGCGGTTGGCGCTGGTCACCGGCACCAGCTGCAGCTTGAGCTTCATCTGTTTAGCGAGATAGCGCGCCATGTCGATGTCATAGCCCTGCGGCTGCAGATCGGTTCCCACCGAGCCAAACGGCGGGAAATCCTGCGGAACGGCAATGCGGATGGTGCCGCGCTTCTCAATATCCTGAAGCTGGTCAGCCTTTGCCGGCAGCTGTGTGAAGAGGCATGCGGCCCCGGCCAGTGCAATTAACAGTTTTTTCATGGTGCTTCCCCGTAACGTTAACATGAAACAAAAGATTCTTTGAATGTGATTTTGCAACTAATGTGCCAGATAACGCGAAGCGGGGATTTTTCTAATAAAGCCTGATAAAACGCGGGCGGGGCGAAAACGCTCTCCATTTTCGCCCCGCCGTTATGCACCATTTTAATGCAAAGCACCAGCCTGATGCCTCATTATCGCTGTTCGAGTTCGTCCAGCTGCTGGTAGAGGGAGGCAATCTCGTGAATGCGCGGGCGGCCCTGATCGAGAATGTCATGCAGGAAGGCGTTCGCCAGCAGGTTGATCAGACTGTTGACCGACGAATAGCTGTCATAGGCGGAGACGCTGTCCAGCGGAGTGCAGAGCTGCCAGCTCGCCAGCGGGAACAGGCTGTGGGCCTGCGGCTCGCACATCAGCAGCACCGGAATACCGCTGCTCTGAAGCTGCTGCATCAGCGGGCGAATGATGCGCGGGCGACGGCGAAAGGCCATCATCACCACCAGATCGTCCGGCGTTAAGTCCACCAGCTCCTCGCTCAGGCTCTGCCCCGGCTGCGGCAGCACCAGCACCTGACCGCGCGCCTGCAGCAGCTGCTGGCGCAGGTGCAGCGCCGCCGGATAGGCGTTACGCATGCCGATAATGACGATGCGGCGCGCCCTGACCATGCAGGCCATGGCGTCGGCAAACTGCTGCGCGTCGAGGGCATTGACCCACTGGGTCAGGTTTGCCATCTCCTGCTTATAGTGGCGCGCCAGCAGCGTATTGCCCTGCACCGCGTCGCGATTGTCGGTGAGCGGCATCCCGCTCTGGCGCAGGGTGCGCAGCTCTTCGCGCATGTCCTTATATTTCTCATAGCCCAGACGCTTAAACAGACGGCTCACCGTGGCTTTCGACACCCCGCTCAGCTGCGCCAGCTCGGCGCTGTTATAGCTAATGAGGTCGTCAAAATGATCGAAAATAAAATCCGCCACCCGCTGCTCCTGCGGCGACAATGACGCGTATTGTGCTTTCAGTCGTTCATCAAGCTGTTCCATAACGCCTCTGTAACGTTTGTTTCATCTCATGCTCATTATTCATTAAGCATGCCAGCTTCTGCGGCAACTGGCATGAAACTTTTTATTCAGAACTGGAACAGCTTTTGCAGCACCTTGTGACTTTCAGGGTTACGAGGACGCTTCATGCAAAGTAATGTCTCCACGCACGGCATGGCCGTTGCGCCCCACAATCTTGCCAGCCAGAGCGCGCTGGCGGTGCTGCGCGAAGGCGGCAGCGCGATAGAGGCGATGGTCGCGGCAGCGGCCACCATCGCCGTGGTTTACCCGCATATGAACGGGCTGGGCGGCGATGGCTTCTGGCTTATCGTGCCGCCGGAAGGCGACCCCATCGCCATTGACGCCAGCGGCGCGGCGGGATCGCGCGCGACGCTGGCCGCCTACGATGGGCTCACGCAGATCCCCCATCGCGGACCGCAGGCGGCGCTAACCGTCGCCGGCACGGTAAGCGGCTGGGACGAGGCGCTGAAGGTCTCGCGCGAAATCACCGGCAAAACGCTGCCGCTGGCCCGCCTGCTGGCCGACGCCATTGACTATGCGCAGAACGGCACCCCGGTCACGGCCTCTCAGGCCCACGCCACGGCCAGCAAGTTCGACGAGCTGAAGGCCATCCCCGGCTTCGCGGAAACCTGGCTGGTGGACGGTAAGCCGCCGCAGGTCGGGAGCCGGTTTTACCAGCCCGCCATGGCCACGACCTTGACGCGTCTGGCGGAAGAGGGTCTCGACAGCTTTTATCGCGGCCCGCTGGCGGAAGTCCTGGCGCACGGCATGGAGACGCTGGGTCTCCCCGTGACGCTGGCCGATCTCAACGCCCACGCGGCCCGGCGCACCACGCCGCTGAAGCTGGAGCATCAGCAGGGAGAGATCTTTAACCACGCCCCGCCAACGCAGGGGCTGGTCTCGCTGGCGATACTCGGCATCACCGACCGCCTGAACATGGCGGAGGCCGACGACGCCGACACCATTCACCGCATCGTGGAAGCCACCAAGCTGGCCTTTGGCCTGCGCGATGCCCACATCACCGACCCGCGCGCGCTGAAAACCGATGTTCAGAAACTGCTGGATCCCGCCGCCCTGCAGGCGCTTGCCGACAGGGTTGACGACGGCCGCGCCGCGCCGTGGGGAACCGGAAAAGGCCCCGGCGATACGGTGTGGATGGGGGTGATGGACAGCAGCGGGCTTGCCGTCTCGTTTATCCAGAGCCTTTATCACGAGTTCGGCAGCGGCGTGGTGCTGCCCGATACCGGCATCGTCTGGCAGAACCGGGGCGCATCGTTCAGCCTCGATCCCGCCCATCTTCTGGCCCTCGCGCCGGGCAAACAGCCGTTCCACACCCTGAACCCGGCGGCGGCGCGTCTGAAGGACGGTCGCGTGATGGTCTACGGCTCGATGGGCGGCGACGGACAGCCGCAAACCCAGGCCGCGCTCTTTACCCGCTACGTTGTCCAGGGCGTCCCCCTGCAGGAGAGCATCACCCGCCCACGCTGGCTGCTGGGGCGCACCTGGGGGCAAACCTCAGACACCTTAAAGCTTGAAGGGCGTTTTTCACCCGAGACGGTCGCGCGCCTGCGGGCACTCGGTCACGAGGTGGAGCTATTCCCTGACTTTAGTGAAGCCATGGGCCACGCGGGCGCCATTGTTCGCCACCCCAACGGGCTGTTTGAAGGGGCATTTGACCCGCGCAGCAACGGCGCGGCCGCCGGATTCTGAGGAGAAAACAATGACGACACACCAACCCGACTGGCAGGCGTACCTGGCGCAGATGGAAACCGTACTCGGCGTGACGCTGGATGACGCCCGCCGGGCCGAGCTGCAGCTGCAGTTCAGCCGCATTGCCAGCATGGCCGCCCCACTGATGGCGCTGCCGCTCGACGACCGTCTGGAGATCGCAGGAGTGTATAAAGCATGAGGCTACACGAGATGAGTATCAGCGACATTCAGCAGGCGCTGAGCGCGGGCGAGCTGAGCGCCCATGAGATTGCCCGCCAGACGCTGGAGGCCATTGCGCGCGTTAACCCGCAGATCGGCGCCTGGACCGCCGTGACGGAAGCACGCATGCTCGCCGAGGCTGAGAACATCGACACCCTGCGGCGCGAGAAGCGCCCCCTGCCGCCGCTGGCGGGCGTACCCTACGCGGTGAAAAACCTGTTCGACGTTGCCGGTCACACCACCCTCGCCGGGGCCGAGCTGTTCAGCCAGCGCCCCGCTGCCGCTGCCGACAGCTTCGCCGTGCGCCAGCTGCGCAGCGCGGGCGGGCTGCTGACCGGGATGGTCAATATGGACGCCTACGCCTACGGCTTTACCACCGAGAACAGCCACTACGGCGCGACGCGTAACCCGCACGATCTGACACGCATTGCGGGCGGGTCGTCCGGCGGTTCAGCCGCCGCGGTGGCCGCCGGGCTGGTGCACTTTTCGCTCGGCACCGACACCAACGGCTCGATTCGCGTTCCGGCCTCCCTGTGCGGCATCTACGGCCTGAAGCCCACCTTTGGCCGCCTGTCGCGATCCGGCAGCCATCCGTTTGTCGCGAGCCTGGATCATATCGGGCCCTTTGCGCGCCGCGTATGCGACCTGGCGTCCGTGTACGACGCGCTGCAGGGGCGGGATACCAGCGACGGTTTTCAGGCAGAGAGCTCGCGCGAACAGACGCGCCCCCTGCTTGACCGCGGGCTTGGCGGCCTGCGCTGCGCGGTGCTCGGCGGCTACTTCACCACCTGGTGCGACGCGGACGCCAGAGACGCCGTGGCGCGGGTGGCGAAGGCGCTCGACGTGCAGGATGAGCTTCAGTTTCCTGACGCCGATCTGGCGCGTTC
The DNA here is from genome assembly GCF_049238285.1 of Enterobacter cloacae complex sp. IR53041. Lineage (NCBI taxonomy): Bacteria > Pseudomonadati > Pseudomonadota > Gammaproteobacteria > Enterobacterales > Enterobacteriaceae > Enterobacter > Enterobacter cloacae complex sp. IR53041. The sequence goes on along the minus strand of NZ_JBMKHB010000018.1, from coordinate 65,349 downwards.
CGCGGCGTTTATCATCAGCGCCTCCGAAGGGGGAAATCAGTACCTGCCCGCGCTTCGCCGGGAACCCGAGCGTTTTGAGCCGCACTCCCGCGAACGCCTGCTGGCCGGGGCGATGATCCCCTCTGCCTGGTACATTCAGGCCCAGCGGTTTCGCGCGCAGGCACGGCAGGCGTTTCACGCGCTGTTTGCACGGGCCGACGTGCTGATTGCCCCGGCAACGCCGCGCAGCGCCACGCGGATCGGCGAGCAAACCATGGTGATTAACGGTCAGCCGCTTCCCATCCGCGCCAGCATGGGGATGCTGACCCAGCCGATTTCGTTTTTAGGCCTGCCCGTGACCACCGTTCCGCTGCGCACCGCGCAGGGCGCGCCCATTGGCCTGCAGCTGATTGCCGCGCCGTTTAACGAGCAGGCCTGCCTGCGCGTTGCGCGCGTGCTGGAAGAGAGCGGCATCACCGATGCCCGCCCGGCGGAGGTGGCCGCATGATGAATCACGATGACATTAACCTCCCGTGGGTAGTCGCCGAGGTGACCGCCGCGTTTTACCGCTATGAAGACGCGCTGGTGAGCAACAACGTTGCGGTGCTGGACGAGCTGTTCTGGCACGACAAAAACACGGTGCGTCTGGGGACGGGGGAAAACCTGTACGGGATTGATGAAATCCGCGCCTTTCGCGCGGCGCGCCCGTCCGTCGGGCTGCAGCGGACGCTGCGCCACACCGTCATCACCACCTTCGGTGAGGATTACGCGGTGTGCAGCACCGAGTTTACCCGGGAGAGCACGGAGCGCATTGGCCGCCAGCAGCAGACGTGGGTGCGGTTTGCCTACGGGTGGCGCATCGTGGCGGCGCAGGTGAGTTTGATGGTGTAACGCTGAAAAACCTGCCCGGTGGCGCTGCGCTTACCGGGCCTACGATGTTCCGTATGCCCTGTGGGCCCTGTAGGCCGGGTAAGGCGCAGCCGCCACCCGGCAAAACATCGCACACTTACTGCTGAAACGGATGCACGTCCCGCCAGTGGTCGGCAATCTGCTGGCGGGTACAGACCCACACCCGCTCGTGCTGCTGCACATAATCCAGGAACCGCTGCAGCGCCCGAAAACGGCCCGGACGCCCGAGCAGGCGGCAGTGCATGCCGATGGACATCATCTTCGGCGCGCTTTCCCCCTCTTCGTACAGCACGTCAAAACTGTCCTTCAGATACGTATAAAACTGCTCGGCGGTGTTAAATCCCTGCGCGGTCGCAAAGCGCATGTCGTTCGCATCCAGCGTATACGGCACGATCAGGTGCGGCTTGCGGGAGCCGTCGCTGCAGGCCACTTCCGTCCAGAAGGGCAAATCGTCGCCGTAGTAGTCGCTGTCGTAGTCAAAACCGCCGTGCTCCACCACCAGCTGGCGCGTGTTGGGGCTGTCGCGCCCGGTGTACCAGCCGGTTGGCGGCTTGCCGAACATGTCGGTCAGAACGTGCACCGCCTTGTGCAGGTGTTCGCGCTCCTGGCTGATGTCCATATTCTGATAGTGGATCCAGCGCCAGCCGTGGCTGACCACGTCGTAATCCGCCGCTTTGATCGCCTCAACAATCTCCGGGTGACGCGCCAGCGCCATCGCCACGCCAAAGACCGTCAGCGGCAGGCCGCGTTTCTGAAATTCATTGTGGATCCGCCAGAACCCGGCGCGGCTGCCGTATTCGTAGAGGGAGTCCATCGACATGTGCTTGTCCGGGTAGCTGGCCGCGCCGATGATGTCCGACAGGAACTGCTCGGATCCGGCATCGCCGTGCAGAACGTGGTTTTCCGCCCCTTCCTCATAGTTGAGCACAAACTGCACGGCAACGCGCGCCTGATTCGGCCACCGCGCGTGCGGCGGGTTGCCCGCGTAGCCGCGCAGATCCCGCGGATAATCCTGTTTGAAAAGCCCCATTGCCACCCCCAAAAATTAAAATGGATTCAATGCCTGAAAATGCCCGCTTAACACTTTGTTCTCCGGGAACGCCAGATCGCCGTGCTTGCTGGTCGACAGCCCCAGCGCCACCAGCGACTCCACCATCTTTACCGCCGCGCTGACGCCGTCGATCACCGGCACGCGCAATTCGCGGGTCAGCTCCTGCGCCAGGGTCGCCATGCCGCCGCAGCCCAGCACGATGGCACCGCAGCCATCCTCTTGCAGTGCCTGTATACAGCGCGCGCGCACCTTCTCCTGCGCCAGACCGCTGCCGTCTTCCAGCGCCAGCACCGGGAGATCGATAGCGTGCAGCGCCGCGCAATGGTCCTGAAAGCCATACTGGTGCAGCAGATGACGGGCAATGATCAGCGTGCGCGGCAGCGTAGTAACCACCGAAAAGCGCGTCGCGACCAGCGTCGCCATATGCATGGCGGCCTCCGCAATGCCGACTACCGGCCCCTGCGCCAGCTCGCGCGCCGCCAGCAGGCCCGGATCGCCAAAGCAGGCGATGACGTGACCATCCACGCCCTGCTCTCTGCCGAGCTTGACCTGTTCAAGAACGCCCACGGCGGCGATGGCCTCATCGAAGTGGCCTTCTATGGACGGCACGCCCGCGCTCGGACAGACCGCGAGTATCTCCGTCCCCGGCGCCGCCACCGCGCGGGCCGCCGCGCCGATGGTTTCCGTCATGGCGAGGCTGGTGTTGGGGTTGATCACTTGTATACAGACAGACATTACGACTCCTTGTGGCCGGCAAACAGCCGGGCAAAATCAGGCAGGCACTCGCCTGCCCGCTCGAAGCAGAGGCTGGCGACGATATGTTCAAAATGGTGCATGAGGGCATCGCTTAGTGGCTCAAGCGCCTTCTGGCGCAGCAGATCCACCAGCTGTTCGTGATCGTTGCAGCGGCATCCCTGACGCCACGGCGCGCCCCAGGTGGCGATCACCAGCGAAGAACGCTGGCTCAGGCCGGTCACCATCTCCGTGAGCACTTGGTTGCCGGAGATGGCCTGCAGCTGAATGTGGAAATTGGCGGAGTAGCGAATCGCCGCCGGGCCGTCATAGGCCTCGTGCGCCTGCTGCTCCTGGCGAATGATGGCCTCCAGCGCGGCAAGGTGCGGCGGCTGACAGTGGGCCAGCACGTCCGGCAGGTTAGCGACCTCCAGCAGCGCGCGTGTGCGGAAGATGTGCCGCGCCTCTTCCACCGTGGGGCTGGCGACGTGTGCACCACGCTTGGGCGTCAGGGTGACCATTTGCACAGCGGCGAGTCGTTGAAGCACCTTGCGGATGCCCGTGCGGCTCACGCCAAAGACCTCTGCCAGCGCCTCTTCCGGCAATTTGCTCCCCGGCAGCAGCTGGTGTTCGACAATCGCGGTCATCAATGCCTGGAAGATGGTTTCGTCTTTGTCATGCAGGTCTGGCGCGGTCTGCAGGGCGTTAATGTTGTTCATTCACCACTCCGAATTTTACTTTCAGTTATCGAATCGTATACATAAAAATAAAATATTGCATACAAGATTTATTATTTTGGCCTGGATCCTGCAACACCGTTTGCACTCCCACTCAACGGGTTTTCATTCACAGGAGCAGGTTTCATGCCAAACAGTCAAAACGCGCATCAGGGTACGGCCGCTGATTCCGGTGCGGTTTACAGCCCACGTCTTTGCAATGAGGATCTGGCACCGACGCGTGACCAGAACTGGAGCTGGTACAACATCTTTTCGTTCTGGATGTCGGACGTTCACAGCATGGGGGGTTATGTGGTCGCCGCGAGCTTCTTTACGCTCGGGCTGGCAAGCTGGCAGGTGCTGCTCTGCCTGCTGGTGGGGATTTGCATCGTGCAGCTGTGCGCCAACCTGGTGGCCAAACCGAGCCAGATGGCGGGCGTGCCCTATGCGGTGATCAGTCGACAGGCGTTCGGCGTGTTCGGGGCCAATATCCCGGCGGTGATCCGCGGGCTGATTGCCTTCGCGTGGTACGGGATTCAGACCTATCTCGCCGCCAACGCCCTGATGCTGGTGGCGCTGAAGTTCTGGCCATCGCTCTCTTCACTCACTACCGGCGCATTCCTGGGCCTGTCGCATCTGGGCTGGATCTGCTTTGCCATTATGTGGGTCCTGCAGGCGATGGTCTTCTGGCACGGCATGAGCGCCATCAAGCGCTTTATTGATATCGCCGGTCCGGCGGTCTATGTGGTAATGCTGGCCCTCGCCGGCTGGATTGTATACAAGACCGGTTTTGATGGGATCTCCTTTACCCTCGCCAGCAAATCCCTGAGCGCGGGCGAGCAGACCTGGCAGATGATCACCGCCACGGCGTTGGTGGTCTCCTACTTCTCCGGCCCGCTGCTCAACTTTGGCGACTTCTCCCGCTACGGCAAAAGCATGGGCGAGATCCGCCGCGGCAACCGCTGGGGGCTGCCGTTTAACTTCCTGCTGTTCTCCATCGTCACCGTGGTGATTGTCTCCGGCACCCAGTCGCTGTTTGGCCGCATGATCACCGATCCGATCGAAACCGTCAGCCGCGTGGGTAACGATCTGGCCGTGGCGATAGGCCTGCTGACGATGATCACTGCCACCATCGGGATCAACATCGTCGCGAACTTCGTCTCCCCGGCGTTTGATTTCTCTAACTGCTCGCCGCAGAAAATCAGCTTCCGCACCGGGGGCATGATCGCCGCAGTCGGCTCGATCCTGCTTACCCCGTGGAACCTGTTCAACTCGCCGGAGCTCATCCACTACACCCTGGACGTGCTCGGGGCGTTTATCGGCCCGCTGTTCGGCATCCTGATCGCCGATTTCTACCTGATTAAACGCGGCAAGGTGTCGGTTGACGATCTGTTCGACGACACGCCAAAGGGCAAATACTGGTACCGCAACGGCTTTAACCCGAAAGCCATTGGCGCCCTGATCCCGTCCGTTGCCGTGGGCCTGGTCATTAGCTTTATCCCGGCCCTGCATGAGGTGGCAAACTTCAGCTGGTTTATCGGCGTCTTCCTCGGCGGCGTGACCTACCGCTGGCTGGCGCGGGAAGAGCGCGAGACGGCAGGCGCGACGTCGTTTGGCTCCCGCGTGGCGACGCAAAAAGAGTAACCTTTCTCTTCGGCCGCAGCATCTCTGCGGCCCGTTCATTCTGGCACCGTTCTTGCTGAGCCTTCTTACCCCCGCTACGCACACACGAAGGCAGGAACCATGATGGAATACCAGACTGCGATACGCGGTGCTTTTTTTGATATTGTCCGGGTCTGCGACAGCGCAGACGCCATTGCCCGGCACGCGCGCTACCTTGAGGACGGCCTGCTGTTTATCCAGCACGGAAAAATTCTGGCACAGATGCCGTGGCAGGAGGGCGAGCAGTATCTTGACCCGCACAAAGGCTATACCGACCTGCGCGGCAGGCTGCTGCTGCCCGGTTTTGTCGACACCCACGTCCATTATCCGCAAACGGAGATGATTGGCGCCTTTGGCGAACAGCTGCTGGAGTGGCTGACCACCTACACCTTCCCGGTGGAGAGCCAGTTTGCCGATGAGGCCTACGCGAAAGAGATCGCCGAATTTTTCATTCAGCAGCTTGTGAGCAACGGCACCACCACCGCGCTGGTGTTTTGCACGCTGCATCCGGAATCGGTCGAAGCGCTGTTTACCGAAGCCCTGCGCCTCAATATGCGCCTTATCGCCGGAAAGGTGATGATGGACCGACACGCGCCGGACTACCTGAGCGAAGACGCGAAGCAGAGCTACCGGCAGACGCGGGCGCTGATTCAGCGCTGGCATCACCGTGGGCGGCTGGGTTATGCGATAACGCCGCGCTTTGCCCCGACCTCATCACCCGAGCTGCTTGCGGCGGTCAGCCTGCTCAGAGAGGAGTTCCCGGACACCTGGCTGCAGACCCACCTGAGCGAAAACCCCAACGAAGTGGCCTGGGTGAGCGATCTCTGGCCGGAGCATGAGCGCTATCTGGACGTGTATCACCACTACGGCCTGACCGGCGAGCGCAGCGTGTTTGCCCACGCGATCCATCTGCACCACAGCGAGTGGCAGTGCCTGCATGACACCGGCTCGGCGGTGGCGTTTTGCCCCACCTCAAACCTGTTTCTCGGCAGCGGGCTGTTTCGCCTGCCCGCCTGCTGGCAGCACAGGGTGCGGATGGGCATCGGCACCGACGTCGGCGCGGGCACCACCTTCAGCATGCTGCGCACCCTGGGAGAGGCCTACAAGGTCGGCCAGCTTCAAAGCTACCGCCTGCGTGCCAGCGAGGCCTTTTACCACGCCACGCTGGGCGGCGCGCATGCCCTCCGGCTGGATGACAAGATTGGCAACTTCGCGGCAGGCAAAGAGGCGGATTTTGTGGTTATCGACCCCAACGTCACGCCGCTGCAGCGCCTGCGCAATCGGCGCTGTCAGGATATCTACGAGCAGCTTTTCGTGCTGATGACCCTCGGCGACGAGCGCAACATCAGCGAGACCTGGGTCAACGGCGAGCGGGTATGGTCAGCTGCCCCGGTAGGTTGACCATCCGCCCGGGGCAATCACAAACGGCAGATGGAAGTGTTCGTCTGCCCTTTCTCCCGTGACAAACTCAATGTGCGCGCAGGGATAGATCGTCTTCCGGCCGGTATCGCTAAACCACGCCCCGATCTCCGCCACCAGCCGATAGCGGCCCGCGGGCAGAGAGGGGACGAACGCGGCGATGCGCCCCTGGGCGTTGGTCACGCCCGTGGCCAGCGTCTTCCCGTCCTGTTGCAGATGAACCGTCACGCCCTCCGCGGGCTTGCCCGTCGAAATATCGAGAATATGGGTGCTGAGTGTGCTCATTCGTGGATGACTCCTTCCAGGCGCAGCAGCGTAATTTCCCGCAGCTGTTCCAGCGCGGCACGGATTTCCTGCGCGTCGCTGTTCCCCAGCCGCGCGTGCAGGGCCTGTAATATCTCCTCGCCGCTGCGGCCCTTCGCGCGGTTCAGAAAGACGCGTCCAAAGCGGGCTTCGTAGCGGGCGTTGCCTTCACGCAGCGCCCGGGCAAGAGCAGCATCGCGGTCATTCACCGCCCCCTGCTCCTGGCGCGACAGCGCCGCCTCCGCCGCTGAACCCGCTGGTTTTTCCCCGATGCGCGGATGGGCGCTCAGGGCTTGCGCCAGCGCCGCTTCGTCCCAGTTTTGCATCAGCGATTTCGCCGTACTGAACAATTCGTCCCGGCTGGCGTAAGGCCGCCCGTGAACCAGCGCATCGGCCCAGCGGGGAAGCGCCACGCAGGGGTGAATCAGCGCTAACGCCTGTTCATGGGGAAGATGATTGAAGTCGTGCAGTGCGATCATAGTGTCTCCTTTATTGTCCTTCTCCAGGCTATTGCACAAACCACGCCACCCTGAGCACAGGCGTGAAACAGTCGATTCCACAAGGTCGACCAGGAAATTTTTGATTCATAAAAAGGCACGCTCACCGCGTTTACGCACCTTAGCAGTGCAAACGTCTCCCTTACAACGCCGTTTTCGCCATGCTGCAGCCTGGTACGCAAATTGCTGACTGTCTTTACACCCTGCAAAAGGAGAGAAGCATGAAAGCAATCGTTATTGGCGCGGGTATTGGCGGCCTGAGCGCCGCCGTCGCGCTGAAGAAAGCGGGCATCGACTGTACCGTGTTTGAAGCCGTAAAGGAGATCAGGCCCGTCGGGGCGGCCATCTCCATCTGGCCTAACGGCGTGAAATGCATGCAGCACCTCGGCATGGGCGACATCATCGAGACCTGGGGCGGGCCGATGCGTTTTATGGCCTACAAGGATTACCGGCGCGGCGATACCCTGACCCGCTTTAGCCTTGCCCCACTGGTTGAGCGTACCGGCGGGCGCCCCTGCCCCGTCTCGCGCGCTGAGCTTCAGCGCGAAATGCTGGACTTCTGGGGTCGCGACAAGGTGCAGTTCGGCAAGCGCGTCGAAGGCGTCCATGAAGACGACGCGGGCGTGAGCGTGACCTTCACCGATGGCACCACCGCCGCCGGGGATTTCCTGATTGCCGCCGACGGCAGCCACTCGGCGGTTCGCCCGTACGTGCTGGGATACACCCCGGAGCGCCGCTACGCGGGCTATGTGAACTGGAACGGGCTGGTGAAGATTGACGAAGAGATCGCCCCGGCGCACCAGTGGACCACCTTCGTTGGCGAAGGCAAACGCGTGTCGCTGATGCCCGTCTCCGGCGGACGCTTCTATTTCTTTTTTGACGTGCCGCTGCCCGCAGGCCTGGCGGAGGATCGCACCACCCTGCGCGCCGATCTCACGGGCTACTTCCGCGGCTGGGCGCCGCCGGTGCAGAAGCTTATCGCGGCGCTGGATCCTGAAACGACCAATCGGATTGAAATCCACGACATTGAGCCGTTCGACAGCCTGGTGCGCGGCAACGTCGCGCTGCTGGGCGATGCCGGGCACAGCACCACGCCGGATATCGGCCAGGGCGGCTGCGCGGCGATGGAAGATGCCGTGGTGCTGGGGGAATGCCTGCGTGAAAACCACAACATCACGCTGGCGCTGCGGCAGTACGAGGCGCTGCGCTGCGACCGCGTACGCGACCTGGTGCTGAAGGCGCGCAAGCGCTGCGACGTCACCCACGGCAAAGATATGGCGTTGACGCAGGCCTGGTATCAGGAGCTCAAAGAGGAGACCGGAGAGCGCATCATCAACGGTCTGTGCGAGACCATTCAGGGCGGCCCGTTAGGCTGAACGCATGAGGGACAACGATGAAAAGAGAACCGACCCCACCCGCCCACTGTACGTTTGAGCCAGAGGACTGGCTGCGTCTGGCGAAATGCTGGCATCCGGTCGCGCGCGCCTGCGACGTCGGTCCGGCGCCGGTCAAAGCGACGCTGCTGGATGAGCAGCTGGTGATTTACCGCATTAACGACCAGGTCGTGGTCGCCCGTGACGTGTGCCCGCACCGCGGCGTGCCGCTGACGCTCGGCTTTCACGACGAGCACGGGATTATCTGCCCCTATCATGGCTTACGCTTTGGGGAGGACGGGCGCTGCAACCGTATTCCCTCCAGCCCCGATCAGCCCGTTCCGGCGAAGCTGAACCTGATTAACTACGCGGTCGAAGAGCGGTTCGGGCTGATCTGGGCCTGCCTGGCCTATGATCCGGAAAAACCCGCGCCGCTGCCCACCATGCCGCACTGGGATGACGACGGATTTCAGCAGATTAACTGCCCGGCGTTTGAGGTGAACGGCTTCGCCGGACGTCAGGTAGAGGGTTTTCTGGACGTGGCGCACTTTGCGTGGATCCACACCGAAACCTTTGCCGACCCCAATAATCAGCTTGTGCCTGCCTATCAGCCACAGGAGACGCCGTTCGGCTTCGTGGCGGATTACTGGAGCGCCGTGAGCAACTATCCCGCCAGTTCCCCCGTGCAGGCTCCGGAAGGGTTCCAGTGGCTGCGCCATTTTGAAATGCACCTGCCGTTCACCGCCACCCTGACGATTCATTTTCCGGGTGAATCGCGGCTGGTGATCATGAACGCCGCGTCGCCGGTGTCATCGCGCGTGACCCACATGTTCGCCCCTATTGCCCGCAATTTTGACCTGCATATTCCGGTGGAGGATGTACATGCCTTCAACCTGCGGATTTTTGAAGAGGACCGTCTGATGGTGGAAACCCAGCGCCCGGAAAGCCTGCCGCTGGACCTGACGCTGGAAGCGCATATCCCCGCGGATAAAAGCTCGATTGCCTATCGTCGGGGGCTGAAGAAAATGGGCTTTGGCGAGTTTTTCCTGGTATGACGGAGGCCAATATGCTGAGCGTGATTGTTGACGGGCTGTGGCGCGAGGGCGACAAAAGCCTCGCCGTCAGGCTGGTGGCTGATAACGGCGACGCGCTGCCGCCGTGGCAGCCCGGGGCGCACGTTGATGTCCACCTGCCCTGCGGCGTGGTGCGCCCGTATTCCCTGACCGGAGCATGTGGGGACGAGAGCTATCTTATTTGCGTGGGGCGTGAAACCGCCTCGCGCGGCGGGTCGCGCTACGTTCACGAGACGCTGCGTCCCGGGCAGAAGCTGATGATATCGGCTCCGCGCAACCTGTTTCCGCTGCAGCAGGCAGAGCGGGTTTTGCTGCTGGCGGCGGGGATTGGCATTACGCCGCTGTATGCGATGGCCCTGCAGCTGAAGGCGACCGGAACGCCGTTCACGCTGCATTATTACGTCAGAAACCGTGAAAGCGCGGCGTTTGGGCGCGAACTCTCCCGGCTCGGTGAGTGCCTCATTCATACCGCCAGCCCGCGCACAGCGCTGGCGGCACATCTCCCGGTGGCCGAATCGGGCCTTCACGCCTGGGTCTGTGGTCCGGCAGGTTTTATGGAAAAAGTGCGTGAGGTGGCGGCGGCAAAGGGATGGGATGACGCCCATCTTCACAGCGAGGCGTTTCAGCCCGTTGCGCCCGCCGCAGGCGGTGAAGCCGGGGAGATCTTCACGGTCAAACTGGCCTCCACCGGGGAGCGCTGGCCGGTGCCTGCGGATAAAACCATCGCCCAGGTGCTGCAGGAAAATGGCGTGGCGGTCCCGCTTTCCTGTGAGATGGGGATCTGCGGCGCCTGCCTGACGCCGGTGATTGACGGCGTGGTGGATCACCGGGATAGCGTGCAGTCAGAGGCGGAAAAAGGCGCGATGGACCAGCAGGTGGCGCTGTGCTGTTCGCGAAGCTATTCCGGGGAGCTGGTGATTGGGCTGTAAAACGAAAAAACCCTGCGATATTGCTATCGCAGGGTTTTCGAATTTGGCGGAAGCGTAGAGATTCGAACTCTAGAACCCTTTCGGGTCGCCGGTTTTCAAGACCGGTGCCTTCAACCGCTCGGCCACGCTTCCAAAGTGAGGCGCACTATAAACATCTATTAGCGCCTTGTAAAGCAGGAATTTTTCGATTTTTCCCCACGGGCGTTTGACTGCGCAAAAAGTCACCCAAACGCTGACATCCCCCTCACTCTCCGCGACCTTGTACATACCGTAACACAGCAACGCTCATCTTTTTAAATCGCTCTGGTATAGAATGCCACAAAAATAGACGGCCATTTGTTGTGTAATTGTTATTAATCTGAATTTCCGCAGATTTAAGACATTACTGCCATGCAGTGTTACTGGTTGATGATGAAAATCAAAAATACGCTTTGCTTACATTTTCTGATGGCGTTTCTGGCCATTTTGTTTCTTTGTCTTCACCCGCTGGTGGCGAGCTTCGATCCGCCGCTTACCTTCCAGCCGCTGATTAAATCAATGGCGGGCACGCCTAAAGAACAGGCGGAAAAAATTGCCACTATCTCTCATGCCTTAGAAGGGAATGCGATATTCTTCATTGGTGCGTCTGAGGTGGCGACCTCAGAAGATGAACATTACGCTGTCTATAATTACTTTAATAAGCAATTGCACAAACCCGTCGTGGCGTATGGCGATGCGTTTGTCGATGACGAAACGCAGTTTTTACTGTTCTCACGTTTTAAAAATAGCCTCAACGCAAACAGTAAAGTTGTTTTGCTGCTGGCACCTGACAGCTTTTACTCAAAAGGCCTGCCTCCCGCTATCTATGCCGATAATTTCCCGGGTTCTGTTTTTAATCCTTTGATGAAGGATCCGCAGGCACGCCCAATATTGGTTAATTATTTAAAACATATTGAGAGTAAAGAAATAAGCCATTTAACCTTTGGCCAAATGCGTGTCTTTGGCTGGCCCCCCGATCTGATATGGGACGAGGTGAGTTTCCAGTTTGCCAACGTCTGTACCCTGATAAAAAACGACTGGCTGGCGCTGCTTCACGTCACGCCCCGGACGGAACAGCCGTGGCCGCCACAGCCAACCACCCACATTGCCCCTGACTGGGATAAAGAGCTGGCGAATGCCCGCGAGTTAAATAAAAAGCGCCAGCAGAGCGCGGCCACCCTGTGGATGGACAAAACGATTTACGAGGAGGACGGTACGCGGCAGCAGTGGGATGACACGCCGGTCGTGCCTGCGCAAATCGCTGCCTTCAGTAAAACCGTCCAGTTGCTTAAAGAACACCACGTGCAGGTGATTGCTATCGTCGACCCGGTTAACCCCTGGGCGCTTTACAACACCGATACCTTCCGCCCGGTGGATAAGCAAATTAAAACCATTCTGGAAAAGAACCAGATCCCGTATTTAGATATGTACGCCATGCCTTATCAGAATGGCTGGAACTGGGATCGTTTGCACCCTTCCGAACTGGCCTGGGTTCCTATGATTCGCTTTATTGCACAGAGCTTTAAATAATGAAAATCGCGATCCGTCTTTTTTTCCTTTATCTCCTGCTGGCGATCACCATCGTCGCGTGGACCTCTGTCGATGACAGTATGAGTATGCAGCTGCATTTTGAATATCAAAAGTTCTGAGGCCGAATGATGTATAGCTCAGGAATGTTTTTTGTCTGTTTGTTTTCATCCGCCCTGGCGTTTGCGCTGGTCAATCGCCTATTACGCCATCGCCTGACGTATTTATCGGCATTATCCGTCATGGCCGCATTAGGCTGGGGCTATATTTTTCAGGGTGATTACCGTGTTCCCGCGGTCGTTTTTATCAGTTTTTATCTAGTCGCCGCGTTAAAAGAAAAAGGATGGTTAAAAACCTGGCAGGCGATTGTGTTAACGCTGCTTCCTTTATTTTTGGTGAAATTGCACCTTAATCATCATCTCGGCATGATCGGCCTCTCTTTTATGACATTCCGCGCGGTGGACGTGCTGCTCTATCGCAGTAAAAAAGAAGGGCAGAATTTCCTGCACTATTTCTGCTATCTGTTTATGCCCTTTATTATTCTGGCAGGCCCAATGTACCGCTGGCGGACATGGATGAACGACGTCAGCAAGCCCGTCTTTGCCCTTAACCGCGAACAGTTTTTAGTGGCGCTGGAGCAAATCATTACCGGCATTGTCCAGAAGTTCCTGTTTGCCATGCTGGTTGATTCGCTGGTCGTACAGCCCTGGAGCCATAAGCCGTTTACGCTGACCGTGGGCGTGGTGATGTCGATTGCCTATAGCGCCTACCTCTACTTTGATTTTGCGGGCTACAGCAATATGGCCATCGGTGCGGGCCGCCTGTTTGGGCTCAACATCCCGGCAAACTTCAATATGCCGCTTCTGGCAAAGAACCCGCAGGATTTCTGGCGCCGCTTCCACATCAGCCTGTCTGAATGGCTGCGCGATGTGGTCTTTATGCCCGTTTATATGAACCTGATGAAGTTTAACTTTTTCCGTCAGAACAAAACGCTGGCGCAAAATATCGGTATTTTCTGCACCCTGTTTTGCATGGGGGCATGGAATGGCCTGGAACGCCATTACGTCATCAGCGGCGCGCTGTTTGGCGCCATTTCAGTCGCTCACAACATGCTGCTGTGGTCAGCCAAACGCAGCCCGGCGTTACACCGCGGGTTGCAGTATCCGGCTGTTGCTTTTTTAGGGCGCATTCTGACGCTGGGAAGCGCCGCGGGCGCCCTTTACATCTTTAGTGGAATGTCACCTCTATGAAAAATCTCTCCGATCTTCAGGAACTGCAGGATTTCTTGCGCGCGGCATTATGCGATCCCGCCTCCCCGCAGCAGCTGGCCATCAGCGGCAGCGACGAAGCCTTAAGCTGGCTGCAGCTTTCCGCTGCCGTGACGGACTGGGCTCAGCGCTATCAGCGTAGCCAGCCTGTTGCCGGTACGCCGGTCGTCTTGTACGGACACCAGCAGGCCGAGTTCGCCGTGGCGATTTATAGCTGCCTGCTGCACAACATTCCGTACATTCCGGTGGACTGCATTTACCCGCAGGAGCGCCTGCGGGAGATCTGCCACCTGGCCAGCGCCCCTTACTATTACGACGTCGCGAGCCGGCAGTTCATCGCCACGGGTGAACCGGGCAAGGTGCTGGAGGAGCAGGATCTGGCCTATATCATGTTTACCTCCGGCAGCACCGGCAAGCCTAAAGGGGTGCAGATTGGGCGTGAAAGCGTGTGGCACTTCATGAAATGGGTCAGCCAGGACTTTTCGCTGCCGGAAAAACCGGTCCTGATGAACCACGCGGTGTTCAGTTTTGACCTCTCCCTGATCCCTTTGCTGGCGAATCTGGCGATGGGTGGACACATCGTGCTGAACGCCAAAGACGATATTCAGAAAGCGAACTGGCTGGAACGACTGAAAAGCAACGCCGTCTCCGCCTGGGTTTCCACCCCCTCTTTTGCTTACCAGCAGCTGCTTTCCCCGCAGTTCAACAGCGAGTATTTGCCTGCGCTGAGCGTCTTTATCTTCATTGGTGAAGTGTTGAATAAAGCGCTGGTTAAACAGCTTCGCCGCCGCTTCCCGCAGGCCAAAATCATCAACTCCTATGGCCCAACGGAAGCGACCATCGCGACCACCGTGGTCGAGATCACGGATGCGATTCTGAACAGCGACAGCGCCGTGCTGCCGGTGGGGGTCATGATGCCTGAGAGCAGAATGGAAATTTCCGCCGAGGGCGAGCTGATTATCTGGGGTAAAAACGTCATGCGCGGCTACCTCGGCCTGCCGCAGGAGAACGCAGAAAAATTACTCCGTCGGGAAAATGAAGCATTTCGCGGCTACCGGACCGGCGATCTGGGCTATGAAGCGGGGCTTATCTACTGCCAGGGACGCAACGACAGCCAGGTCAAACTGAATGGCTACCGTATTGAAATCAACGAAATTGAAAACCGCCTGCTGGCGATGTCCGGGATTAACGAAGCGGTGGTGATGCCACTGATGAAACCCTGCGGCAGCGTGCTGCGCATTGCCGCGTTCTGCGTGACGGAACTGGCGCCGGATACCATCAAAACCTCGCTGTCGAAGGTGGTTCCCCACTATATGGTGCCGTCACAAATTATCGTAAAAGACGCTTTGCCGCTGAATCCTAACGGCAAAATTGACCGCAAGCTGCTGGACGCTTACGCCCGCACAAATTAATGACTCCAGGAAAAATTATGGAACAAGAAATTCTCGCCCTGTTCGAAAAAGTGTTATCCCGTAAGGTGGGCTTTCACGATGAGCTGATTGAATCCGACATTATCGACTCCATCCTGGCGGTCGATATGGTTCTGGAAGTGCAGGACGTTTACGGCTGCATGATCCCGCCGACAGACGTGGCGACGGTGCTGAAAACCCCGGCGGACCTGGCCCGCTATATTGAAGAAAACCGCTAAACGCCCCTGCTGTTAATCCTGTCCTGAAGGCTCTGGCGCATCGCGCCAGAGCCCAGACGCAAAATGAATATCCTTCACCGGAATTAAACCAACCGCTTTTGGGATTTCTCCTACACTTTAGGGGTCGTGTTGTTCTTAACAGAGGAGTCTGCGGTATGGCATTCGTAACCACGAAAGACGGCGTCAACATTTACTACAAAGACTGGGGTCCGAAAGAGGCTCAGCCCATTGTCTTCCACCACGGCTGGCCGTTGAGTGCCGATGACTGGGATAACCAGATGCTCTTCTTCCTGGCAGAAGGCTATCGCGTTATCGCTATCGATCGCCGCGGACATGGACGATCGGACCAGGTGAGTGAAGGCCACGATATGGATCATTATGCGGCCGATGCGTCAGCCGTGGTTGAAAGCCTGGATCTGCATAATGCCGTGCACGTCGGTCACTCCACCGGCGGCGGCCAGGTCGCCCGCTATGTTGCGAAGTACGGCCAGCCGCAGGGGCGCGTCGCCAAAGCGGTGCTCGTCAGCGCCGTCCCGCCTCTGATGGTCAAAACGGAGACGAATCCCGGCGGAACGCCGATCGAGGTTTTCGACGGCTTTCGCAAAGCGCTGGCGGCTAACCGCGCCCAGTTTTATCTCGACGTTGCCAGCGGTCCTTTCTACGGTTTTAATCGCGATGGTGCCGACGTTTCGCAGGGTACGATCCAGAACTGGTGGCGACAGGGTATGATTGGAAGCGCCAAAGCCCACTATGAGGGGATTAAGGCGTTTTCAGAGACCGACCAGACGGAAGATTTGAAAACCATCACCGTTCCCGTTCTGGTGCTGCAGGGCGATGACGATCAGGTTGTGCCGTATAAAAATGCCGCCCTTCTTCAGGACAAGCTGCTGGCGAACAGCGTGCTGAAAATTTATCCGGGCTTCCCGCACGGGATGCATACTACCCATGCGGATACTATCAACGCGGACATACTGGCCTTTATTCGCTCATAACGCCGCGTTTCTTGCCGGGTGGCGCTGCGCTTACCCGGCCTACGCCACAATATCCCGCTCAATGCATGAACGCCACCCGAGGGTGGCGTTGTTAATTCCGCTTAGCGATTATCCAGCTGGGCGCGAACGTTGTTCAGCCCGGTGGTGTTGATGCGGTAAGGCTGCCCGTTCACGGATCGGATCAGCTTTTTGGCGCGGAGTTTTTTGAAGACGCTGAGCGTGCAGTCGCTCAGCACCAGCCCTTCACGGGTGTAGCACTCAACGGACGTGACGCGGCCAGAACTGTCGCGGACGTGCACGATACGTCCACCTTTGGCGAGAACGTGTAAGGTACGTTGTTCCTGACGGGATAAATTCATACTGGAAAACCTGTGTAATCATCATGCGTAAAAACGAGCCCACACCCGCAGGTGCGTGCGTAAGGTTTAAGCGCAGCGATAACCAGTCCGTCCTGAAAAGGGCGGGAAGCTGATTATCTGATGAAAACATTCTCCAGCATCAAAGCCTCGGTAAGCGATGAAAAGGTATTTACGGGGTGAATGATAACGCCGGGGTTTTACAGGGAAATAACCGGGTCTTAAAAATGTGAGGCGGATCGGCTAATCCAAAAGAAAAACCCCAAGTTCACAAGTAACCTGGGGTTTATATCTGGCGGAAGCGCAGAGATTCGAACTCTGGAACCCTTTCGGGTCGCCGGTTTTCAAGACCGGTGCCTTCAACCGCTCGGCCACACTTCCTGAGTGAGGCGAACTATAAACACCTCACCGCGTGCTGTAAAGAGTGCCAGCAATCGTTCGCTGTAAAAATAGTCAAAACGTGTTTAATCGGTTGAACTGACAACACATCGACGATTTTATCAGCACAGGCTTAGTGTTTCTTGATGTACATGTCTTTCGTGTAATAGTACCCCAGCTTATCCGGCGTAAATCCACCCACCCACGGTTTCACCAGGTGCGTACGGACGTAGTGATACACCGGAATGGCGGGCACATCGCGTCCCAGCAGATCTTCCGCCTGCTGGTAGAACTTACCCCGCTCTTCCGTTGTTTTGGCTTTTGCGGCATTCACCAGCGCCTGGTCGTATTCCGGATTGCTGTACTGGCTGGTGTTTTCGCTGTCGCCGGTGCGGAAGTTGTTCAGGAACGTCGCCGCGTCGTCGTAGTCGGCAATCCAGGCGTAACGCACCGCGTCAAAGTTGTGGGTGTGCATGGTATCCAGCATGGTTTTCCACTCCTGATTTTGCAGCTTCGCGTCCACGCCGAGGTTTTTCTTCCACATGGAGCTGGCGGCAATCGCGATGCGCTGGTGCGATTCAGAAGTGTTATAGAGCAGGTTGAAGCTCAGGGGATGGCTTTCGTTATATCCGGCCTCGTTCAGCAGTTTTTTCGCCTCGGCGATGCGCTTGTCCAGCGGCCAGCTGGCGTAATCCGGGTTCTGGAGCTTAACGCCGCCGATGTCCGGCTGGCTGATGAGCCACGCCGGGCGCTGCCCCTGCCCTAATACTTTTCCGGCAATGATGTCTTTATCGAGCGCCATGTTCAGCGCCTTACGCACGCGGGCGTCGTTGAACGGCGGTCGGGTGGTATTGAATTCGTAGTAATAGGTCGCCAGCTGCGGAGAAACATCCAGCTGGCTGCCCAGGGTTTTCTTGAGCTGGGCAAACTGGTTGATCGGCACCGTGTAGACAATATCAATTTCGCCCGCTTTGTAGCGGTTCACATCTGCGGCCTCGGAGGTAATAGGCAGATACGTCACCTTGTTAATCACGGTGTGCGCGTTATCCCAGTAGCGCGGGTTACGCTCCGCCACGATGCGTTCGTTGACCACCCACTGCGACAGCTTATACGCCCCGCTGCTGACGAAGTGCTCCGGTTTGGTCCACTTGTCGCCAAAGCGGCCAATCAGCACTTTATCCACCGGCACCAGCGACGGGTGCGCCAGCATCGCGAGGAACGCCGCATTTGGCTGGGTGAGCGTCACTTCCAGGGTGGTGTCGTTAATGGCCTTCACGCCCAGCGTGTCGGGGGATTTTTTCCCCTGAGCGATATCGGCCGCGTTGGCGATATGCATGTTGCCCGGATAGCTCGCGTACGGTGACGCCGTTTTCGGGTCAATCAGGCGCTGCCAGCTCCAGACCACATCCTCTGCGGTAATCGCCGTGCCGTCGCTCCAGGTGATGCCCGGACGCAGATGGAACGTCCAGACGGTGTTGTCCTTGTTCTCCCATTTTTCCGCCAGCCGGGGCTGGACCTCACCCGACGGGGAAACGCTCACCAGACCTTCGAATAAATCACTGATAATATTGAATTCGACGTCGCTTTCGACTTTATGCGGGTCGAGCGAAGCCGGTTCACTGCCATTATTCCTGACCAGTTCCTGTTTATCGGCCAGCGCGGTTCCTGCCGGCACGTTAGCCGCCCAGGTCGCCGTGCTGGCGCACAGGATCCCGGCGGTAAGTAAAGAGAGCGTAAAGCGCGTGCGTGTTTGTGGTTTCATGTCCTTCGCCTTATTGTCTGTTTTTGTGACGATCCGGAAATAACTCTTAGCGGCCTTATGGTAATAACGCAATAATTTTCAGTAACCTATAAGAGGTTGATCTGATTAATCTCGACAAACCGCTGTTCATACTGATGAAACGTATTTATGCAGAAGAAACAACCAGCTCTCGCGCTAACCTGCTGAGTAAAGATGGGTAAAACCACTTTGAGAGTGACGCGCCGTTTCCTATTCTTTCCGTTAATTACATCTGTCATAAGAGAGTGACTCATGGATCGTATAATTACTTCCTCACGCGACCGCACATCGCTACTCAGCACCCACAAGGTGCTGCGCAATACCTATTTCATGCTCAGCCTGACGCTGGCGTTTTCGGCGATCACCGCCACCGCCAGCACCGTGCTGATGCTGCCGTCTCCGGGGCTGATCCTGACCCTGGTGGGTATGTATGGTTTGATGTTCCTGACCTACAAAACCGCTGACAAACCGGTCGGTATTCTGTCCGCGTTTGCCTTCACCGGCTTCCTGGGCTACATCCTGGGACCTATGCTGAACGCGTATCTGTCCGCCGGAATGGGCGATGTGATTGGTATGGCGCTGGGCGGTACCGCGCTGGTGTTCTTCTGCTGCTCGGCCTACGTGCTGACCACGCGTAAGGACATGTCCTTCCTCGGCGGCATGCTGATGGCGGGTGTTGTGGTGGTGCTGGTGGGCATGGTGGCCAACATCTTCCTGCAGCTGCCTGCTCTGCACCTGGCGATCAGCGCCGTATTTATTCTGATCTCTTCCGGCGCGATCCTGTTTGAAACCAGCAACATCATTCGCGGCGGTGAGACGAACTATATCCGCGCCACCGTGAGCCTGTACGTGTCGCTGTACAACATCTTCGTCAGCCTGCTGAGCATCCTGGGCTTCGCCAGCCGCGATTAAGCTGACCTGCTGAAACAAAAAGGAGAATGCCCCCGGCATTCTCCTTTTTTTATGCCTTAATCACCCCGGCAAATATAGGTGGGGTAACGCCGGTCCTGAATCAGCCATACGGAAGGCGAGAGTTCAGAGATCGTGAGATAGTAGCGTGCGGTCGGGCTGGCAAAGCTTCCCCACTGGGCATCAGGGGTGTTGTCATTGTGTCGACGCCAGGTCTTGGTGTAGCTCAGGACAATTACCTTATCATCGTCCCGTCGCTCCCACGTAAAATCCACGTCCCTGTCAACGATCAGGCTCTTACCTTCAGCCTTTGCAGCGCCTTTGTAGGTGGTCAGGCCGGTGCCGTTACGATGAAAATAGAACTGGGCAACGGCATTGACCTTCACTTCATTTGCCTTTCCTTGATTGCGCGTAAAATTAAACTCGGTGCTGCAGGCCAGCGCATCGCGCTTATAGGCTCCGCCGGTGTAGATAAAGAGCGCAAACGCCCCGCCAACGACTGCGCCACCCAGTCCGAACAGAAGTCTGTTTTTCATTCTTCCGCCCCGCTTTTATAGCGAATAGTTTTACACAGGCTGGCTTCACTCACCGGGCAGGCGCCGATGAAAACCTCATCGGCGGCGGCAAGCGAAAAGCGGGCGCTGAAATAATAAATGTTGTACTCCTCGCGCTCGCACGCGACGTTATTTTTCTTCAGCAGCTCGGCCAATTTTGATAACACCAGCGGTCGGCCATGATCGTTGATCACCCAGAGCCGACAGCCAGCTATTTTTTCCTTAACGGGTTTGAGTGTTGCGGGTACGGTTATCTCAAGCTGTCGGCTAAAAAACAGGCTAAACCCCACGACTGACGTCGTTAATACCGCTAAAACCAGCCACCACTTTTTGGATAAACGCTTATATCCTGACGGCTGCTCAACGGACGGCTGAGATACTTCGGGCGTAACGCTCTCTGCGGGCTTAAAAATAACGTCGGCGTCAAAGCGGAATCCAAACCGGGGCACGGTCACGATATAGTCGTGGCTGTCGCCCAGGGCGTGGAAGCTTTTGCGTAATTCACTTACCGCCTTATTGAGGTTATTTCCCGACGGCGTAAAGCCGAACTCCTCCCACACGCGAGTGATCAACTCTTCCCGGCTCAGGTCGCGCCCTTTATGACGAATAAACTCCTGTAAAAGACGAACGGCCGGAGCCGAAAGCCTTAATACAGACTCGGGTTGCCCAACAATACTTATTGCATGTGCTTCAGGATCGAATAACAACGAATTATTGCATATAAAAAACATCTTTTATTCTCGGCTGTTACCGCATGCTTTTTAATCCCTGATACAACGACAAGAAAACCGCCTCCTGAACTGATTGTTTTTTCATCAGAAGGAGTTTTCTCCCCATCCCGGGTCGCGGTATTTTCGCTTAACTATACAACCTTAAAGCCAGGAAAGCAGGATAAAAAACTGTATATAACGAGTTAATTAATACAAATTTTCACAAACCGCTGTTCTGGTTAAAGTTTCCCTGCCCTGAAGCAATACGTTAGCAGAGGGTGTCCCGTTGTGAATGCGCCGGGAATGAACTCAACGCAGGCGGACCGAAAGTGAAACAGAAAAATAGTGTGAATAAGACAACTGCCTTTTATATCGCCGCGCTGTCATTGCCATTTTTCTCAGAAATGGCACTGGCCAATATGGGCGTGTATCCCATGGAACTTAACGTGGATAAGTCCGGTGCGGCGCAAATTAAGGTGGCATCAAAAACGGATGATATTCAGTTCATTCGGGTGAGGCAAAAGAAAATTCTTAATCCCGGCACGCCCCTGGAAAAAGAGATTGATGTGGCCTCGTGGAAAGAAGGTGGCGTTGTTGTCACACCGGAAAAATTCGCCCTTGCGGCAGGCGCAATGCGCGTGGTTCGCCTGGTATCGCTTGCACCACCGGAAAAAGAGACGACCTGGCGCGTCTATTTTGAAGGCGTAAAGCAGCCTGACAGCATTATTCCGGGCAAGGCAGAAAGCCCTGCGGCGACGGCAAGACTGGGCGTCAATGTGATCTGGGGCGCCCTGATCCATCTCGCACCGGAAAAAAGCGTGGTTTCACTGACGATTGACCCTCTCAGGGGAACGTTAAAAAACAACGGCACGTTGCGCGTGCCGCTCAGGGAGATCGGTGTTTGTGATGCGGATTCATCGTGTAGATGGATTAAAGAAGACGCGACGATTTATCCGGACACCGAACGTAAATTAAAAACGCTCACGAAGGTACAAGGCCAGAAATATAAATTCCGCTACTTCAACTGGCTGAATAAAAGCGCTGAAGAAGCTGATTTACCCGTCGTGCAATAACACGACGTCACCGTAAAAACCCCACAGGGTTTGATTAAAGAGCCAGGGTGCTCATTTGTAAATATGGAGATATCAATGCGTAAGTACTTTAAACCTCTGATGATTGTTGCCGCGATGACCACGTCCGTTAGCGCGCTGGCGATTCAAAAAGATATTACCGTCAACGCCAGCGTTGATTCACAGCTGGATATGACTCAGGCCGATAACACGCCGCTGCCGGCAAGCATCGATATGCAGTACCTGCCTGGCCGCGGTCTGGAAAGCTACCGTCTGAATACCAAGGTGTGGTCTAACTCCGCCACCAGCAACGTGAAAGTCCGTCTGGTGAGCGCCGCGAAGCTGGCGAATGCCGACGGTGCTGAAACCATCCCTATGACGGTGAAGCTGGGCGATAAAACCCTCTCTACCGCAGATGTTGAATACACCGGTACCGAACTGTTCCCGGGGAGCATTGAAAACGGTTCTGCGGTACTGCCGCTGACCATTTCCCAGACCACCAAAGGCATTCTGAAAACCGGTCAGTACAGCGGCGTTGTCAGCCTGATGCTGACGCAGGCGACGACCACGGAAGGCGGTGCGTAACACCACAGCACCTAAGGAATAACGTCAGAGGGTGCCCACCCTCTGACGTCAGGATGATGTCGAGGCTCGTTCATGGCGTTTCACAGAAATACTCTCCTCTTTGTTGCTTTGTTACCCGCTTCCATCCAACTCGCCTGCGCCGGGCTGGCCGTCCCACCAGGTTTTGAAGATCTGGCAAAGACGCAGCGCGTGTGGACAGAGGTGAACCTCTACGGCGAATCGCTGGGCCTTTTTGAAACGGATATCACGCTTGAAACGGTGAGCTTTGTCGCACCTGAGAAGGTGGTAGCGGCCATCAAACGCCGGTTTAATGACGCCCCATCCCTCGTTGCCACCGTCTCTGCCGCGTTGGCCGTTCCGCTTGCCCGTAACGGCAACCTGGCCTGCAGCAGCAACGGCTCCGCAGCGGGCTGCGATTACATCGATACCGATCGCGCGGCCATTATTTATGACGAGAATAACGCCCGCATTAACCTGTTCCTGGACAAGAAATTTCTGCCTAAGCAGACGGCAGAGAATGCATGGTATCAGCCCACGCACGGCACCGAAAATGCGCTGATCCATCAACAAAACATTAACTTCGTTGCCGACAGGGATTATCAGTCGGCCACCGTGCAGGGCAACGGCGCGCTGGCGCTCACCCAGGACGGCTATGTGAATCTCGACTGGACCTGGCTGGGGCAGCGTTCACGGCACCAGCAGCAGCAGGAGGTCACCGTCAACAACGCCTGGTTCCGCCAGGATATCCTGCGTCAGTACTACGTCCAGGCAGGCGAGATGGATACCCGCGATCTGTTCAGCAATGCCGGCGGAAATATCACCCTCAGCCAGCTGCCGCTGGGCAAAATTCGCGGCCTGCGCACGGGTTCAACACGGGCGTGGATGAACCCGGTTCAGCAGTCGAAGGGAACCCCTGTTACCGTGCTGCTTTCCCATGACGCGCGTATCGACGCCCGCCGGGGCAACCAGCTGCTGGCGAGCTTCTATCTGAATGCCGGAGCGCAAACCCTGGACACGCGCTCGTTCCCGGACGGGAGCTACACCGTGACGCTCTCCATCTATGAAAATAACCGGCTGACGCGCACCGAGCAGGTGCCGTTTACCCGAACCGGCATTACGCCATTCGACCGCGTCGAGTGGTTCCTGCAGGCGGGCGAAACCGATAATAGCGATCAGAACGAAGAACGCCGCGCGGTTGCGCAGGCGGGCATTCGTCTGCCCGTCACCCCGACGCTGGCGCTGACCAGCGGCGCAACGTTCAAGAAAAATCAGCGTTTCCTGGAGAACGCACTCGACTGGAGCCGGGGCTTCAACGCGGGCCCGATCGATGGCGTGCTGAGTACCCGGTTTAGCTACCTCTACGGCAGCGAAGGCCAGCGCGGCAATATTCAGCAAATCAGCTACAACGACGGTTTTTCTTTGAGCGTCTATCGCAACGCGTTATCCGCTGAAAACTGCAACACACAAAACGCGGGATTTGACGCCGTGAACGGCTGTTATCGCACCCTCTCGGTGATGTTCTCCGTCCCGGTCGGCGCCTGGTATGCGAGCCTGGGGTATTCGGATAACCGCAACGAAGGCCGGTACGTTTCACGCCGGGAGCTGCCGGACAGTGACGATCGCCACGATGCGGGTTTGCCGTGGGAATCGGTCTATATGACCCGCTCGCGCACGCGGGCCTGGCAGGCTGGCCTGAGCAATGCCTTCAGCACCCATGGCCTGAACATTAACAGCAGCATTAACCTGTTTATGCGTAACGATGACGCCCGCGAAGGCAGGGATAAAGGCGGCTACCTGAGCGTGAGCCTGTCCATGGCGCATAACCGCCAGGGCGATGCGTCAAGCTACACCTCTCTGGGCGCGACATGGCAGCATCAGCAACGTGAAAAAACCCAGCTGAGCTACAACGTGGCGCATAACTGGTATGCCGATGCCCGCGGCGAAAATGAGTACGGCCTCAGCGCGTCGGGCATTAACAGCGACTCGCTGAATACCTCAGCCTATACGCGCCAGGGCGGACGATATGGCAACGGGAGTCTGACCGTCAGCGACGCCTGGGATCGTCAGGATCGTCGCCATACGCTGAGCAGCAGCGGCAACTACAGCTCGACGTTTGCGCTGTCCCGCTCAGGCCTTTGGCTGGGCCGCTGGAGCGACGGTCGCCCTGCTTCCGCCGTCGCGGTGAACGTGACCACGCCGGAAGATGCTCAGGATCCGCGCGGCGCCGTGTTGCTGGATAACGGCGGCAGTGCCGATATTCCAGGCAATAGCCGCGCCCTCTTCGCGGTGCCGGGCTATCAGCAGACAACGTTGACGGTTAACGAATCGCTGGATGTCTCACGAGGAGCCAGCAGTGAAATCACGCAAGGATCGGGCAGCAGAACGCTGTTTATGGTGCCTGGCAAACTGCTGCGACGGGACGTGCAAACCACCGCAAGCTACACCTGGCTCGGCCAGTTAACCGACGAGCGTCATTCGCCGTTTATCGGCGGCGTGCCGCTGAACGTGAACGGCTGGAGCGACCTTGGCAACGGCGGGTTTAGCGCCCAAACCGACGCCCTGCTCCATCACCTCTACCTGGTGCGTCAGCAGCAGTTTTATCAGTGCGCGCTGAACGTGAAGAGTATGCGCGACGTGGTGCGTTACGTCGGGTCGATCCCCTGTAAGGAGTTAACCTTCTCCGCCCTGCCGGATGCCGTCCAGCAGCAGGCACAGCTGATGCTGGCCGGACGGTCGGTCCCTGCTGGACCGACTGCCATGAACACCGATAGCCTCACTAAAGGGAAATGATGTGATTAAGTGCCTCTTTATTTTACTGTTCTTAAGCCTGTGGGCCAGCCAGACGCTGGCAGGCTCTCCCGCGGGACGAAATACCAGCGTAGGGATCAGCTTCGATCGTACCGCGCCGCCCGCCCGTTTTGACATCTGGTTTCATGAATCGGGCGGCTTTGACGCCGCCGATCCGCAAAAGTGGGGGCGCAATACCCTGACCTGTCAGTCCCGTACCGATACCACGAACGGCGCCTGCATGAACTCACCGGTCTGGTTCTCGGCGAACCCGGCCGCGCCTTATGCCATCAATTTAGCGTTTACCCATTCCCTTACCGGCAAGACGGTGAATATCAAGGTGTATGGCGATCACTACATGTTTATCAACAATAAAGTGTTCACCTTTGCCAGCTTTGTCACGGGAGGGACGACGGAAATTGCTAACTGGAACAGAGAGCCCTACTTCGATTTCTATATCGTGAAAAGCGAACTGGATAAGCTCGCCCTGCCGGGGATCTGGACCGCCACGCTGAAGCAGAACCTGCGCCAGTGGGGAAGCGCCGACTGCGGCGGCAACTTCAATGACGTGAATGTCGGCTGTCCTGGCTATCTCACCATCGCCAAATGGCAGGCAAATATTCGCATTGAGGTGGTCGACCCGGGAAACCAGCAGATTTATCTGCCAGCCTTTCCGCACTCCACGCCCATCGTTAACCTCAACCTGACCAACTTCCCGGGGCGCCCCGGGGGCAGCGAGATCAAGGGGGAAAACACGCTGGATATGTGCCTGTACGACGGCAAAAACAGCACCAGCACCCGCGCCTATCTTCGTTTTGAAGATGACGGGCTTCCCTCAGCGGGACGTGCCGAAGGCGCGTTTTCTATCCGGCGGCGCGGTGGAAGCCAGACGGATGCGCGGGACCGTCTCGACTATCAGGTCTCCGTTACCCATCCCGTCACAGGCGCAACCGAAACCGTCGCGAACGGTAAAACCGTAGTCTGGCAAGGCACTAACGATCCGCAGTATCTGCGTCAGGTCGTGCTGCCCGGCGGACGCGAGAGCGTACTGTGCATTCCTGCGCCAATTATCCTGAAAACCCCCGCGTTCGCCGCCAGCAGCAAAAACGCGGGCGACTATACCGGCACGCTGCGCGTCATCTATACGCCCAGCACGTTATAACGAGGTCACCGTGAGTTACGCCATTCTCGACAATAATCGATTTTACGCCGAAGGACTGCGCTATGCGCTGCTGCGTCGGGGCGTTCAGTTAGAAGTCCAGAGCGATACCGTACAATGGCAGCCAACGCTGCTTACCCGCCGCGTGATTGTCGTCCGCTGCCGTTTTTCCGTGGCGGCGACGCATCAGGCGCTGATCAATATTTTGCTCAGGCTGGAAGCCGCCCGCTGGAAAGGCAGTCTTTATCTGGTCTGCAACGAAAAGGGGTGGGCGCTGGCGACGCATTTACGCAAGCGTTTCAGTACGCTAACGCTTTATATCATCGACGACCGGATCGCCGTTGCCGATGCGGCGTATTTGCTGGCAAAAGAGCCGCGTCGCGTTCGGAGCCTGGACTGCTGCCTGACCGTTCCTGAATTCAACGTGCTCGATCTGATGCTGACCGGGTTGCCGGTCCGCCACATTGCCATCGTGACGCACATGTCGGAGAAACAGGTTTCAACCCATAAATGCAACGCGCTGAAGAAGCTCAATGCCAACAACCTGCTTCAGTTGCTCCTGTAGGTCACGGTTTATCCTGAGCCCGCTTTTTTGCTACACTGTCGCCGATTTTTCACCTACGACAGAAGATTATGTTCATTTTTGCAGGCCAGGAAATTGAGACCGATAGCGAAGGCTATCTGAAAGATACAACGCTCTGGAGCGAACCGCTGGCGGAGAAAATTGCGGAAAACGAAGGGATTACTCTTTCCCCCGAACACTGGGAAGTGGTGCGTTTTGTGCGCGAGTTTTATCTCGAGTTCAACACCTCTCCGGCCATCCGCATGCTGGTCAAGGCGATGGCCAATAAGTTCGGTGAAGAGAAAGGCAACAGCCGCTATCTCTATCGTCTGTTCCCGAAAGGTCCGGCAAAACAGGCCACCAAAATTGCCGGCCTGCCTAAGCCGGTGAAGTGTATTTAATACCGAATACCGAAGTTGACGTATTCGCGCCCCGGTTGATGGGGTTCCGTTAAGACCTTATCAACCCGCGCGCTGCGCGGCCCACCCGCTTTCAGCCACGCCACCAGCTTGTCAACCTGCTCTGCTTCGCCACAGGCGACCACCTCAACGCTGCCGTCATCCATGTTGCGCGCGTATCCCGTTAGCCCAAGCTCAATCGCTTCGCGCTGGGTACTGTAGCGGAAACCCACGCCCTGAACGACGCCGTGAACCCAGGCAATAGTGCAGACTTTAGACATTCTTCTTCTCCTTAACGTAGCGTTTTCGGCAAACAACCGTAGTGTTGTCGAAAACGGGCGGTGAAACGAGAGCTGGACAGATACCCACATTGTAATGCGATTTCGCCGATCGGTAATCGGGTTGACTGTAACTGTGACAAAGCCACGGCCATCCTCACCTCCTCGACAATCTGGCGAAAACTCTGCGACTCCTCGCGTAACCGTCTGCGCAGCGTCGGTACGCTTAATGCGAGACGGCTGGCGACGTCCTGCGCGGTCCAGGCTCTGGCGGGCGACAGCATAATGAACTGTCGCACCTGCTCGGTCAGGTTATTGCTTCGCTCGATAAGCAGCGGACCTGCCAGGCCGTCATGCAGCAATGCCAGCAACAGACCGAAGGCCTGATGTTTTTGCAGCGCCTCCGGTAACTCCTGACGCACGGCGTGCAGCAGGTTATCCCACATAAACGCCAGCCCCTCGCTCAGCGGAGCGCAGAGCGAATGCAGCGTCGTGCGCGGCCAGGATTTCAGGTAATGCGCTTTAAACTCGGCAACGATTTCCGGCGATAACATCAGCAAGTCCGAGTGAAACAGACCGTTTGCAGGCTGATTGATGATCTCCATTGCCGTATTGGCAGGGATAATGATGAGTTCATCCCGGGTGGCCACCAGGCGGTTATCGTCCTGCACAATCACCTTACTGCCGTGAGTGATATGGCAAATCGCCGGGAAAAAGAGCTTAACCTGGTGCAGGCGATGCATTTTGCTGGCACTCACTTCACCCGCCGTGAGATGTTTATGTCGAAAATGGAACTCCTGCACCGGTTCATCCTTATCTGCTGTAGGTTGCGGTTAACTGAGCCTTTGCCAGAACGTGACTATTGAGCATAAAGCCGACCAGCGCGCCGCTCGCATTGTTGTCGATGGGCAGGGTATCCACGTCCAGCGCCCAGACGGTCATCTGATAGCGGTGAGGCTTATCGCCTGCGGGCGGACATGCGCCGCCGAATCCAGAATAACCGAAATCATTACGCCCCTGCACAGCGCCAGCAGGTAATTTTTCGCCATTTGGGTTACCGGCATCAGCGGGCAGCATCATTGTCTTCGCGGGAATGTTGGCTACTGTCCAGTGCCACCAGCCGCTGCCGGTAGGCGCATCCGGGTCATAGACCGTAATGGCAAAACTTTTCGCACCCGTGGGCGGGCTTTTCCACGCCAGCTGCGGGGACTGGTTACCACCGTGGCAGCCAAATCCCTCAAACACCTGCTGTGGCGCTAACCGCCGGTCGCCGGAAATATCCCGGCTGGTCATGCTGAAAGGCGTTGCGGCTAAAACCTGAAAACTCATTGCCGTCAGAGCGGCTATTGTGATGACACTGCGCTTTTTCATGGGGGGTTTCCTTTGCTGAACCGGAATCCCACTGTATATCCCGCCGCAGTGCCGTAATGTGCTTAAGCGATTTGATTTTGTGCCGAAACGCTCAACGGCATCCGCAGATGATTGCGCCTTGCTGAATGTGCTACTCTACGCGCCATTTCCCTGAAATCGACAGAACAGCAAATTATGAGTGTACGTTTAGTGTTAGCCAAAGGGCGCGAGAAATCCTTACTGCGCCGTCATCCCTGGGTCTTTTCCGGCGCGGTTGCCCGTATGGAAGGCAAAGCCAGCCTCGGTGAAACCATTGATATCGTGGACCACCAGGGGAAATGGTTAGCGCGAGGTGCCTACTCGCCAGCCTCCCAGATCCGCGCGCGCGTCTGGACATTCGATAAAGACGAAACCATCGACATCGACTTCTTCGTCCGCCGTCTGCAGCAGGCGCAGCAGTGGCGCGACTGGCTGGCTAAACGCGACGGGCTGGACAGCTACCGCCTGATTGCCGGTGAGTCTGACGGCCTGCCGGGCGTGACCATCGATCGCTTCGGTAACTTCCTGGTGCTGCAGCTCCTGAGCGCCGGGGCGGAATACCAGCGCGCTGCGCTGATTAGCGCGCTGCAAACGCAGTTCCCGCAGTGCGCCATTTACGACCGCAGCGATGTGGCGGTGCGCAAAAAAGAAGGCATGGAGCTGACTCAGGGGCCGGTCACGGGTGAACTGCCGCCTGCCCTGCTGCCGATTGAAGAGCACGGCATGAAGCTGCTGGTGGATATTCAGGGCGGGCACAAAACGGGTTACTACCTTGACCAGCGCGACAGCCGTCTCGCGACGCGTCAGTACGTTGCCGACAAACGCGTGCTCAACTGCTTCTCCTACACCGGTGGGTTTGCCGTTTCGGCGCTGATGGGCGGCTGTGCCCAGGTGGTTAGCGTGGATACCTCGCAGGAAGCGCTGGACGTGGCAAAACAGAACGTCGAGCTGAACAAACTGGACTTGAGCAAAGCCGAATTTATACGCGACGACGTCTTCAAGCTGCTGCGTAAATACCGCGATCAGGGCGAGAAGTTCGACGTCATCGTGATGGATCCGCCAAAGTTTGTGGAGAACAAAAGCCAGCTGATGGGCGCCTGCCGCGGATATAAAGATATCAACATGCTGGCTATCCAGCTGCTGAATCCGGGCGGGGTTTTGCTCACCTTCTCCTGCTCCGGCCTGATGACCACAGATTTATTTCAGAAAATCATCGCTGATGCCGCAATAGATGCT
The DNA here is from genome assembly GCF_049238285.1 of Enterobacter cloacae complex sp. IR53041. Taxonomy (NCBI): domain Bacteria; kingdom Pseudomonadati; phylum Pseudomonadota; class Gammaproteobacteria; order Enterobacterales; family Enterobacteriaceae; genus Enterobacter; species Enterobacter cloacae complex sp. IR53041. The sequence goes on along the minus strand of NZ_JBMKHB010000018.1, from coordinate 35,102 downwards.
GGCCGTGATGTACAATTTATAGAGCAGTTCCGTCAGGCAGCCGATCACCCCGTGATTGCTACCTACCCGGAAGGACTGTATCTGAAAGGGTTTGCCTGTCGCGTCATGTAACTTGAAAAGAGAAATATTGCCCGCACATAACGTGTAAGTCGTATTTCCCGGGAGGTGACTATGATTGCCAGCAAATTCGGTATCGGCCAGCAGGTCCGCCACACTTTGCTCGGGTATTTGGGTGTGGTCGTGGATATCGACCCGGAGTATTCCCTTGATGAGCCGTCAGCAGACGAGCTGGCGGTGAACGCGGAGCTTCGCGCTGCACCCTGGTACCATGTGGTGATGGAAGGTGACGACGGGCAACCCGTCCACACCTACCTTGCCGAAGCGCAGCTAAGCAGCGAGCTGCAGGAAGAGCATCCGGAGCAACCCACTATGGATGAACTTGCTCAGACTATCCGCAAACAGTTACAGGCTCCGCGCCTGCGGAACTAAGCGTGTAAAAAAGCCCGATGAACGGGCTTTTTTTTATTACTTCGCCAGCCCCAGACGGGGGATGTCGATCGCCGGACAGCGATCCATGACGACGTTCAGCCCCGCATCCCGCGCCAGCACGGCAGCCTGCTCGTTAATCACGCCCAGCTGCATCCACAGCGTTTTCGCCCCGACGGCGATAGCGTCCTGCGCCACTTCCCACGCCGCCTCGGAATTACGGAAGACATCGACCATATCAATTTTTTCCGGCACGTCAGCGAGCGTGGCATAACCCTGCTGGCCCAGTAAGGTTTTCCCCGCCACTTTTGGCGAGACCGGGATGACGTGATAGCCCTGATCGAGAAGGTATTTCATCACCCGATAGCTGGGACGATCGGGTTTATCGCTCGCGCCCACCAGCGCAATGGTACGCGTGGATGTCAGAATCTCGGCAATATCGTTCTCTTTCATGGTTTTTCTCCTGGCTTTTTTAAAAGTGTACGCCAAACCGCACATCTCAACCATCCATCCCATACCGATGCATGAGGGCAAAACGGCCAAATATGTCTATATGTTAGTAAACGTGATTATCGAAAAATTTAGATACATTAATGCGGCGACAGGATTTCTGACGGGAGCCTTCTATGAAAACCGGTATTGCCACTGCTCTGATTGCATTAGTGATGCCGGTCTGCGTTTTTGCTACCACGCTCCGGCTCTCTACCGATATTGATCTTCTGGTACTGGACGGAAAAAAGGTCTCCAGTTCGTTATTGCGCGGTGCGGACAGTATCGAGCTGGATAACGGACCGCATCAGCTGGTATTCCGCGTAGAAAAATCGATCGGTCTGGCCAATCACGAGCAACGGATGTACATCTCCCCGCCGCTGATCGTCAGCTTTAATACCCGACAAATCAGTCAGGTGAATATTACCCTGCCACGCCTTGAAACGGAGAAGGAATCAGCGGCCTTCGACGCGTCTCCCCGCATTGAACTGCTGGACGGGGATGCGATGCCGATTCCGGCGAAGCTGGATATTCTGGCGCTGACGACTTCACCGAAAGGTCCGGACTACGAGGCCGCGACGCAGACCTATAACAAAGCCGGTAAACGCGCGTCGCTTCCTCAGTTTGCCACCATGATGGCTGACGACAGTACGCTGCTTTCCGGCGTCTCTGAACTGGACGTCATTCCTCCCCAGTCCCAGGCCCTGACGGAACAGCGCCTTAAATTCTGGTTCCAGCAGGCCGATGCCGACACGCGGGCCCGGTTTTTACAATGGGCAAAACAACAACCTTCATCATAAGCCACATTTTTTACGCCTTTCTCTTGCAGCATCAGACGGTTCCCGTCATCGTGTAGGCAGTTAACCTGATGGATATGATTATGGAACTGACAACACGCACGCTCCCGGAACGCAAACACATTGCTCTGGTAGCGCACGATCACTGTAAACAAATGCTGCTTAACTGGGTTCGCCGCCATCAGTCTTTGCTGGAAAAGCACGCCCTGTCGGCGACCGGCACCACCGGTAACCTGATCCAGCGCGAAACGGGTCTGGAGGTAAACGCCATGCTGAGCGGCCCGATGGGCGGCGATCAGCAGGTCGGCGCACAGATTTCCGAAGGGAAGATTGATGTGCTGATCTTCTTCTGGGACCCGCTAAACGCGGTTCCGCACGACCCGGACGTCAAGGCCCTGCTGCGCCTGGCGACGGTGTGGAATATTCCGGTGGCGACAAACCTCTCGACGGCGGATTTCATCATCGAATCGCCGCAGTTTAACTCACCGGTAGATATCCTTATTCCGGACTATCAGCGTTATCTTTCAGACAGACTGAAGTAGCTTTTTTTGCCGGGTGGCGGCTACGCCTTACCCGGCCTACCCATCCTTACACTTCGTCGTTATGGCTTCCGCGCCACCGGCACATCAATACTCTTCAAAATATCGACAAACACGGATGGCTCTTCTTTATTGAACAGCAGCCACACGCGATGGCGCGCGCGGGTCATCGCCACATACAGCAAACGCCGCTCTTCGGCATCCGGAAAGTCTTCCGGCACCGGCAGCAGGGCCTGCTCCATGACCGACTCGCGGGCCGGGGCCGGGAAACCGTCGCTCCCCTCTTTCAGCCCCATGACAATCACATAGTCGGCCTGCTGCCCTTTGCTGGCGTGAATCGTCATAAATTCAAGCTGCAGCTTCGGCCAGCGGGTGGCCGCCTTTTCCAGCGCCTCGGGTTTGAGGTGATGGTATCGTGCCAGCACCAGGATACGTTCATCAGGCTTCGCGTAGCCGCTGAGCTTGTCCAGCAGCGGTTCCAGCTGATCGTCCGCCAGCAGGGTCACGGCTTTTTTATCCCCTGCCCGCAGGCTATTGAGCGGCTTTGCCAGCTGATGCGGGTTCTGCTGGATAAAGCGGTTGGCGATTTCACCAATCCGTGAATTGAAGCGGTAGGTGGTGTCCAGATCGCTGCGATCGCCTTCGCCAAAATAGTGATGGAATGCGGTCGTCAGCGAAAGCTGCGCCCCGCTGAAGCGATAGATGGCCTGCCAGTCGTCACCCACCGCAAACAGCGAAGTATGCTTATTTTGCGCCCGTAGCGCCGAAAGCAGCGCTGCGCGCTGCGGAGAGATGTCCTGAAACTCATCCACCAGAATATGTTTCCACGGGCTGACAAAGCGCCCCTTCTCAAGAAGGATGATGGCCTGGTGGATTAGGCCGGAAAAATCGACGGCATTTTCCGCTTTCAGCGCGGTTTTCCAGGCCTTCAGCAGCGGCGCCATCAGCTTGACCCGCTTCGAAAACAGATCGCGGATCGCCTCCGGCGCGCTTTCAATCATCTCTGCCTGCGTTCCGCCGTGCATTCGCATCAGGCTGACCCAGCGGTCAAGCCGTGAACCCAGCCGACGCGCCAGTTTGTCATCCTGCCAGAAGCTGCCCTCCGGCACGTCCCAGTTGAGCTCCTCCTGGAGCCACTGACGCCACCCTTTCGCCTGCGCCTTTTTCTCACTGCACTGCTGGCGCCACGTTTTGATAAACAGTGCCTGGCGCGCCTGCGCGTCGTTTTCCAGCTTACTGATAGCAGGCACTTTTTTACTGCCCTGCTGAATAATATGCAGGGCAAGGGCATGGAAGGTTCTGGCCGTGATATCCCGGGTATGCAGACGTTCCTGGATCCGTTCGTCCATCTCCTGGGCAGCCTTGCGGCCAAAGGCCAGAAGCAGAATTTGATCGGCGACCGCTTCCCCGGTCGTCAGCAGCCAGCCGGCACGCGCAACCAGCACCGACGTTTTACCGCTACCGGCCCCCGCCAGCACCAGCAGCGACTGCTCGCCGTTGACCACCGCGCGCGCCTGAGCCGGATTAAGCGGAGATGACTCCACCGTACTGAAAAAGTCGGCGTATTGGGTGAGCATGGCGTCCGTCCAGGCCTGGTTATGGGCGAGTCGGCTTTTATCCTTATCATTCAGCCAGGCCTGGCACTGGCGCCAGGCGTCGCGACAATTGTCAAACTCCTCAAGACGCGCCACGGATAACGGCAGCGCCGAGAGTGCCTGCCGGATCTTTTGCTGCAACCCGGCGGTCTGCTGACGGGTGAGCCACGAATGCTGCGCGTTGCTTTGCGCGATATCGTCCAACACCTTTTGAAGCACTCCGGCGGCAATCACGCTCATATCCTGACTCCACTGCTGCCAGAGCGCGTTCAGGTGATGATGGAAACGCTGGGTTTCTGCCCACTCGGTGCCGTGAAGACGCACGACTTTATCGTCAGGCAGTACGAACTCGAGTTCGCCCCACACCAGCCCGCGTTTGCAGTGGATAGCCAGAAGCTGATTAAACGGAATAAGGTATTCGTGGCGTTCTCCAGAGACTTTTACCCCGGCATTAAGGAGAACCACCCGGTCGTAAGGGTGTTGCGCCAGACGTTTGCCTAACGACGTTGCTTTCAGTTCCATGTTCCGCCAAATCCACGAAGAGATAATTTACCTGACAGTGTAACTGCCAGTTTTAAGGTGCTCCAGCCTAAAAAAACGTTACAATCATTGGGCGTTAATTTTATCGAAAGGAAGTGAGGGTTTATGCGTACCGTTCTGAATGTGTTGAATTTTGTGCTGGGCGGTTTTGCCACCACCCTTTCCTGGCTTTTTGCCACGCTGGTGAGCATCGTCCTGATTTTCACGCTCCCCCTGACCCGTTCCTGCTGGGAAATCACAAAACTCTCCTTCGTCCCCTACGGGAATGAAGCCATCCACGTTGACGAGCTGAATCCGGAGAGCAAAAACGCCCTGATGAATACGGGCGGAACCCTGCTTAACATTCTGTGGCTGATTTTCTTCGGCTGGTGGCTCTGCATCATGCATATTTTTGCGGGTATTGCGCAGTGCATCACGATTATTGGTATTCCGGTGGGGATCGCGAACTTTAAGATCGCCGCTATCGCTCTTTGGCCCGTCGGGCGCAGGGTTGTTCCGGTCGAAGTGGCCCAGGCGGCGCGTGAAGCCAATGCGCGTCGTCGTTTTCAGTAACTAAGGACTGGCCGCGTTTATGCTAAGCCCACTGCTTCGCCGTTATACCTGGAACAGCACCTGGCTTTATAACGTCAGGATATTTATCGCACTTTGCGGCACGGTTGCCCTGCCCTGGTGGCTGAATGACGTCAAGCTCACCATCCCGCTCACGCTGGGCGTCGTGGCCGGGGCGCTGGCGGACCTGGACGATCGTCTGGCCGGGCGTTTACGCAACCTGGTCATCACGCTCGTCTGCTTTTTTATTGCGTCAGCGTCCGTTGAGTTACTTTTCCCCTGGCCCTGGCTGTTTGCCCTGGGTCTGACGCTCTCAACCAGCGGGTTTATTTTACTGGGCGGCCTTGGGCAGCGCTATGCCACTATCGCGTTTGGCGCCCTGCTGATCGCCATCTATACCATGCTGGGCGCATCTCTCTACGACCAGTGGTACCAGCAGCCGGTTCTGCTGTTGCTCGGCGCCATCTGGTATAACCTGCTGACCTTAACCGGTCATCTGATCTTCCCGGTTCGTCCTCTGCAGGACAACCTTGCCCGCAGCTTTGAGCAGCTAGCCCACTATCTGGAACTGAAATCCCGGCTGTTCGACCCGGATATCGAGGAAGAAAGCCAGGCGCCGCTCTACGATCTGGCGCTGGCAAATGGTCAACTGGTCGCCACCCTTAACCAGACAAAAACCTCTCTGCTGACCCGTCTGCGCGGCGATCGCGGTCAGCGCGGAACGCGAAGAACCTTACACTACTATTTTGCCGCCCAGGACATTCATGAACGCGCCAGCTCCTCGCACGTCCAGTATGCCGCCCTGCGCGAGAAGTTCCGCTACAGCGACGTGATGTTCCGCTTCCAGCGCCTGCTCTCCATGCAGTCCCAGGCGTGCCAGCAGCTCTCGCACTCCATTCTGCTGCGCACACCCTATCAGCATGATCCACGTTTTGAACGCGTATTTAGCCATCTTGACGCAGCGCTCGACCGCGTTCAGGCCAGCGGAACGTCACCGGAACACATCAAAGCGCTGGGCTTTCTGCTGAACAACCTGCGGGCGATTGACGCACAGCTGGCGACCATTGAGTCCGAGCAGGCGATGGCGCTTCCGGGCAGTGAGGTCGACAATCAGCTTGCTGATGACAGCGTGCACAGTGTTAGCGATATGTGGCTACGCCTGAGCCGCAACTTTACCCCGGAGTCGGCTCTCTTCCGCCACGCGGTGAGAATGTCGCTGGTGCTGTGCGTGGGTTATGCCTTTATCCAGATAACCGGGCTGCATCATGGCTACTGGATCCTGCTGACCAGCCTGTTCGTCTGCCAGCCGAACTATAACGCCACCCGACACCGCCTGGCACTGCGTATTATCGGCACGCTGGTCGGCGTCGCAATCGGCCTGCCGGTGCTTTATTTCGTGCCTTCCGTCGAAGGGCAGCTGATTCTGATCGTGATCACCGGCGTGCTGTTTTTCGCGTTTCGCAACGTGCAGTACGCCCATGCCACCATGTTCATCACGCTGCTGGTGCTGCTCTGCTTTAATCTGCTGGGTGAAGGGTTTGAAGTCGCCCTGCCCCGCGTGATTGATACGCTGATTGGCTGCGCGATTGCCTGGGCCGCGGTCAGCTTTATCTGGCCGGACTGGCTTTTTCGCAATTTGCCGCGCGTGGTAGACAGGGCGATGAATGCCAACTGTCGTTACCTTGACGCAATTCTGGAGCAGTACCACCAGGGCCGCGATAACCGTCTGGCTTACCGGATAGCACGTCGCGACGCGCATAACAGTGATGCTGAACTGGCCTCCGTTGTCTCTAACATGTCAACGGAGCCGCGCGCCACGGCTGAGATTCGTGAGACAGCGTTCCGCCTGCTCTGCCTTAACCATACCTTCACCAGCTATATTTCGACGCTGGGGGCCCACCGCGAGAAGCTCACTAACCCGGCGGTTCTCAACCTCCTCGATGACGCCGTCTGCTATGTCGATGATGCGCTTCATCACCGCCCGGCCGATGAACCGCGCGTTCGACAGGCTCTGGATGAACTGGCTCAACGCATTGCGCATCTTGACCCGGGAAATGACAGCAAAGCGCCGCTGGTTCTTCAGCAGATAGGCCTGCTGATCGCTCTGCTGCCTGAAATTTGCCGTCTGCAACAGCACATCGCTACCTGGAGGAACGACTCTCCTGCGGCTCAGGCAGCGCATTAAACCACTCCGTCAGTTCCCGGCGGATACCTGCCGGGAGCGCCGCCTCATGCAGCCCTTCGATAGCCCCTTCCAGCGCAAAGAGCACTTTTATACTGAGTGCTTTATTCTTTGCCCGCATCTTCAGCCAGCTCGCTCTGGCGCCCAGCGCCCGCAGCGTTTCTTCATTGGTGATACCGGCTTCATAGAGCAAGACTTCAAGCTGAAAGGTCAGGTTCGGCAGATCCTTAAGACGGGTTCGTTGATGGCGCTGGTAGCGCTCTTTCCTTGCCGCACTGAGTGCAAACGAGGAGAGCTGAAGCAACCGCTCCCTGTCCTGCCATAATCCGTCATCCACACGATAATAGTTGAGCAGCACCGGGCGGCCTCGCTTCATCAACGTCAAGAAGGAGGAAGCATTTTTTACACAGTATTTTGCACTCTCTTCACACGCGCGAAGGTAAAGTTCGCCATCGGACACCATGGCAAAGACCGCATCATCCACTGCCAGGGTGTAACCGCCAAACAGCGCGCGATGATGAATCTCGCCCAACGGAGAGAGGTATTCCTGGGATTTATAAATCCGTTCATAAGATATCTTTTTCATGATATTTCCCTTCAAAATCATAGGCTAACAACGAAATTTCTTACTAGCGGATCCGTTAGCAGGAAAATAGGCAACTTATCGTCGTTGAGCAAGATGATTTTTCGAGGGGCATCAAGATTGAATGAATTTTGCGAGTCGCTTTCCGAAAATGAGGTTGATCTTTGGGCATACAGGGGTTACTGTATATCCATACAGTAACTACAGGGCTGGAATGAATATGCACACTTCAGGCTATGCAAATCGCGCAACCTCTCTCTCTTCTGCCGCAGGCAATGTCGCGCAAAATTCCGTCGAGCGTGTTTCCACAGGGCTTATCAGTGAAGTGGTTTATCGTGAAGACCAGCCCTTGTTAACGCAACTTCTTTTACTGCCATTATTACAACAGCTCGGTCAGCAATCGCGCTGGCAGCTTTGGCTCACGCCTCAGCAAAAGCTGAGTCGCGAGTGGGTTCAATCCGCAGGCCTTCCGCTGACCAAGGTCATGCAGATTAATCAACTTTCGCCTTGCGATACCGTTGAGTCGATGATCCGCGCGTTACGCACAGGAAATTACAGCGTGGTGATTGGCTGGTTACCGGAAGAATTGACGGAAGAGGAACATTTCCGACTGACTGAAGCCGCTGAAGAAGGGAATGCGATCGGGTTCATTATGCGTCCGGTTCGATCGGATTCTTACCGCAGAGGACAACTTTCAGGGCTAAAAATTCACTCAAATTTGTATCATTGAGTGAAATTAAGATTTTTCCTGGAATTTTTTTTGACCGCAAGATGGGATTTTAGTTCCCGGCCTTAAAATTGCGGCAAGGCTTGTCTGGTGCGGTTCTCCTTAATTTTATTGCACAAAATTCGTTCAAAAAATGTTAAATAATCGGTATACGGAACTTTTTTTTTCCTATGCCTGACGGACTTCACACTTGTAAGTTTTCAGCTACGTTGTAGACTTTACATCGCCAGGGGTGCTCGGCCTAAGCCGAAGATATCGGTAGATTTATATTTGACCACGCCCCCCGGTGAAGGATTTAACCGTGATTCTCTCTTGAGACTTTCATGGCGAATTTTGGATGATAACGAGGCGCAAAAAATGAAAAAGACAGCTATCGCGATTGCAGTGGCACTGGCTGGCTTCGCTACCGTAGCGCAGGCCGCTCCGAAAGATAATACCTGGTATGCAGGTGGTAAACTGGGCTGGTCTCAGTTCCACGACACCGGCTGGTACAACAGCGCAAACAACAATGATGGCCCGACTCACGAGAGCCAGCTTGGTGCAGGTGCGTTCGGTGGCTATCAGGTTAACCCGTATGTTGGTTTTGAAATGGGTTACGACTGGTTAGGTCGTATGCCATACAAAGGCGACAACACCAATGGCGCTTTCAAAGCACAGGGCGTACAGCTGACCGCTAAACTGGGTTACCCAGTAACCGACGATCTGGACGTGTACACCCGTCTGGGCGGCATGGTATGGCGCGCTGACTCCAGCAACAGCAACGCTGGCGACGACCATGACACCGGTGTTTCCCCAGTATTCGCTGGTGGCGTTGAGTGGGCTATGACCCGTGACATCGCTACCCGTCTGGAATACCAGTGGGTTAACAACATCGGCGACGGCAACACCGTTGGTGTTCGTCCAGACAACGGCATGCTGAGCGTAGGTGTTTCCTACCGTTTCGGCCAGCAGGAAGAAGCAGCACCAGTTGTTGCTCCAGCGCCGGCTCCAGCTCCAGAAGTACAGACCAAGCACTTCACTCTGAAGTCTGACGTTCTGTTCAACTTCAACAAAGCGACTCTGAAACCAGAAGGCCAGCAGGCACTGGATCAGCTGTACACCCAGCTGAGCAACCTGGATCCTAAAGACGGTTCTGTAGTGGTTCTGGGCTTCACCGACCGTATCGGTTCTGACGCTTACAACCAGAAACTGTCTGAGAAACGTGCTCAGTCTGTTGTTGATTACCTGATCTCTAAAGGTATCCCAGCTAACAAGATCTCCCCACGTGGTATGGGCGAATCTAACCCAGTTACTGGCAACACCTGTGACAACGTGAAAGCTCGCGCTGCACTGATCGACTGCCTGGCTCCAGATCGTCGCGTAGAGATCGAAGTTAAAGGCATCAAAGACGTTGTAACTCAGCCAGCGGCATAAGTTATCGTCTTATAAAAAAACCCCGCAATGCGGGGTTTTTTATTGTCTGAAGAAAAGTAAAAAACTACTTTTTACCCAACAGCGCCTGAAGGTCATTCTTCAGTGTCGACATCTGGTTGGCGTACTTCTCTTTATGTTCTGCATCCTCAATCAACTGCACGATGGTTTCCGACAGCGTTTTACCCCGTCGTTGTGCCAGCCCGGCCAGGCGCTGCCAGACAACAAATTCCAGGTCGATTGATTTTTTGCGCGTGTGCTGGTGCTCAGCATTAAAATGCCGTTTGCGTCGCGCGCGGATAGTTTGCTTCATCCGGTTTAACAACGCAGGATTAATGTGTTTCTCAATCCAGCCGTTGACCTGTACCGGTTCGTTTTCGAGGGTCAGCAAAATATCCACGGCTTCTTGCGCAGCGCTGGCTTCGATGTAGCAGGTGATCAGCTCCCCTTCACGGTGCTTTTTGACCAGGTACTTCCATTTCCAGCCGCTTTCGAGATTTTCCAGTTGTTGATATTTCATTGCGATCTCAGTGTTACCACGTAACTCTGTTCAGAATATCAGTTTTTTAGCAATCTGCTGAAAAGAAATCATATCCTGTGAGTGAATGCAGCCAATCACCCTGTCGAAATCCCCAATCCTGCTTGGGTAGAGCCCCCCGCTTACGGTATACTCCACGCTTTTACATCTGACTAAAAAACATCAACTTTGACCATTACGAAACTTGCATGGCGTGACCTTGTTCCGGATACCGAAAGTTATCAGGAACTGTTTGCACAGCCAGATCTCGCAAAAGAACACGAATTCATCCTTAGCGATACGCAGCCCCGTTTGCATTATGCGCTGGAGCAGGTATTAAGCCCCTGGGCAACTGCGCCTTTCATGCTGCTCAAAGCCCCGGAAGAAGCGGAATACCTGACGTTGTTCGGGGATGCCGTGCGTCAGCTAAAGCCGGAAGCGAACGCCGTTTTTGGCGGCCAGTATCGTATCGCTGGACATAATGTAACTTTCGAACCGGCGGCGCAGGCTGACGGCCTTTTTGCCGCTAAGGGCGAGGTGATTACCGCGAACTGGGTCGAGGCTGAACAACTCTTTGGTTGTCTGCGCCAGTTTAACGGCGAGCTTTCGCTGCAGCCTGGGCTGGTACATCGCGCAAATGGCGGTGTCCTGATCATCTCGCTGCGTACCCTGCTCTCGCAGCCGCTGCTGTGGATGCGTCTGAAAACCATCGTGCATCAGCAGCGTTTCGACTGGGTCGGCTACGATGAGTCTCGTCCTCTGCCTGTCTCGGTTCCGTCTATGCCGCTGTCATTAACCGTCGTGCTGACGGGCGACCGTGAATCGCTGGCAGACTTCCAGGAAATGGAGCCTGAACTGGCTGAACAGGCGGTGTATAGCGAATACGAAGACAATATCCAGATTGCCGATGCCGACGATATGGCGCAGTGGTGCCAGTGGGTGATGGCCGTTGCTGAACGTTTTGCGCTGCCAACGCCTGCGGCTGACGCATGGCCAGGCCTGATCCGCGAAGCGGTGCGTTATACCGGTGACCAGGAAACGCTGCCACTCTGCCCGCTCTGGATCGGCAAACAGCTGCGTGAAGTGGGCGTGGTGAGCGGTAGCGGTGCGTTCAGCGGGGAGCAGCTCACCCAGATGCTGGCTCAGCGTGAGTGGCGGGAAGGCTATCTTGCTGACCGTATGCAGGATGAAATTCTGCTGGAACAAATTCTGGTGGAAACCGAAGGCGAACGCGTCGGACAGATCAACGCCCTGTCGGTGATTGAATTCCCTGGCCATCCGCGCGCGTTCGGGGAGCCGTCCCGTATTAGCTGCGTTGTGCATATTGGCGATGGCGAGTTTACCGACATCGAACGCAAAGCCGAGCTGGGCGGAAACATTCACGCCAAAGGCATGATGATCATGCAGGCGTTTTTGATGTCTGAACTGCAGCTTGAGCAGCAGATCCCCTTCTCCGCCTCGCTGACGTTTGAGCAGTCCTACAGCGAAGTGGATGGCGATAGCGCCTCTATGGCTGAACTGTGCGCCTTAATCAGCGCCCTGGCGGAAGTGCCCATCAATCAGAACATCGCGATCACCGGTTCGGTGGATCAATTCGGTCGTGCGCAGCCTGTGGGTGGCCTCAACGAAAAAATTGAAGGCTTCTTCTCTATTTGTCAGCAGCGCGGTTTAAACGGCAAGCAGGGTGTGATTATTCCGGCTCCCAACGCACGCCATTTAAGCCTCAGCCAGGAGATTCTGGATGCGGTTGAACAAGAGCAGTTCGCTATCTGGGCCATCGAAGGGATTGAGGATGCACTACCCTTACTGACAAACCTGGTATGGGATGGCGAAGGGCAAACCACCCTGATGCAGACTATGCAGGAGCGCATTGCTCAGGCAACACAGCAGGATGCTCGTCACCGTTATCCATGGCCGTTACGCTGGCTGGGCTGGTTTAGTTCGAACTGATCGGACTTGTTCAGCGTACACGTGTTAGCTATCCTGCGTCCTTCACTAAAATAAGGCTTACTGAGAACATGGTAGATAAACGCGAATCCTATACAAAAGAAGATCTTCTTGCCTCTGGTCGCGGTGAACTGTTTGGCGCGAAAGGCCCACAGTTACCGGCCCCGAACATGCTGATGATGGACCGTGTCGTGAAAATGACCGAAACCGGCGGCAACTTCGATAAGGGTTACGTAGAAGCAGAACTCGATATCAACCCGGACCTGTGGTTCTTCGGCTGCCACTTTATTGGCGATCCGGTAATGCCTGGCTGTCTGGGTCTGGATGCCATGTGGCAGCTGGTTGGCTTCTATCTGGGCTGGCTGGGTGGTGAAGGTAAAGGCCGCGCGCTGGGCGTAGGCGAAGTAAAATTCACCGGCCAGGTTCTGCCTACGGCGAAGAAAGTGACCTATCGTATTCACTTCAAGCGCATCGTTAACCGCCGCCTGATTATGGGCCTGGCAGATGGCGAAGTGCTGGTAGACGGTCGTCTGATCTATAGCGCAAGCGACCTGAAGGTTGGCCTGTTCCAGGACACGTCCGCCTTCTGATCGTGCTTTCGCACCTCCAGAAAGGCGAAACCTCCGCATTGCGGAGGTTTCTTTTTTGAAAGAGACGTTATCAGGCTATGAGTGCCCTGTCGCCGATGGCTTCTCGCCAGCCTCCAAGCCATTGTGACCTTTGATTTATCGTCTGATAAGGACACATTTCTTTAGAACGTCCAGCGATGCCGGCCTGATAACCACGTTGATGAGCCCGTTCCAGGCGATCTCGTTTCTGTCTCTTCATGCCTCGTTTCCCTCATTCTTTTGTCTGGTGGAAAGAAAACAGTGTCTGCACTATCTGCACAGGCACAGATAACGAATACCCCGAATTAGTCGCATCGTCAATGTTCAAAATTCATACGGGTGTCATATTTGTGACCTAGCTGGAAGTTCATTTGTACAAAAATTGTGACGTGGCACAAGTAACAACCTGAGTTGAAAACGAAAAAAAACCGCAATGAGCGACAGACCGATTGCGGTTTCTGATGATGAATTTTACTTATGGCAGCCGGGAAATCTCTCTCGCGATGCTTGCCGACTCCTGCGCCCATCCTTGAGCCAGGACTTTCACCATTTCGTCATAGCCATCTTTCTGCTGCTTCAGCTCCAGATGGAAAGGACGCTTAATCAGCTGCCCCTGATGGTTCAGCAACCACTCCCCGCTGATGACCACCGCACCGTCATAACGGCCGTGGAAGCCCGTTACGGTGACGTTCAGCGTATCCTGATCGTTACCCAGCGGCTGCGATGCGACTACCCACCCCGGAAGCTGGCTGCCCAGATTGGCCACCAGCGTGTTGCGCAGCTGCTGATCCAGCGGGCTGGCCCACAGGTTGTTGCTCGCAATCACGTATTTCACGTCGCTGGTCTGATAGACCACGCCGTTTCCTGCCAGATAATCCGGCACGGCGACTTGCTCAACCCACAGCTGGCGGTTTCCTTGACTGGCCGTGCTTTGCCCACCGCTGTGGGTTGCCACAGGCAGCTGATAATAGCTTTTATTATCTCCCCCTGAACTGCATGCCGTTAACAGCAGAGCGCCAACCATCAATAGCCATTTTTTCATTCTTTTGCCCTCTTCGGCTCAGGATCCTTTTTATCTTTCGCTTCGAACACCAGCGCATTGCTCTTCTCGTTGAGCGTTTTCAGCACCGGCTGCAGTTCACGCAGGACCTGATCAAGACGCTGCATATCTGCCACCATCTTGTTATAGGCCGCTGATCCCGGCTGGAAGCCCTGCATACTGCGGTTCAGCTCACGCAGCGTTTTCTGCATGTCCTGCGGCAGCTGCTGCATGCTCTGGCTCGCCGTAATCTTGTTGATGTTATCCAGCGTGGTTTGCAGACGGCGCATCGTTGCCTGGCTTTCGCTCAGCGAGTTTGTTGCCGCTTCAATCATCGGATTCAGTGGCAGATTGTTGATCTTATCCAGCGTCTCCATCAGACGCTGCTGGATCTGCGCCAGACCGCTGCTCACCGTTGGGATGATCTTGTAGCCACCGAATTCACGGATACCGGTAATCGGCGGTGCTTTCGGGTAGAAGTCCATATCCACATACAGCGCACCGGTGACCAGGTTGCCGGTTTTCAGCGACCCGCGCAGACCGCGTTCCATCAGCTGGGTGATATGAGTCGCGATATCCTGATTTTCACCAATCTGATTAAGCAGACGCTCTGGTTCAATGCGGATCAGTACCGGAATGCGGTAATCATCATCCAGCACCTGCTGAAGGCCCGGAACGAAGAACGGCACTTGCCCAACCGTACCGAGACGAATGCCGCGGAACTCAACAGGCGCCCCCGGCTGCAGGCCGCGAACGGAGTCTTTAAAGAACATCAGGAAGTCAACGTGATCGGTATAGAGCGCATCCTGAATGCTTTTTTGATCGTCAAAGAGACGGAAAGCGGTGTTCTCTGCGACCGGCTGCCCTAAATCCAGGCCCTCCGGCACGTCAAAGCTCACGCCGCCACCAAACAGCGTGGTCAGCGAACCCATTTCAACGCGCATGCCTGCCGAAGTCAGATCCACCGCGATCCCGCTGTCTTTCCAGAAGCGGACGTTGCTGGTAACCAGGCGATCGTTTGGCGCATTAATGAAGAGCTGATAGCTGATCGCGCGTTTCTGTGGATCAAACGTGCTTTTCTCAACCGAACCGACGCGGTAGCCGCGGAACAGAACCGGGTCGCCCGCCGTGAGCTGACCCGCTTTTTTACTGTCGAGGATCACGCGGATGCCCTTGGCATCAGGCGGTGCAAGCGGCGGTGAATCCAGAAGCTGGTATTGGGCTGGCTGGTTACCCTTAGCCCCCGGCTGCAGCTCAATGTAGGCACCCGAGAGCAGCGTCCCCAGGCCGCTGATCCCTTCACGCCCCACCTGCGGCTTAACGACCCAGAAAACGGAATCGCCGTGCAGCAGTTTTTCCATGCCGGCATTCAGGCGCGCCTTAATTTCCACATGGGTTAAATCGTCGGTCAGGGTTGCGCTTTCCACCACGCCCACATCCACGCTACGGCTTTTGATGGTCGTTTTACCGCCCTCAATCCCCTCGGCATTGGTGGTTATCAGCGTCACTTCCGGCCCCTGATGGCTGTAATGATAAAACAGGATCCAGGCACCGATCAGCGCAGTCACGATGGGAAAAATCCACACCGGAGACCAGTTTTTGACCTTCTGCACTTTCGCCTCTCCACTCTTATTTTCCATGCTCTTACTCTTCCTCATGGCTTGATTCAGGCTCACGATCCCACGATAAACGAGGGTCGAAGGTCATTGCCGCAAACATGGTCATGATCACGACCAGTGCAAACATTAAAGCCCCCATCGCAGGATAAATACTCATCAAACCGCCCATCCGCACCAGCGCAGAGAGAACGGCGATGACAAACACGTCAATCATTGACCAGCGTCCGACAAACTCGACCACTTCATAAATCAGGTGCATGCGTTCGCTGTCGCGTTTCCCATGACCTTTCGCATCCCAACAGAGCCAGGCGATGGCGATCATTTTTAAGGTGGGCACCATAATACTGGCGATAAAGATGACGCCAGCGACCGGATAGGAACCTTCGCCCCAGAGCAGTATCACCCCGGCCAGGATCGTCGAGGGCATTTTGTCGCCGAGCAAATCGGTGATCATGATTGGCAGAATATTGGCTGGCAGATACAGCATGACGGACGTGACCAGCAGCGCCATCGTCCACTGCAGGCTATTTTTACGGCGCACGTGCCCTTTCGTTTCGCAGCGCGGACAAACGTCGAGATCGGCGGGCAGCACGGCGGTGCAGCACGGGCAGGAACGCAGCCCCTGACGAATGCCGGGCACGCCGACCTTCACCGTCTGCGCAAGCGTCGGTGCCGGGGCGATATCATCCCACGCCCAGCGTCTGTCCACGCACTGGAAAGCGCGCAGCTGCAGGACGCAGTACAGACACCAGGGAATAAAGCTGCTGCCAATCCCCACGTCGCCGTACGCCATCAGCTTCACGAAACTGACCAGGATCCCCGCCAGAAAGATCTCGGCCATCCCCCAGCTTTTGAGCTGAAACAGAATACGCGCAAGTCGGATTTTCAGCGGTGCCGGCATCCTGACGCGGTTCACCAGCAAAAGGATGACGACCAGGCAAAAAGCCGGGACTATCTGGACAAACAGGAGAAAGAAGGTCCCCAGGCTGGCGTAATCTTCCGAGAACATCACGCCCGGGATTTCAAGCAGATTCACCTGACTGGTGATCCCCCCCACCTTCATATAGATGAAGGGGAAGAGATTAGAGAGCAGCAGCATGAACAGTGCTGCCAGCGCGTAAGCAGTAGGACGCTGCCGCGGCGCGTCCCACTCGGTTGTCAACGTCGCGCCACAGCGTGGACACAGGGCTTTATGTCCGTGACCAAGCTCTGGCAACGCCACGAGCATATCGCATTGCGAGCATAAAATATGCCTGTCGGCATGGTGCTGGTCACACATATGTTATCCCTGTTTATGCGCCGTTTTTCAGAGACTCAAGGTACTCCCAGCGCTCAAAGGCATCTTCCAGGGCTTTTTCAGCCGCGGACATTTCAGCCAATACTTTCTGAGTATAGTCATGCGATTGGGTAAAGAATGACGCATCAGCAACCTGTTTTTGCAGATCCTCAAGCGCAGCCTCCAGCTCTTCAAGACGCTGCGGTAGCCCCTCCAGTTCGCGCTGCAGGTTATAGCTTAGTTTAGCCGAGGTTTTCTTGACAGTTTCTGCTTTTGTTACAGCAGGTTCAGAACTTGTTTTGGACTTTGACTGCTTCGTCGCCAGCGACTGTGCCTGCTGCCCTTTTGCATCGTGATAACCGCCGACATATTGACCAATTCGCCCTTCACCTTCGAAGATCCAGCACTCGGTCACGGTGTTGTCAACGAACTGACGATCGTGGCTGACCAGCATCACGGTGCCCTGATAACCGTCAATCAGTTCTTCCAGCAGTTCCAGCGTTTCGACATCCAGATCGTTGGTCGGTTCATCGAGGATCAGCAGGTTGCTTGGCTTCAGGAACAGGCGCGCCAGCAGAAGACGGTTGCGCTCACCGCCTGACAGCGCGCGCACCGGCGTCATGGCGCGCTTCGGATGGAACAGGAAATCCTGCAGGTAACCCAGCACGTGGCGCGGCTTGCCGTTCACCATCACTTCCTGCTTGCCTTCGGCGAGGTTGTCCATCACCGTACGGTCCGGATCCAGCTCCGCGCGGTGCTGGTCGAAGTAGGCGACCTCCAGCTTGGTCCCGCAGTGAATGCGTCCGCTGTCGGCCTGCAGCTGGCCGAGCATCAGTTTCAGCAGCGTGGTTTTACCGCAGCCGTTCGGGCCAATCAGGGCGATTTTGTCGCCGCGCTGAACCTGTGCCGAGAAGTCTTTCACCAGCACTTTACCGTCAACCTGATAGTTAACGTTTTCCATTTCAAAGACAATCTTGCCGGAACGGGACGCCTCTTCCACCTGCATTTTGGCGCTGCCCATCACTTCACGACGTTCGCTGCGCTCGCGTCGCATCGCCTTCAGGGCGCGCACGCGGCCTTCGTTACGGGTACGGCGGGCTTTGATGCCCTGGCGGATCCAGACTTCTTCCTGCGCCAGCTTGCGGTCAAACTCCGCATTCTGCAGCTCTTCCACGCGCAGGTTTTCTTCTTTTTCCAGCAGATACGTATCGTAATCGCCGGGATAGGTCACGAGCTTGCCGCGGTCGAGGTCGACAATGCGCGTCGCCATATTGCGAATAAACGAACGGTCGTGCGAGATAAAGATGATGGTGCCGCTGAAGGTTTTCAGGAAGCCTTCCAGCCAGTCGATCGCCTCAATATCCAGGTGGTTCGTCGGTTCGTCCAGCAGCAGCACCTTCGGCCCGCTGACCAGCGCACGACCCAGGGCCGCTTTACGCAGCCAGCCGCCGGAGAGCGCCGACAGCTCCATGTCGGGTTCCAGACCGAGCTGCGCCAGCACTTCATTAATGCGGTTTTCAAGCTGCCACAGACCGTGGTGATCGAGCATCTCCTGCACTTTTGCCAGTTCGTTGAGGTTTTTGTCGCTCGGATCGGTCATCACCAGATGCGAAATCTCGTGATAGCGCTTCAGGTATTCAGCCTGCTCGGAGATCCCTTCCGCCACGAAATCGTACACGCTGCCGGTCACGTGACGCGGTGGATCCTGCTGCAGGCGGGAGACAATCAGATCCTGTTCGTAAACAATGCGCCCGTCATCCAGACCCTGTTCACGGTTAAGGATTTTCATCAGTGTGGATTTACCCGCGCCGTTACGGCCCACCAGACAGACGCGCTCGTTATCTTCGATGTGCAGCTCTGCATTGTCGAGAAGCGGTGAGTCGCTGAAAGAGAGCCACGCGCCGTGCATACTAATTAAAGACATTTATTTTTCCTTTCAGACCGCGGTAATCAACCAGCAGTTATGGATTTGACGGTTACGGGCAAAGTCCTGAGACAGCGTTTTTTGGCTGATTTCTTGTGCTTTCAGTCCCAGGGCTGCTAAGCCGTCATGATCCATACGGAAGCCGCGTTTGTTGTTCGAGAACATAATGGTGCCGCCTTTACGCAGCAGGCGCTTCAGGTCGGTCATCAGGCGCAGGTGATCGCGTTGAACGTCAAAGCTATCTTCCATACGCTTGGAGTTGGAGAAGGTCGGCGGATCGATAAAGATCAGGTCGAACTGCTCGTCGGTGTCGCGCAGCCAGCCCAGCACGTCAGCCTGCATCAGGCGATGCTGACGCCCGGTTAAGCCGTTAAGACGCAGGTTGCGCTCCGCCCACTCCAGATAGGTGCGGGACATGTCCACCGTGGTGGTGCTGCGCGCGCCGCCCAGACCAGCATGCACGCTGGCGCTGCCGGTATAGGAGAAGAGATTCAGGAAGTCCTTGCCCTTGCTCATCTGGCCCAGCATGCGGCGGGCGATACGGTGGTCGAGGAACAGGCCGGTATCCAGATAGTCGGTCAGGTTGACCCACAGGCGGGCGTTATATTCGCCCACTTCGATAAAGTCGCCCTTCTCGCCCATCTTCTGGTACTGATTTTTGCCTTTCTGACGTTCACGGGTTTTCAGCACCAGCTTGTTTGGCGCAATACCCAGCACGGCGATGGTGGCGGCAATAACGTCCAGCATGCGCTGACGCGCTTTTTGCGCATCAATGGTTTTCGGCGGCGCATATTCCTGAATCACCACCCAGTCCGCGTAGCGGTCAACCGCCACGTTGTACTCCGGCAGGTCGGCATCATACAGGCGGTAGCATTCAATGCCCTCCTGCTTCGCCCACTTCTCAAATTTCTTCAGGTTCTTGCGCAGACGGTTAGCGTAATCTTCCGCCACGCCGGACGGCTTGCTGTCGGCCGCTTTCTCCGCCAGATGGTAGTTTTTCTGCACGCAGTCCAGCGGGCCGTTTTTCGCCTTAAACTGGCGGTCGGCACGCAGCTGCAGGCAGCTCAGCAGTTCCGGCGAGGCGCTGAACAGAGACAGGTTCCAGCCGCCGAAGTGGTCCTTCATGTTGCGGCCAAGCAGGCTGTGCAGGGCAATCAGCGCCGGTTCGCTGTCGAGACGTTCGCCGTATGGCGGGTTGCTGATCACGGTACCGTACGGGCCTTTTGGCAGCGGGTTGGTCAGGTTCGCCACGTCTTTTACTTCGAAGGTGACCAGCTCGCCAATACCGGCACGGCGGGCGTTGCTGCGCGCGCGCTCAATGACGCGAGGGTCGCTATCGGAGCCGTAGAAATGAGAGGTATATTCCGCCAGCCCCTTACGTGCGCGGGTCTGCGCGTCGTCTTTGACCTCTTTCCAGAGCGCTTCATCGTGCTGCGCCCAGCCTTTGAAGCCCCACTGGCCGCGATGGAGTCCCGGGGCGCGGTCGGTGGCCAGCATGGCCGCTTCAATCAGCAGGGTACCGGAACCGCACATCGGGTCGAGCAGCGGCGTGCCCGGCTGCCAGCCGGAGCGCATCACAATGGCGGCCGCCAGGGTCTCTTTGATGGGTGCCATGCCGGTACGATCGCGGTAGCCGCGCAGGTGCAGGCCCGCGCCGCTCAGATCGAGAGAGATACTCGCCGTGTCGCCGTTCAGCCAGACGTTAATACGCAGATCCGGGTTTTCACGATCGACGTTCGGACGTTCCTTATTTTTACGCGTAAAGCAGTCCACAATGGCGTCTTTTACGCGCAGGGCACCGTACTGGCTGTTGCGGATCTCGTCGTTCACGCCGTTGAAATGGACCGCAAAGGTGGCATTCGGGGTGAAGATCTCTGTCCAGTCGATCATCTGTACGCCGGTGTAGAGGTCAAGGTCGCTATAAACCTTGCACTCTTTCATCGGCAGCATGATGCGCGACGCCAGGCGGCTCCACATCAGGCTCTGGTAAATAAGCCGCGTGTCGCCCTCAAAATGGACACCACCCTGAACCACCTGACACTCTTGTGCGCCCAGGCTTTCCAGTTCAGTTTTTAACAGCTCTTCCAGCCCACGGGCCGTACTGGCAAACAGAGAATTCATATCGTCACTTTTACTCTTAGAAAATTGTCGCGCATTATAGCTAATATGGCGTGTATGTCATAAAGTTGAAGGCTTATTTTCATTCGAGGGAGTGTGCAGTGGCGACGTTATCCAGGCTTTTTATTCATCCGGTGAAATCCATGCGCGGCATCGGCGTCTCTCACGCGCTGGCCGACATGAGCGGATTCGCCTTCGATCGAATTTTTATGGTCACCGAGCCTGACGGTACGTTTATTACCGCACGCCAGTTCCCTCAGATGGTTCGCTTTACCCCTTCCCCGCTTCACGACGGTTTGCATCTTACCGCGCCGGACGGTTCCAGCGCGGTGATTCGCTTTGCTGATTTTGCGCCCGTCGATGCGCCAACGGAAGTGTGGGGGAACCACTTTACCGCGCGCATCGCCCCGGATGAAATTAACCGCTGGTTAAGCGGCTTCTTCTCCCGCGACGTGCAGCTGCGGTGGGTTGGACCTGAACTGACGCGTCGCGTGAAGCGCCACGACGCCGTTCCCCTCTCCTTTGCCGATGGCTTCCCGTTCCTGCTGACGAACGAAGCCTCGCTGCGTGATTTACAGGGCCGCTGCAAAGCCAGCGTTCAGATGGAACAGTTCCGTCCGAACCTGGTGGTGACGGGTGCCGAGGCCTGGGACGAAGATATCTGGAAAGTGATCCGCATTGGCAGCGTCATTTTTGACGTGGTGAAGCCCTGCAGCCGCTGCATTTTCACCACGGTGAGCCCGGAGAAAGGCCAGAAGCATCCTTCCGGCGAA
Source organism: Enterobacter cloacae complex sp. IR53041 (assembly GCF_049238285.1). NCBI lineage: Bacteria > Pseudomonadati > Pseudomonadota > Gammaproteobacteria > Enterobacterales > Enterobacteriaceae > Enterobacter > Enterobacter cloacae complex sp. IR53041. Next base: position 13,384 of record NZ_JBMKHB010000018.1, on the reverse strand, counting down.
CCGTTGAAAACCCTGCAATCATTCCGCACCGCGCAGGATAATAGCGATGTCGATTTCGGCCAGAACCTGATTCCGCGCTCCAGCGGCGCGATCCGCGTCGGCGATGAGGTCGAAATTCTTGCCCGTGGGCCAGCAAGAGTGTACGGCTCGGGTCAGGAGGAGGAGTTTGTCGACGTTGAGACGAACGTCGCCTCTGCGGTAGATATTCACTGGCAGGGCAACGTCATCCGGGGTAACAACCAGCAGGTACTGCTTGAGCAGCTGGAACAAGCGGGGATCCGCATACCCTATTCCTGCCGCGCGGGCATTTGCGGATGCTGTCGTATCAGACTGGTGGATGGCGAAGTGAGTGCGTTGAAAAAGTCGGCAATTGGAAATGACGGCACAATTCTGTGCTGTAGCTGCGTCCCGAAAACGTCCGTACAGCTGGAAGCTTAAACCGCCTGCTCGAGGCTGAAGGCATCCACGCGAAGCTGGGGCTTCAGCCTGTCGTTCATGACCTTAATGGCATCCCCGAGCTGCATCGTCCGCCCGGCAATCGTCACGCCAGGCTGGGCCAGCAGGCAGAGCGCGGCATTATCGCCTGGCTCCACCACCAGCAGGCTCACCTCTTCTGCGGTATCGCTCAGGTTGACGCTGGCCGCATCGCCCGTTGCCGGGGTCCAGTTCATGCCGTGCGGCAGGAAATGCCAGCTCTTTGGCATTTGCGGCTTCAGGAAACGGATAGCCACCAGCGCATTTAATACCAGCTCGGCGCGCTGCTCTTTCGAGAGCATCAGATCGCGACATTTTTCCTCAAAGGAGAAATAAAGCGCAGCGTCATCAACGCAAAAGCCTGACGGGGAAAAAGCGTCCGGGGTTAACATTCGGCGGGCAAAACGAGAGCGAAACAACATGCCATTGGCTAAGTCGAGCATCATTCGGTCATGCTCGTCGCAAAAATACCAGCGCCAGTTATCGTCAGGTTTAATTCGCATGTTTCTCTCCCGTCCCCGAAACGTCCTGTACTAAAAATGTCCTGTTTGCCGCTTCGTTTATAACACCATTAATAAAGGACTATAATGTCTAAATAAGCAACAGTGACGGAATATAAAACAACCAGGGCTGGAAATAAAGCCCCGGTTGTCTGATTACGAGAAAAGATTAGATATGCGTAACGATTTCTTTAATCAGCGGCGGCCCTTTAAAAATAAAGCCGGAATAGATTTGCACCAGGGACGCACCCGCCGCCATCTTCTCACGCGCAGCAATCACGGAGTCAATGCCGCCGACGCCAATAATCGGCAGGCGGCCATTTAATTCCGCAGACAGGGCGCGAATAATTTCGGTGCTTTTTAATTGCACCGGACGGCCACTTAACCCACCCGCTTCGTCACAGTTTTTCATTCCCTGCACGAGGGAACGATCGAGCGTGGTATTGGTCGCAATTACACCATCAATATTATGGCGAACCAAACTGTCGGCAACCTGGATCAATTCTTCGGCAGAAAGATCCGGGGCGATCTTAACCGCGACCGGAACATATTTGTGGTGGATCGCCTGGAGTTCATTTTGCTTATTTTTAATGGCACTCAGAAGATCGTCCAGCGCTTCACCATATTGTAAGGATCGCAGGCCCGGGGTATTGGGTGAGGAAATATTCACCGCAATATAACCGGCATAGGCGTAGACTTTTTCCATACAAATCAGATAGTCATCTTTACCCTGCTCGACCGGCGTGTCTTTATTTTTGCCGATATTGATGCCCAGTATTCCGTCAAAGTGGGCTTTTTTTACGTTCTCGACCAGGTGATCAACACCGTGGTTGTTGAAGCCCATGCGGTTGATCAGCCCTTCGGCTTCCACCAGTCGGAACAGGCGCGGTTTGTCATTTCCCGGCTGCGGGCGCGGGGTGACGGTACCGATTTCAATGGAGCCAAAGCCCATCGCGCCCAGGGCATCAATGCACTCGCCATTTTTGTCCAGACCGGCAGCCAGACCCAGCGGATTTTTAAAAGTCAGCCCCATGCACTGCACAGGTTTTACCGGCACATGCTGGCGCACCAGCGCGGCCAAAGGCGTGCCGGTAATACGACGTAATTGCTGGAATGTAAATTCATGAGCGCGCTCAGGGTCGAGCTGGAAAAGGGCTTTACGAACGAAGGGGTAGTACATGAACTCTCCTGGATTCCCGGTGTGCAAACCGGGAGGGGATTATGGGCGATCCCGTCGCGAAAGGGAATTGACCTGCGGCAAAAAAACCGCGTAAAACGCAATCGTTTACCTCCCCGTCCATTTCTTATGCACTTTTTTGCATTTTAATTGCAGATAAATCATTTAGTGGAATAAACGCGCGGTGTCACACTCCTTAAAATTGTTATGAATGTTAGATAAAAGCAAACAATTAGTTATAAGGAGGAAGTATGCGCGTCATTACCCTGGCCGGAAGTCCACGATTCCCTTCGCGCTCCAGCGCCCTGCTGGAATATGCCCGTGAAAAACTGAATGCTCTGGATGTGGAAGTGTGCCACTGGAACCTGCATAACTTCGAACCTGAAGATTTGCTCTACGCCCGTTTCGACAGCCCCGCGCTGAAAACCCTCATTGAGCAACTTAACGGCGCGGACGGCCTGATCGTAGCAACGCCCATCTATAAGGCCTCCTTTTCCGGGGCCCTGAAAACCCTGCTCGATCTGCTTCCGGAACGTGCGCTGGACGGCAAGGTGGTGCTGCCGCTGGCAACGGGCGGTACGGTTGCCCATTTACTGGCCGTGGATTATGCCCTGAAGCCGGTGCTGAACGCGTTGAAAGCGCAGGAGATCCTCCACGGCGTTTTCGCCGATGACTCGCAGGTCATCGAATATCAACACAAACCCCACTTTACGCCCAACCTGCAAACCCGCCTCGATAACGCTCTGGAAACGTTCTGGCATGCCCTGCATCGCCGGGATATCCAGGCCCCGGCGTTTAGTCAGCCTCAAGGAGTCGCACATGTTTAAAACGTTAACCCGCATCGGACTGGCCGGTTTAATGGCGCTTACCTCGCTGGCCCATGCCGCAGAAACGGCTCCGGAAAGTTTACGCATCGGGTATCAGAAAGGCAGCATCAGCATGGTGCTGGCAAAAAGCCACCAGCTTCTGGAAAAACGCTTCCCGGACACCAAATTCTCCTGGGTGGAGTTCCCCGCCGGCCCGCAGATGCTGGAGGCCCTGAACGTGGGCAGTATCGATCTCGGCAGCACGGGCGATATCCCACCTATATTCGCCCAGGCCGCGGGAGCGGACCTCGTCTACGTTGGCGTTGAGCCGCCCAAGCCTAAGGCCGAAGTCATTCTGGTGCCTGAAAACAGCGACATTAAAAGCGTCGCCGATCTTAAAGGCCATAAGGTCGCTTTCCAGAAAGGTTCCAGCTCACACAACCTTTTGCTGCGCGCTCTGCAAGAGGCCGGACTCAAATTCACCGACATTCAGCCCGTCTACCTGACGCCTGCCGACGCGCGCGCCGCGTTCCAGCAGAAGAACGTTGATGCCTGGGCCATCTGGGATCCGTACTACTCCGCCGCATTGCTGCAGGGTGGCGTTCGCGTGCTGAAAGACGGTACCACGCTGAAGCAGACCGGTTCGTTCTACCTGGCCGCGCGCCCTTACGCTGAAAAGAACGGCGCGTTTCTTCAGGGCGTGCTGGATACCTTTACCCAGGCCGATGCTTTGACCCAGAGCCAGCGTCAGGAGAGCATTGCCCTGCTGGCGAAAACCATGGGCTTACCTGAGCCGGTGATCGCGAGCTATCTCAACCACCGTCCGCCGACCACCATTACGCCGGTGGACGCACACGTCGCCGCACTTCAGCAACAAACGGCTGACCTCTTCTATCAAAACCGCCTGGTTCCAAAACAGGTCAATATTCGCGAACGCATCTGGCAACCCGCAGGCAAAGAAGGAGCTAAATCATGAGTCTGAATCTTTTCTGGTTTTTACCCACCCACGGTGATGGACACTATCTTGGTACAGAAGAGGGTTCACGCCCGGTTGACCATGGCTACCTGCAGCAGATTGCACAGGCGGCGGACCGAATCGGTTTCACCGGGGTGCTGATCCCGACCGGACGATCATGTGAAGATGCCTGGCTGGTCGCCGCGTCGATGATCCCGGTCACCCAGCGCCTGAAGTTCCTTGTCGCGTTACGCCCGAGCGTCGTCTCCCCTACCGTGGCGGCACGTCAGGCGGCCACGCTGGACAGGCTGTCCAACGGCCGCGCCCTGTTTAACCTGGTGACGGGCAGCGATCCACAGGAGCTGGCGGGCGACGGCGTGTTCCTCGACCATACCGAACGCTATGAGGCCTCCGCCGAGTTCACCCGCGTCTGGCGACGCCTGCTGGAAGGGGAAACCGTCACCTTTGAAGGTAAGCATATTCACGTTCGCGACGCGAAGCTCTACTTCCCGCCGGTGCAGCAGCCGCGCCCGCCGCTCTATTTTGGCGGGTCGTCGGATGTAGCCCAGGATCTGGCGGCGGAGCAGGTCGACCTCTATCTGACCTGGGGCGAACCGCCTGAGCTGGTGAAAGAGAAAATCGCTCAGGTCCGCGCGAAGGCGGCCGCCCATGGCCGCAAGGTGCGCTTCGGTATCCGTCTGCATGTGATTGTGCGCGAGACCAATGAAGAAGCCTGGCAGGCGGCGGACCGCCTGATCTCCCATCTGGATGATGAAACGATCGCCAGAGCCCAGGCCGCATTTGCCAAAACCGACTCCGTCGGGCAGCACCGGATGGCGTCCCTGCACAACGGCAAGCGCGAGAACCTGGAGATCAGCCCGAACCTGTGGGCGGGCGTCGGTCTGGTGCGCGGCGGTGCGGGTACGGCGCTGGTCGGCGACGGCCCGACCGTGGCCGCGCGCATCAATGAATACGCCGAACTGGGCATCGACAGCTTCATTCTCTCCGGTTATCCGCATCTGGAAGAGGCGTACAAGGTCGGCGAGCTGTTGTTCCCGCATCTTGATGTCGCCATTCCGGAGGTTCCGCAGCCGCAGCCGCTCCAGCTGCAGGGCGAAGCCGTGGCAAACGAATTTATTCCACGCAAAGCCGCACAGAGCTAAGGAGGGACCATGTCTGCCACCTCACAAAAATGGCTGCTGCGCGCCGCGCCGTGGTTTTTACCCGTCGGCATTGTGGCGCTCTGGCAGCTCGCATCGTCCACCGGCTGGCTGTCGAGCCGCATTCTGCCCTCTCCGGAGGGCGTTGTAGAAGCGTTCTGGTCGCTGAGCGTCAGCGGAGAGCTGTGGCAGCATCTGGCGATCAGCTCCTGGCGCGCCGCGATCGGGTTTTCCATCGGCGGCAGTATCGGGCTGGTTCTGGGTCTGGTGAGCGGCCTTTCACGCTGGGGCGAGCGGCTGCTGGATACCTCCATCCAGATGCTGCGCAACGTGCCGCATCTGGCGCTGATCCCGCTGGTCATTCTGTGGTTTGGGATTGATGAGAGCGCCAAGATCTTCCTCGTGGCGCTGGGCACGCTGTTCCCGATTTACATCAACACCTGGCACGGCATCCGCAATATCGATCGTGGTCTGGTGGAGATGGCGCGCAGCTACGGCTTATCGGGTTTTTCCCTCTTTGTTCACGTGATTCTGCCGGGTGCCCTGCCCTCCATTATGGTCGGGGTGCGTTTCGCGCTCGGCCTGATGTGGCTGACGCTGATTGTGGCGGAAACCATCTCAGCCAACTCCGGGATTGGTTATCTGGCGATGAACGCCCGCGAATTCCTGCAAACGGACGTGGTGGTAGTAGCCATTATCCTTTACGCCCTGCTCGGCAAACTCGCCGACGTCAGCGCCCAGTGGCTGGAGCGCAGCTGGCTGCGCTGGAATCCGGCCTATACCCTTCAGGAGGCGAAAGCATGAATACTGCACGACTGAATCAGGGGACCCCGTTATTGCTGAGCGGTGTCACCAAACGCTACGGCGATAACACCATTCTTAACGGGCTGGATCTGCATATTCCCGCCGGACAGTTTGTGGCCGTAGTCGGACGCAGCGGCGGCGGCAAGAGTACGCTGCTACGGCTGCTGGCCGAACTGGAAGCCCCCAACGGCGGCGACATTCTGGCAGGAACGACGCCGCTTTCGAATATTCAGGATGATACCCGAATGATGTTCCAGGATGCACGCCTGCTGCCGTGGAAATCGGTTATCGACAATGTCGGGCTCGGCCTTAAGGGTAACTGGCGGGATGAAGCCCGCCAGGCGCTGGCCGCCGTTGGGCTGGAAAATCGCGCCGATGAATGGCCTGCCGCACTCTCGGGTGGACAGAAGCAGCGCGTGGCGCTGGCGCGGGCGTTGATTCACCGTCCGGGCCTGCTCTTGCTCGATGAACCACTGGGCGCGCTCGACGCCCTGACGCGAATCGAAATGCAGGATTTGATTGGTTCCCTCTGGCAGACGCACGGCTTTACGGTACTGCTGGTGACACATGACGTGAGCGAAGCCGTCGCAATGGCCGATCGGGTGCTGTTAATAGAGGAAGGAAAAATCGGTCTGGATCTGACGGTGGATCTTCCCCGGCCTCGTCGCGTGGGCTCGGCAAGACTGGCGGAGCTGGAGGCAGAAGTGCTGGATCGGGTGATGAAACGCGGGGGCACGGAGTTACAGCGAGCTAAGGCTAATGCCTGATGCCCTCACCCCCGGCCCTCTCCCACAGGGAGAGGGAGGGTAAACTTTTATTACGCTAACGCTTTAGCAATCTTCTCGTACAGATCGCCAGACAGGTTTTCCAGCCCTTTCAGCTGCTCAAGCGCGGCACGCATCTTCGCCTGACGCTTCTCATCGTAGCGTTTCAGACGGATCAGCGGCTCTATCAGACGCGACGCCACCTGCGGGTTACGGCTGTTCAGCTCGGTCAGCATTTCCACCATGAACTGATAACCGCTGCCGTCTTCGGCGTGGAATGCGGCCGGGTTGCTGCTGGCAAACGCGCCAATCAGCGAGCGCACGCGGTTTGGGTTGCTCAGGGTAAAGGAACGATGCTTCAGCAGGCTGCGCACCTTGCTGAGCGCATCGGCCGCCGGGCTGGTCGCCTGCAGGATGAACCACTTATCCATTACCAGACCATCCTGATGCCACTTGTCGTCATACTCCTGCATCAGCGCATCGCGGCACGGCAGTTCGGCGGCAACGCTTGCGCCCAGCGCGGCCAGCGCGTCGGTCATGTTATCCGCCTCGTGATACTGATTGCTCACCAGGGTGTTCGCCAGCTCGGTTTCACCAAACGCCAGATAGCGCAGGCAGGTGTTACGCAGAGAACGTTTACCAATGTCCGCATGCTCAACGCGATAAGCGTCAAGCTTGTTGGCGTTATAAATGGCGAGGAACTCGTCCGCCAGTTCAGCAGCCAGCGTACGGGTCAGCGCTTCACGCACCGCCACGATCGCGATCGGATCGATAATCTCGAACAACTCCGCGATTTCCGTTGCTGACGGCAGGGTCAGAATTTCAGCGGCCAGCGCCGGGTCAATCTTCTCATCCAGCAGGATCGCGCGGAACGCGTCAGCCACGTGAACAGGCAGCGACAGCGGCTGACCCTGCTGGTGACGGTTTACGTTGATCTTGATGTAGGTCGCCAGCAGGCTTTGCGCCGCATCCCAGCGGGAGAAGTCGTTGCGGGCGTGACGCATCAGGAACGTCAGCTGCTGATCGCTCCACTTGTACTCCAGCTTCACCGGCGCGGAGAATTCACACAGCAGCGCAGGCACCGGCTGGAAGTAGACGTTATCGAAGGTAAAGGTCTGCTCGGCCTGGGTCACGTTCAGCACGTGGTGTACCGGGTGGCCGCCCTTCTGCAATGGAATGACTTTGCCCTCGTTATCGTACAGCTCGATGCTGAACGGAATATGCAGCGGGTATTTCTCTTCCTGCTCTGCCGTCGGCGGCGTGCGCTGGCTGATGGTCAGCGTGTACTGCTCGGTTTCCGGATTGTAGTCGTCTTTGACGGTAACAACTGGCGTACCGGCCTGGCTGTACCAGCGGCGGAAGTGGGAAAGATCGACATTAGAAGCATCTTCCATCGCCTGCACAAAATCGTCGCAGGTGGCCGCGCTGCCGTCATGACGCTCGAAGTAGAGCTGCATCCCTTTCTGGAAGTTCTCTTCACCCAGCAGGGTGTGGATCATGCGGATAATTTCAGCGCCTTTCTCATACACCGTCAGGGTGTAGAAGTTGTTCATTTCGATGACTTTATCCGGACGGATCGGGTGCGCCATTGGGCTGGCATCTTCCGCAAACTGCAGGCCGCGCATGGTACGCACGTTATTGATGCGGTTCACCGCGCGTGAACCCAGATCGGAGCTGAACTCCTGGTCACGGAAGACGGTCAGGCCCTCTTTCAGGCTCAGCTGGAACCAGTCGCGGCAGGTGACGCGGTTACCGGTCCAGTTGTGGAAATATTCGTGGCCGATGACGCGTTCGATATCGAGATAATCTTTATCGGTGGCGGTATCGGTGCGCGCCAGCACGTATTTGGAGTTAAAGACGTTCAGACCTTTGTTCTCCATTGCGCCCATGTTGAAGAAATCAACGGCAACGATCATATAGATGTCGAGGTCATATTCGAGGCCAAAGCGCTCTTCGTCCCACTTCATGGAGTTGATGAGCGAGGTCATCGCCCACGGCGCGCGGTCCAGGTTACCGCGGTCAACAAACAGCTCCAGCGCCACTTCGCGGCCTGAGCGCGTTTTGAAGGTGTCGCGCAGCACGTCGAAGTCCCCCGCCACCAGCGCAAACAGGTAACACGGTTTCGGGAACGGATCCTGCCACTGAACCCAGTGACGGCCATTCTCCAGCTCGCCTTCGCCTACGCGGTTGCCGTTGGAGAGCAGGAAGGGATACAGGGTTTTATCGGCGATGATTTTGGTGGTGAAGCGCGCGAGGACGTCCGGGCGGTCGAGATACCAGGTAATGTGGCGGAACCCTTCCGCTTCACACTGGGTACACAGCGCCACGCCTGACTGGTAAAGCCCTTCCAGCGCGGTGTTGGCGGCCGGGTTGATTTCATTCACGATGCGCAGCGTAAACTGTTCCGGCAGGTTGTCGATGACCAGCTGGTTGTTTTCTTCTTTATAGTCTGACCAGGCTTCATCATTAATATGCAGGGAGACCAGCGTCAGGTCTTCGCCATCCAGACGCAGCGGCACAGCAGTTGCGCTGTGGCGCGTCACCTGACTCACCGCCGTGACAACGGTTTTAGTGGCATCCAGGTCAAAAGTCAGATCGATTTCGCTAATCAGATAATCCGGCGCACGGTAGTCGTGGCGGTATTTGGCTTGTGGCTGTTGTGTCATAGAAAACCTTATGCATCGTTTGTCGAGTAACGTTTCAATATATTCCTGTTGCGCAAAACGCGCTATGCAGAATGTTCATCTTTTCAGGGCCAACACCTTTTTTTGCTACATTTGTATAACACGGGGCACAAAATGCCCTCGACCATAAAACGCGCTTATGTTGTGATCGGGGTTCAATAAATCACTAAACAAGGTATACTCCGGAGTTGTTTATTGTACTAAACGCTCCTGTGAGAGGATGCTACTGCGCACCTATGACTCAATTCGCTTCTCCAGTTCTGCATACGTTGCTGGATACCGACGCGTATAAACTGCACATGCAGCAAGCCGTTTTCCACCATTACTATGACGTTCATGTCGCGGCGGAATTCCGCTGCCGTGGCGACGACTTGCTCGGTATCTACGCAGACGCCATTCGTGAACAGGTCAATGCTATGCAGCATCTGACGCTGCAGGACGAGGAATATCAGTGGCTTTCTAGCCTGCCTTTCTTCAAAGCCGACTACCTGAACTGGCTGCGCGACTTCCGCTATAAGCCGGAGCAGGTCACCGTGGTTAACGATAACGGCAAGCTGGATATTCGCCTTGCAGGTCCGTGGCGGGAAGTGATCATGTGGGAAGTGCCGCTTCTGGCGGTAATCAGTGAACTGGCTCACCGCTACCGTTCCCCGGAAACGGGCGTAGCGCAGGCGGTGGCCTCGCTGGAAAAGAAACTCGCTGACTTCTCCACGCTGACCGCAGGGCTGGACATGTCCCGCTTCCGCCTGATGGACTTTGGCACCCGCCGCCGTTTTTCGCGCGACGTACAGGAGGCCATCGTTAAACGTCTGCAGCAGGAGCCGTGGTTCGTGGGCACCAGTAACTACGATCTGGCCCGTCGCCTCAATCTGACGCCAATGGGTACCCAGGCGCACGAGTGGTTCCAGGCGCATCAGCAAATTAGCCCTGACCTCGCCAACAGCCAGCGGGCAGCGCTGGCCGCATGGCTTGAGGAGTACCCGAGTCAACTCGGAATTGCCCTCACGGACTGTATTACGATGGATGCCTTCCTGCGCGACTTTGGACCTGAATTTGCGGAGCGTTATCAGGGGTTGCGCCACGATTCCGGAGATCCGGTTGAGTGGGGTGAGAAGGCGATTGCCCATTACGAGAAACTGGGCATTGACCCGATGAGCAAGGTGCTGGTCTTCTCCGATAATCTCGATCTGGCGAAAGCCGTCGAACTCTATCGCCATTTCAACGCCAGAGTGAACCTGAGCTTCGGGATCGGTACCCGGTTAACCTGCGACATTCCTCAGGTAAAACCTCTGAATATCGTGATAAAGCTGGTGGAATGTAACGGCAAACCGGTGGCGAAACTCTCCGACAGCCCGGGCAAAACCATCTGCCATGACAAGGCGTTTGTCCGCGCGTTGCGCAAAGCCTTCGATCTTCCCCAGATCAAAAAAGCCAGTTAAGCGCTTAAGGGAGCCTTCATGGCTCCCCTCTTCTTATTTATTTCTCAATTCTTCCCTTTTGACCGCGAAATTTACTTGTCTGATAGCGGATGGCAGGTAACATAGATATCCCCCCATAAGGGTGGACAAGTGTTTATTTTTTCCGACTATTAACAGAGAGAATATTATGAGCGTTGTGCCTGTAGCCGACGTACTCCAGGGCCGTGTCGCCGTTGACTCAGAAGTCACCGTGCGCGGATGGGTGCGTACCCGCCGAGATTCTAAAGCTGGCATCTCCTTCCTTGCCGTCTATGACGGTTCCTGCTTTGATCCTGTACAGGCCGTCATTAATAATTCTCTGCCCAATTACAATGATGACGTTCTGCACCTGACAACGGGCTGTTCCGTTATCGTCACCGGCGTGGTCGTGGCATCCCCGGGCCAGGGTCAGAGTTTCGAAATTCAGGCTTCTGCGATTGAAGTCACCGGCTGGGTTGAAGATCCGGATACCTATCCGATGGCGGCTAAACGTCACAGCATTGAGTATCTGCGTGAAGTGGCGCACCTTCGTCCACGTACCAACCTGATTGGTGCGGTTGCTCGCGTACGTCATACGCTGGCGCAGGCGCTGCATCGTTTCTTCGATGAGCAGGGTTATTTCTGGGTGTCTACCCCGCTGATCACCGCGTCCGATACGGAAGGCGCCGGTGAGATGTTCCGCGTCTCAACGCTGGATCTCGAAAACCTGCCGCGCACCCCGGAAGGTAAAGTGGACTATGACAAAGACTTCTTTGGTAAAGAGGCCTTCCTGACCGTATCCGGTCAGCTCAACGGCGAAACGTACGCCTGCGCGCTGTCTAAAATCTACACCTTTGGCCCTACCTTCCGTGCCGAAAACTCCAACACCAGCCGTCACCTGGCGGAATTCTGGATGCTGGAGCCTGAAGTGGCGTTCGCCAACCTGGACGATGTCGCGGGTCTGGCGGAAGCGATGCTGAAATATGTCTTCAAAGCGGTGCTGGAAGAGCGTCCGGACGACATGAAATTCTTCGCCGAGCGCGTAGACAGCGACGCGGTAGCCCGTCTGGAGCGCTTCGTCTCTGCCGATTTTGCGCAGGTGGACTACACCGACGCGGTGGCGATCCTCGAGAAATGCGGTGAGAAGTTCGAGAACCCGGTTTACTGGGGCGTAGACCTGGCGTCTGAGCACGAGCGCTATCTGGCCGAGAAGCATTTCAAAGCGCCGGTTGTCGTTAAAAACTACCCGAAAGACATTAAGGCTTTCTATATGCGCCTTAACGAAGACGGTAAAACCGTGGCAGCGATGGACGTCCTGGCGCCGGGCATCGGTGAAATCATCGGTGGCTCTCAGCGTGAAGAGCGTCTGGACGTGCTGGACGCGCGTATGGAAGAGATGGGTCTCAACCCTGCGGACTACAGCTGGTACCGCGATCTGCGTCGTTACGGTACCGTACCGCACGCCGGTTTTGGTCTGGGCTTTGAGCGTCTGATTGCCTACGTGACCGGTGTGCAGAACGTTCGTGACGTGATTCCGTTCCCACGTACGCCACGTAACGCCAGCTTCTAATCGGTAAAAGACTAAAATGGCCAGCCTGTGCTGGCCATTATTTTATTCTGCATTGTCAGTTTTCGTCAGCGTAAAGTCAGCATCTTCAAACCTTCACCCCGTCACAACCACTACCTGTTACGTTTTGTTTCCGCGAAATATCCAGCCACAAAAAATAAACCCCATTCTTATTGCGCTTATCACACCCTCAAGCAATAGCACAAATTTCAACCAATTTTACAGCCATCCAGAAGGCTTTTCGGCGTCATAAGAAAAAACGAGTCGTTTATCGTCTGTTTATATGAATTGCCTTTATCCAAATTAATCATAAGAAATTCATATATATAGGATAGATACTGTCGCTTAATTCACCAGGGCGTTCTGAAGTTTGAGGTGGTTCACAAAGTTCCCAAAAATACACATTTAGTTACATATATTTTCTTTTGGTTACTTAATCTTGAGAATTGTAGCACTTTCAGGCTAGCGAAACGCTTCGGCGAATGGAAAGATGCCTGTCAGATACATAAAGACACCAAACTCTCATCAATAGTTCCGGAAATATTTATTGACAGAATTTATTGACGGCAGTGGCGAGTGTCATAAAAAAACCAATGAGGGTAATAAATAATGATGAAGCGCAATATTCTGGCAGTGGTAATCCCTGCCCTGCTGGTAGCCGGTGCAGCCAACGCTGCAGAAATCTATAACAAGAACGGCAACAAGCTGGACTTCTACGGTAAAGTTAACGCCGAGCACGACTTCGTGACTTCCGGTGATAGCACAAACAATAGCGACGCTACTTACGCGCAGATCGGTTTCAAAGGCGAAACTCAGATCAACGACCAACTGACAGGTTATGGCCAGTGGGAATACCGTTTCGTGGCTAGCGATGCAGAAAACTCTGCACAGAAAAACAAAAACCGTCTGGCTTTCGCTGGTCTGAAAGCGGGCGACGCTGGCAGCATCGACTACGGTCGTAACGGCACTGTTGCAAAGTTAGCGATGAGGCAGCCTTTTGTCTTATTCAAAGGCCTTACATTTCAAAAACTCTGCTTACCAGGCGCATTTCGCCCAG
>NZ_JBMKHB010000017.1:0-105015 GCF_049238285.1 Enterobacter cloacae complex sp. IR53041 | reverse complement strand
GCTGTTCCTGCTGTTCCTGCTGTTCCTGCTGTTCCTGCTGTTCCTGCTGTTCCTGCTGTTCCTGCTGTTCCTGCTGTTCCTGCTGTTCCTGCTGGGCAGGATTTTTATCAGCGGCCTGCTGAGCTGCAAGCTTTTCCGCTTCACGCTGAGCGCGCTGCTCTTTGGTTAATCCGGCCATTGGGCCTCCAGAAAAACAAAGGGGCCGAAGCCCCCTGGGTTAACCCATGATGATGGCGGAATGACGTGGCGCCACAGCAGCCACGCCCCACGCCAGACCCACTTCATAACGCACCTGACGGTACTGGCGGTACAGCGCCACCTGGAAGGTGATGCCAGATACCGGGTCGGTCACATTCATGACGTCATCAGCAGTATCGCCACCTTCAGGCATCGCCGGGGTACGACTGGCCAGCAGGAATGCCCCGCGGTCAAACGCCATGTTCGGAACGAATTCGCTCAACACGGTGACATCAGCCTGATCTGCCAGATCCTGACGGAGGCCCGGCGCGCTAATAGTGATAGTGGAAGACGTAGCCGCAACGACCAGATACTGATTGTCATCACCGGCAAACTTCACCGCAGTCCCTGCAGCAATACCGCCGGTGCCAGCAGAGATAGCGATGATGATATCGCCCTCTTTCTTTGCGCCATTGACCCTATAGCCAGCAGCAGCGCTTTTCGCGGTACGCTTGATGCTGAAGGATTCGTGGAGGTTGAAGCCCATGATGCGACCGATAACACCTTCACGCAGCAGCTGGTCGGTTCCCGCTTCGTTCGCTTTGAAGAGGACAGCCTGTTTACCACGGATGGATGCCATCGCTTCGCCACCCAGCACCATACGCAAATCGGTAGTCGGCGCACCGTTATCGGTCAGGATTTGACGCGCCAACGCAGCATCAGTCAGATCGTCTTTGATGCTGAACGGGGTATTCTTCGGCGCGCCAACAGCGCGGGAGGAGTTGAGGTACAGCGCAGCGAGGTCTGCATCCACTTCGTTCGCCAGCGCACGGAAAGCCTGCTTGAACTGGTCAGCCAGGATGGTGTTGTAGGTACCAGCCGGGCCCAGAGCCAATTGCTCTTCACCATTCCATTTCACCGGGGCCATTTTGGATTTGGTGATTTTGACATCCACACCACCGATGGTCTGGTCGCCAGAATTAGGCGCTGAAGGACCAGGGACAATATCTTCAGTGGTGGCTGCAGGTGCGACTGGCGCACGTACGGTCTGGTCTTTTGCAGCAGCATCCGCTTTCGCGTCACGCGCCACCGCAGGAATAAAACCAGTTTGCTCGCGGGACACTACGTCCAGCGCGGTATAGATGGTCGGGATCAGACCAGTAAGGGTATTGCCTGCCATTTATGGCTCCTTTCGATTTAATCGACGATGCTGATGCCGTCTTTCAGCGCTGCTTGCTTGCCAGCGTTATCCAGGGAATCAAACGCACCGCGTTTCATGGTTTTTTGCCCGGCCTGGTGCTGCGACTGGTGAGAACCGCCGCCGCTGTTACCGGACGCTTTGAGGATGTAATCTTTCTGCGGATGCGACTCGACCAGAGACTCCAGGGCCTCATCAAAGCTGGCTAACTCGCCGGGCTTGGTGCGAGAGAACACCTTATTGCCCTGGCCGTCGTAGGCCACAACCTTCCCTTCTTCGATTTTGAAGTTCTGACCGAAGTAGGAACGCACGAACTCAGTCGGGATCGCCATCTTCTCGGAAATGAACTTAGAGCCACCGAAGCGGCCGCCGATCATCTCGTCGTAGAGTTGAGTTTCCAGCTGCTGGGTCTTGCTGTTCGCTTCGTCCAGCTGCTGTTGGAAAACTTTGGTGATCTCCGCCTTTACCTGGTCAACGGCACCAGCATCGATCAGTTTTTTCTGGTCGATTTTGGTCATCATCTCCAGGGCTTCGAGCGCCTTGGCCGGGTCGGTGATGCCCGAGAATTTCGCGAGATTGGCTTCCGCCGCTTCCTTCGCTTCGCGGTGAGTTTTCGCCTCGCCATTCAGGGAGGTGATTTTGGTCATCGCTGCGACCGCATCGAACGGGATCTCTTTGCCATCATCATGGATGTACACAGGCATGCCGTTTTCAACGACCACATTTCCGTTAGCATCAAGTTTCAGTTTCATTGTTTTTGCTCCAGCCTTCCGGCCATACGTAATGGGTCATCCGACCCGGGCACCGCGTCGCATCCGCTCAGCGGCAGGCATAAAAAAAGCTGCCCGGAGGCAGCCTGATGTTGATGGGGTTTGTGTTACTGGAACGCCGACGCATCCACGCGGCGTAGCTCGTCCAGGGTCAGGAACTCCCCGGCATCGTTGAACATCTCCGGCACGGTGATTTTGCCGTCACGCAGCATCTGCGCGCGAGTAACGCCCAGCACCTGCTCCTGCCGCGCGTAAGGCTGCCTCGCAAGCCAGTCGGCATAGCTGGTATGCGCTGGCACCTGTCCGTCCATTGAGGCGCGCGTGGCGATGCTCAGCTCGCCAGAGGCTATCTGCATCTCTTCCCACGATTTAGTGATCAGAATTTCGCATGAGCGACAGCAGAAATGAATTTTGCCGGGCCCGCGCAGATATGGGATTGCATGGCCCAGCGGCTTACCATCGAGCGAATAGAGTTTGCGGTCGCGGATGATGCACCACTGGCTGGTGTGGGTGTCCAGAGTCGAAGACCACTGTTTGGCCTTCACGATATCGCTGTTGGCTTGTGCAAACTCCTGGCGCGCCGTTGCTGCCATATGGTTCACCGCGGTGCGGGCAACAACAGCAAGGTCACGACGTGAGGCATTGATAACCCCGTCTTGGCGGTTAAGTTGCGGCGTGCCGGCGACGCGCTTCACGATCTGCTCGACGGTTTCACCCTGAAGAAATCCGGTACGCACCGCACTGGTGATTTTATCCAGCCGATCTGATTCAAGCTTTTGGCCCCACTCTTTCAGCAATCTCCCCTGAAAAGGTTGCGCCACCGCAGAGGCGTAGACCTGCTCTGGGGCAATGCTTTGCAGCGGGACGTGTTTCAGCACCTGCCCGGGTATAAGGCTGCTGAACAGGTCCATCTGATACCCGGTCTCATAATCCGTGTAACGTGCCAGCTCACGCGCCAGGGACGCATTAACCGGTTCGTAGGCTTGATGGTTCAGTTCACGAACACCGGCCAGTAGAGAGGCCAGGCGACGCGCACTGTAGGTATCAGCGCGCTTGCCATCCAGCAGCACCAGCAGCCTGGCGGCCAGTTCAGCATCTAACTTGTTCAGCAGCGCGACCATGCGCCGGGCGACGCCGGTACCGTAACGCGTCACGTACAAGCCGTGCGCGATGGTCTCGTCCAGTAGCCTGTCATTCACGGAACGGGCCATATCATACCCCCGGCGGTGGTTCACTCAGTGACGCAGACTCGGCCAGCAACTCGCTCAGCACCGTATCAGGATCCGCGTCGGCATCAATCAGGTTGAGTTTTTGCAGGGCTTTAATCGCATCGATACGGCGAAGGTCACCGCCCTGGCGCAGGGACTGAATAGCCAGCGCAGCAGGCGGGTTGAATTCTTTCGACTCAACATCCAGCTCGGTGCGCACATCTACGTTGCCGCCCTCCTTCTCGCCGATGTACTCAGCCATGATCTGCAGGATGTTGTCGATCGCGTCTTCGAGGCTGGTGGCCATTGTGTAGAGCGGCGACTGCTCCTGCATTTTCTCTTCGGAGGTCTGGTCTACCGATTTGGTCGAGGTATTCTCCGTTCGCAGCAGCTTCGCGCCAGCCTGGCGCATCTGCTCCACCAGCTCTGCCAGCGACTCTTTGCCGGCACCGATAGAGGAGCCAGTGTGCTCGACGTATTCCAGTCCCTGCCTTTGCCGATCCGAGAACGACGTGGCAGAAGAAGACCCAATTACCAGCTCCTGGTTTTCTTCCAGTCCGAACACCGTCAGTATAGGCACCCGGGCGACGTGCAGTATGTTGTCCTGCTCACTTTGGCTCTGCCAGTGCTTGATATTCAGCAGGGCCATGTTGAGTAGAGGCGGTGAACCACACATAAACCCGGTGCGCTTGGTGTAGAGCGTCACCAGGGTGATATCTTTACGAGAGGTCTCCCATTGATCGAATATTTCCCAGTTCGCCGCGCCCTCGGTACCTCTGGACTTGCGGTAGATTTCCACCTTTCCCGGCGTCAGATAACGTATCTGTTCCACCTTTGTTTGCCCGAAGTCGTCACCGTCCTCGACAACCACCTCTTTGATGCGCAACGCGGTGAGAACCAGCTTACCGTCCGCCATCTTCGACTTCCATCCGATTACCTGGCGGGGATTAAGCATTGTGACGTACGGGCGCGCTCCGGTAGCTTTCTCATCCGCTTTGGTTTTTACCCTTTCTGGGTCCACCCTGGGATAGTCCACCAGCGCATGGGAGAGGCCATACTGCATCGCCAGGCCGAAGAATGACTGAGCCCAGACATCAAGGCGTGTACCTTCCAGGTCGATGTTCTTCGCATACTCGCGCAGTTGATCAGGAACGTTCTCGGCCAGCTTAATCGGCTCGGCGAATACACGCCCGATGTTTTGCTTAATGGTCTCTTCGTAGGCTGGCAGAAGCGTGGCCACGGCGAGGCGTTTTTTGTAATCCTCTTTGTCTTCCTTGGGCCAGCGAGGGAGATAGGACTCGCCCAGCTGGCGCATATACAGCGTGCCGCCCATCAGGGCATCGTTGATATCCCACGCCTCGACCATGTTCCCATAGTCCAGATTTGGGGTTGAAATATCAGGCATGGGATTAGATCCGTAGGTTGGTGACTTTGCCGACTTTCTTCGGCGGTGAATGCAGGACGGCATATCGAGTGCCATCCCAGTCGTGATCTTCCTGCTGAGTGTCTACGTCATCAGGGTTCTTACTGTCGCGAACGAGCACCGGAACACGGCTTATCCAGCCGCGGCAATAGTCGAAGACGTAGAATGCTGGTTTCTCAGGTACACCAGATTCCAGCTTCTTACCCTCAAGGACGGCCTCCAGCATGTCAGCAAAGAGGGCCGCTCCGTTTACGCGCGATCCCGGTTTCTTGTTGGATGGAACCCACTTAACGCCCTGCGATTCCATCTTCTGGGCAATAGAGAGCTCGTCATCGCCAGTGTTGTAGATGGCACCGTCAGCTGGGCCCGGCACAACCTTTTTGCAGATACCGGGCATGATGTTCAGTTGCCCCTGAGTTATCCCATTGAGTTTTATCTCTTCAGGTTCAGGCAGCTCTTCGCCCATCAGCCGCTTATCTATCCAGGCCACACCCTTGGCGACGTTTGTCGAGCTCATATTGAGCCCTTTATTCAGCTCGTCAGGTGGACAGCCATACCACTCGCCAATCAGGATCAGCGACCCGGCTGGCGGGCAGAACTGGCGACCATCAGGCAGCTCTGCGGCGGTACCGTCGGCGCGAGCCCACCAGAGATTAGAGAACGGCTTCGACTCGCCCCAGTCGTGGGAGCGGTCAACAGTCCAGCTATCAGGGATGCGGAACGGCTTGATGACGTGATGCGAGGCATTCCACAGATGGTCGAAGCGTCCACCACTGGTGACGTCCCAGGAACCCTCTACCCATGCTTTGCGTCGGTTAGGGTCTTTGATGGCCATCAGGGTAGCGATGTACTGCGGATCCAAATACGGGTTCTCTTTGAACGAGCCGTGAATCGCAACGCGGGTAAGCGTGATTTCCTCTTCTCGTTCAGTCTGGGGGTTGAATACCATTTGCCGGTCGCGCTGAACGGTTCCGCGTGGCGCTGGCTCAATGAAGCGTTTCTTCACCCAGGTGTGCCCGATACCAAACGGGTTGGTTGTGCTGAACGTCTCCAGCGGGATCGGCCTCAGTAACTTGCCATTCTCCAGCGGGTAGTTTTCCGGCCTGAACGATGAACGTCGGCAGGAGAACATCATTTCGTAGAATTCCGGGGACTGCTGTTTAGTCAGTTCGTTAAAGCCAATGAACGGGAATTCCTGCCCGTGGAAATCCCAGTAGTCGTCCGCCTCTTTGCCAAATCGGAAGAGCAGTTCCTCGCCAGTAGGCCATACCCATCGCAATTCGCTCGCAGATGACAGATAGCGCGCACCGTCGTTGAACAGGCGAAACATACGCTTCGACTGAGTGATGATGTCGGCAAGGTTCTTATATTCGGTGTCGAAGATGACGCCGCGCCAGAACGAACCATAGCCCACGCCGACATTGCGCCGGAACCTGGCTAACTGCGCAGCGGTTTTACCCGGGCCGCGAGTGCCTTCGAACAGGATTTCGTTACACGGGCAGCTCAGCGCCAGAGACTGCGATCCAGGCAGTGGCTTCCATACAGCTTTGTAATTCATCCACCGAGCACCCCGCCCTGTTGTCTCTGCGCCGCCGCTTCCCAGTCATCCACGCTGTCACTGGTTGGCACCAGCATGACGTTATGCGTTACCTCTTTCGTTTCCGCCTTATTCTCGATGCTGTACGCCTCACGCTCGAGGCCGATCAGCGTCTTCAGGCTGTCACTCAGGTCTTTCATGGATTTAACACGGGAAGGCAGGCTGATTATTTTGTGGTACAGATCGTTGAGTTTATCCATACCTTTGTCATCTTCACGTCGCATCAGTTCCCCGAGCTGTTCAAGCGCGGCCACGTCGCCACACTCTCCGGCCAACTCATCGAATAGCGTGTTGGTCAGTTCGCGAGCCCGGCGGATATCTCCTCGGTGTTCCATTCGAACAGTGGCGATCACCTCTGCCGTCGCCTCGATTAGTTGCCGCTCTGAAATAGTGCTTTCGGTGGCAACCTGCCTGGCAACCTCACGTTTGGCAACCAGCGCATCTGCCTTTGCCTGGACTTTGGCTTTTAGATCTCGCTCCCATCCATCCTTTTTGGCTCTCTTGCTGATGGCCTGGTGAGAGATGCCATATTTTCCGGCTAACTCCCTTACCGATAGCACTCCAGCCCGGTAAGCCGATTCGATAGCCTCCCAGTCCGGTTTTGCCATAATACTTACCTCACGTTGACATTATCGAAGCCCCTCAGTGAAGAGCTTCTGTAATGCCACGATCAGCCAATAAGCAACTCGGGCTGCGTTACCTGCATGATGTGCTCATGCTCGAGCTCCAGGACGCGCTTCTCTTTCTTCCGCTCGTTCATCAAACGGCTTCCGATCGTGCCTTTCAGCTTTGAGCGCGTTTCTTTGATGGCGTAGCGATGCTGCAATTCTTCACCCATCGCCATGCGCCGGTTTAGCTGCTCGGCCATCCAGTTGAAGGCATTGATGTAACACTCCTTCACTGCGGCAGCTGTTTTGCCAGTGAATCCCATCACTAGCATCATGCATCCGTCGCGAGTGATGTTATACATAGGCTGAACATCGCCATTTTTATCAATGAAATCAATGGGCGCAAAATTGCGCTGGGTGAAGTCATCGGAGCATTTCAGGTTACGTATGGCACGCAAAACGTCTTTGTGTCGCTTGCCAAAGTAATCCGCCACCTTGAGTGATGTGGTGATTATCTTGTTGTCGAGGGTCGTGACCATTTCGCGGAAGTCGAAGGCCGGAATAACTGACGGATTATTCATAGCGTCTTTACCTTTTAGAAAGTGAGCCTGTCTCACAGAAAAGCCGCCCGAGAGAGGTCGCCACCTATAACGGCTTTTCTCAGGCTCGCTTACTGAAAGGCTCTCGTTGATGTGCGCGTGAGATGCGCATAAAAAAGCCCCGCTATTGCGAGGCTCTTGATGATTCGATTTTCCTGATTGCTGCCTTATCCAGATTGCACTGCCCCAGCGCCGTGTAGAGCTGAGCGTTTAACTCGAGACTTGCCTGCCATGTGAACGGAACCACCATTCCGGGGATCGGTGTGTCTGCGGTCAGGTCAGCGCTTATCGGCACCACCGGGGCCGGAACGTAAACTGTCTGCGTATTCCCGCAGGCTGTCAGCAGCGGCAGAAGGAACAAGCTGGTTAGCACACGGATCGCCTTCAAGCGCCTGCCTGATGTAGACAATGCGCGTCTCGCCTTTTTTGGCCAGTTCGTTCTTTGCATTCTGGGTAGCCTGTGAGATGTCGCGGATGAGGTTCATCGTGGTGATCACGTTGTTGGTGATCGCCTCCGATGTATCTGCCCTGCCCGTTGCCTTGTCCCGCTGGTCTTTGTAGGTAATGGCGTTGTCGCGGTAGTGGTTCACGAGGAGCGCCAGCACGCCGATTAACGCCAGCACCAGAAGCTGCAGCCAGTAACGCTTAACCAGTGCGCCAATCACGACAGGAACAGAGCGCGCTCCGCCTCACGCCGACGGGTCAGCCCATTCAGGACCTTGCCGCCAGCTTTATTCCAGCGCAGGAACTCATCGGCAGCGCCAGCGTAATCACCGGTGTTGAGTTTTCGCAGAAGGGTCGATGTCGACAGTGACCGGGCGCCGAGGTTGTAAGTGAACGACACCAGAGCATCGAATTGCCCCTGAGTCAGGTCAACTTTGACCAGGCGGGACACGTCGTTTTCATAGCTGACCAGCCCGGTCTTCAGCAGGCGTTCTGCAGTTTCCTGCTTAATCGTCATCCCGGCTCGGATCGGTTTTCCGTCGACAGGCTTGGTCCAGCCATAGCCGATCGTCCACACTCCGACGCTGTCCTGGTACGCGGTGAGTTTGCAGCCTTCGAATTGCTTGATCAGGGCAATGCCTTTATCACTGATTTGCATCACCGCCTCCAAAGCGAGAATTAAACACCCGGGAAGCCATAACCTTAACCTGCTCTACGCCAACAAACCCTAGCGCGCCGCCGATAGCTATCGACAGAGACTGTGGAAGGTTAAAGTAATCAAGAGCTGACACAGCAGTAAGGGTCAGAGCCCCACAGATTGCCCCCTCAAGGAGCATTTTCTTCCAGCCGCCACCGCCGTAAGCGATTCGCATGGCGGCCATGACAACCGATAGCAATACGGCACCCATCGGCGTTTCGCCACGCCACCAACTGTGGAGTAGTTCGATAAACTCCGTCCAGGAGTGGGGATCGTTATGCATTTTCATAGTCTCTAACCTCCGGCTTAAAAGCGGGGGCTGTGTGTTTGAAAGGGGTAAGGCCCTCGGGACGATTTAACAAGTAGGCGTGTCGATGATGGTTCCCGGAGCCTGAAATAAAAAAACCCGGCGACAGGCCGGGAAGATGAGGGCAAGTTAATGTCGGCTCTCTGGCCGAAGGGTCCCAGGTTGTGGGTTTGGTTTGTGGTGGCCAGCGCTGCTATCCGGCATTCACGGCTATCGCTTTACGACGCCATCAGGACATTCACCACAACGAGGATCGCTTTGCCGTGCCAGGGAAATGTACCTGGTCTCGCCGGGATGCCGTCACATACTCAAAGCGATTTCCGTTATGCAGAAATGAAAAAGCCACCGGCGTTAACCAGTGGCTCTAAATTATTGGTGATGGCTCAAGTCGGGTTTTGGCTGTCGCCACACAATTCAGCTTTTGGGCTTTCGATGTCCCCGATTCATGAGCGCTGTCATCTTGCACTTCATCACCGCGCTCTTTCGCCTTTGACGTCCGAGCATATACTGAATTATGCACTTTCATTTCGCCAAATCAACACTTTCAGATAAATATTTTCTAATTAAGTGGCCTGAAGTTCGTTTTCTTTCTCCATCTCACGTTGTAAGGCATAAAAGAGTTCTGATTCAAAAACCTTCTCGCACCACACGACCCGGCGGCGGCACTGCTGCACATCCACGCCGGTTACTCTGCTCATTGCCTGAGCGATATGTTGAGTGCAGTTGCGCTCACAATAACGTTTAATTGCATAATCGCGGACTGGGCTTTCCCGGTGAAACAGCTTAACCATCACTTTTTCTACGAACGCGGCATCATCTGATTCTTTGGCGAGAGCGATGATGTTGCTGGCTGATGACTGAGGGATAACCAGTTCGCGAGCTTTTTTATAAAGCGCCTCACCTCTCAGCGCCCCTCCTTCATCGCTATAAAGCCAGTTGACCATCCTCTCGATGTGTCCACCCATATCAGGACTCCATTGGCTGCGGATCATCAATCGGCCAATGACGTTAATGGCACCGGCAGGAGAATCATCGCCACGGTTAATGCGACCCCACACAGTCAGCATGTACTGCACCCATGCCCGTTGCTTTGGGGTTATGGTCTTTTTGGGATGCTTCCAGACACGGCGGAAGTGAGCGTCATCGACAAAGTTGACCATGGAGTAAATTGGTGTGAGCTTTCTCATGCTGCTTCCTTCTAAGGTTGTTTGGTCTGGCTGTGCTTTGCTACTGGCGGTAGGCTGGCGCGCTTAACGCTTTCTGCCTGGTACCGGGTTATCTCGTCTCTGGTCACGGCGCGCACTCCCCGATGATGATCTGCCCCTTCTCTCCCCAAAGTTTTGTCACCCGTCCATCCCAGACTCGGCTGTCGTCGTCGAAAATGGCATCGAGTAGCGCTTTTTCCAGGTTGTCTTTATCCGGTTTCTGCTGATGCGCCTGGCCGTTGAGTTGCGCGCGCTTCTTCTGGCTCCAGCTTTTTGGCATGGGAATGATGAAGGTGATGTGATAACCGGACTCAGGCAGACAGATCCCGAGCTGGCGTACTTCGGCTTTAAAAGCCCAATATGCTGCTGTTGCCGGACGTTTTACCCACCGGTCCCGTTGAGTCATGCGGGGTTTGCTGACTGGCGTGATATCGAAAATATTCATATTTTCACGAGCCCCTCTCTCAGCCAGATGACCTGCGTGCGAGCCATGCCTTCCAGCGCGCACTCCTTTGCATATTCCGCATCGACCAGACGGGTGCGGCGATCAATCTCGTCGTGGCAACTGCTGCATGCGATGGTGGCGATCAGGTCAGGCGGCTTGATTCCGGTCCCGCAGAGGCCAGCAATACGGATGTGGGCCAGTACCGAGGTTTCAGAGTTGCCGTTGCATATGCCTGGGATCCGAACCTGACATTCGCGGCCGCGTGCCGCTTTGCATAAATTAGCCATGCGCCTTCCTCGCCGCGAGACGCAGCCATTTCTGATCCACCAGGCGGGCGGTGTAGTCCTTGAAAGTCGGGATGTCGGAGGGCTTAACCACTGACTTACGCTGGCGGCGCGCCGGAACGCGGAAGATTTCGTTTGTGATGACTCGTGCGAGAGGACTACCCACGGGAAGCCCTCCATTCTTGCGCCCAGGCGATGCGCTTACTGGATGCTTCGGAGAACTTCACGCCGCGGTCGGTGCCGAACCAGTAAATCGCCTCAATGACGTCGACCATGTAGCGCTTGCTGGATTTGGATGTGCGGACGCCGAAATATACCCGGCCGCCGTTGATGCCCGGCGCGGATTTCTGCTCCTGGTCCTGGGTCTGGTTCACCAGAACGGTGATGAGGTCCTTCCACTCTTCGCGGGTCAGCTTTTCGCCGTACCAAACCACCTGGTCAGACAGGTCTTTCAGCAACGGCCACATCAGACGGTTTTGCTTGTCGGTGCGCGTCTCTTCTCGGGCCTCAACGACCATCGGCGCGCGAGGGTTTACCGGCAGGGTGCGAATGTACGCGATGAGGTTGTCTTTAACGGTGTCGTTAACGATGCAGTAGTGCTGCTTCATACGCCACCTCCGAGAGGTAACGCAGAATGCAGAAAATCGCAGGTGCATTTCTGCATCTGTGACAAAGTGAGGAGTTCAGATTGTGGTCGCATTTAAGTCCCCTTAAATGCGCAGAAGTCACCGGAGTTGTTCAGGCTCCGATGACATGATTATGGACGGTTGATTCAACAAAATCAACGCGAGAAAAAGGCCTCCGGAGAGGCCCTGGCTGTCGATATGGGGATTCCCATATCGCTTGTATGGCAGTTACATCAAATCGGGCAATTTGAAGCCTGCCATGTCTTCCGCCCGGATTGGAGGCGATAGGCAGTCAGCAAACACCAGGGTGCCATCGAGCAAAATCACGAAACCCCACCCCATAAACAGGTTGGCACTACACCAGTCAGCCTTTAGGGGCACATCTGGCATCTTGTCTGGAAAGACTGGGTAATGCTCAGCCAGCCACTCCATTGCGTCGCAGCGATTGAGAGTATATTTGTCGTACATCATGCCTCCTGCTGTGGTGCTGCTGGCAGAGGCATCCAGTGGGTCACTCCATAACCATCCTCAAGCGGGAACACATTCACGGTCGCATTACCTCGCCTGAATGTTGAGCCGGTAAACTGGGCATCGTGGATGCTTGGTGGAACAGTATCAGAATTGAAATTTATGAAAATAAGCACCCTATCATTCTTAGTCGGCATCCGATCACTGCACGTAATCCACCCCTGTACAGGCTCAGCACCCTGAAGCATGGCTGCGCGATAGGCGTTCCAGCCGACAGCTTTTCCGTGTTCAAACGCGCTGTCAAAGTCATCATCCATTTCCATCGCATCAGGTACAGATACCGGCGCTGGCGGGGCGGCGTATAGCGCAATGAATCCTTCGCCAGGCTCAGAATACACAGAGCATGATTCGATATGCGCTGACTTTATGAGGTCAGTATATTCAGCGTCGATGTACCCAACCGGCCCCGCTTCGAGCGATGCCAGCGCGATACGCATTGCCGCCAGTGTATTGGTTCCATCTTCGCCAAGTCCGAACGGGATATCATCGCGGATGGCTTCCATGTCGGCAATTTTCTGCTGCAGCCATTCTTTGGTAATTGTGCTCATGATGCCTCTCCTTTACCGGCTGCGGCTGCGCGGTCAATAATCTTTATGAACTCAGCAGCGCCAACATCACCGAGACCCGCGTACTCGCTGATAAACTTCCGAGCAGATGCGATGATTCCGCACTGGTCAGCAATCCGCTTCTCTGCGGCTTCCAGCGCCTTGACCAGCTCATCAACGGTTCCGGCCGCTTGGCGCGCGTAATCGGTAATTGCCAGCTCGCATTCAATTTCAGTGCCGTTTTCGTTGGTGTGGCAAACAGCAAAGTAGTCGGAGTCGATTTCGTTATAAGCCAAGTGCCTCAGTGTGTCGGCAACCAGCACGCCGTTTTCAATAAGCAGCTCTGTCTCGCGTTTGTCGATGTTGCTCATTGGGCGGCCTCCTGCTTAATTGCTTCGATGCCATTCGCTGTAATTGAGTATCCGCAAACAGTGTTGGTTATCAGCCCTTTGCGCAGTAAAGCGTTGAGAGTTTGTCGCCAGATTGCGTATGGCCTTTCACCTTTGAAAACGCACGACAAGACCTCAATTTGCTTAGCTGTTAATTTGCTCATGACTGCACTCCTTTGCGAAGCTGGGCGGCGAATTCACCGCAGATAGTTGCTGCTTCATCAAGCCCGACCATTTCATCTTGATAGCAATTAATAATTGCGTTGCTAATTTTCAGGCAAACTTCGTCTACCGCGGCGGCTCGCACTTCAGCCAGGAAAGCCTGGTACGCAGGAATCTGCAACACAGCCAGTGACTTGATAATCTTCTGCACTTCCGGAGGGCATTGCTCATAATGCTCGTCAGTGATGAATACTGCCTCGTTGTGGATTTCTTCGACTGCACGCAACTCCGCGGCCAGCGTCGCGCATCTGGCTTCAAGTTCTTCGTATGTTGGTTTCATGCGGCAGCTCCTTCAAATTGGTAAGAAATTTTAATTCCCAGCTTTTTAGCCATGGCATGCTCAGCGACGGCACCTTCCGACTCTTGCCACCCATGCAGCATGTGAATGGCGTCGGCGCAGCGAAGCATCGCCAGGCAGATGTCCATATACTCACGCTGAGATAAACCATCCGGGAGCGTGGCCGGATTTAATGCCACATGACCACCTGATAACATCTGCTGTGCTACTGCGTTAAACATCGGACGGTTGTAGTTTTCGTAACCCGTCATTGGTCCTGCGATGTAAATTTTCATACCACTGCCCTCTCGTACTTGTCTTATAACTCGCCCATTTGCCTGTGGATTTCCGCAAGGTCACACCCTGCGCAGCCCAGAGCTTCGGCTATGAGTTCTTCCTGTTCTTTGGATGGCCCGGTTTGCAGAATTTGATTAAGCTTCCTGTGCGATACACCGCAGTGCCTGGCGATGCTGATGAGCGTTACACCGTTATCCTTCGCCATGGTCCTGACCATCCAGCGATAATCACTCCATTCGCTCATACCCCTACCCTCCCCCAAACCATCAATACTCGCTTCATAGCCGCGCGGTTACGGCATTCCTGAAATATTCCGTTGGTGCAGTTGCGCGCGGTACCATCCTGCTCTTCCGGCGTCGCCAGGCGATAAGTCACCGTTCGCCAGACCTTGCTCACCCGGACAATCTTGCGGGCCCGCTCCAGATCGATAGCGTTCTTCGTGATGCAGTTGATGGTCATGCCACACTCTGTGGCCACATCCTTCGCGGTGAAGGTCCGGTGCGTTTCGAGATAACGCAGAATTGCCTGTTTGCATTTCATCTCACACCATCCCGTTCGACTTGTTGCGGTTGTACTTCGCCAGCAGCAGCTGGATCGGCGTCGGACCGTGTTCGGCAGCCGGTGCTGCAATCGCCCGGCGTACAGGCGGCACTGGCTTACCCTCAAAGACGCGCTTTTCCCACATATCCAGCAGTTCACCGGCTTCACGCGCCAGCTCACCATGCGTTAACTGGCGCTCTGTGCTGCGATGACGCAGTTCAACGCAGATGTGGTACATGACCGGCTGTGACCAGGGGAATTGCTCGCTGGAGGTGAATTCGAACGAACGGTTACGCCAGTCCCAGTATTCGGCGATCACCTGGTCAACGGTGACGCCCAACGCCCCGCCACTCTGCTTGCACCAGGCAACAAACTGGCCCGGCGACGGCAGGAATGGACGCTCCTGGCGGCGGGCAATGCGCATACCGGCATCAACCTGAGCCATCGAGTGGATCCCGTTCTCCTGAAACGCCAGCAGCCACTGACGGCGGAATTCGTTCAGGTCGTCCTGAGTGCGGAAGTTCGCCATGCTGGCCGGGAACGCGGCACGCAGTTGGGTGAACAGCCCGTTGAATACCTGAGCCACCTGCTCGACCGGCGCGCGCTCCTGGTACTGCTCTGGCAGGTTGTGGGCCATGCGACTCATCTGCTCGCGGTCATGGTTACGCATCTGCTCTGCAAGAGATTTCATCGAATCACCCCATAGGCCCAGTCAGTGTTGTTGAAGTCCAGATCCGGCTTTCCGCCTCGCTGCTCACCACCAGCACTGCGCTGCATCGTCAGCTTGTCCCACTGCTTACGCAGGCTTTCCGGGCTCAGGATGTTGGTCTGCCAGAAGTGGTGTTTGCTTGCCCAGTCGTACAGCGCGCAGATGTCCTGGTGCGACCTGTTGTCTATCTGGCGCATCAGGCGAACGGTGTTAGACCAGGAGGTCATGTCCGGGGCTTTGCAGGTTGGGTTAATCAGCTTCACCCTGGTGGAAATCCACTGGGCAGTTTTGAGGTCTTCAGCCGATCCCCACTTAGCACCGGATGGTGTGTAAATCGCAGCTTCTGGATGAGCTGATAAAAATTTCTTGAGACGTGCGTCAGAGGATTCGTCAGAATTCTCGGACGATAAGTTATTTATATTCTTGTTATTACCTTCTTGTTCATGATGTGCGGGGAATTGTGCGGCCTTATGTGCGGTATACCCATCTGAACCCGCGCCGTTACTGGCTTCATCATGTGCGCCTGTATGTGCGGCTTTATGTGCGGGTAAATCGTCCATTTTTTGAGCATATTCGACGTAGTTCGTGATGGTGATCACCCTGCCTTTTCGCTTCTCTCCTTCGATGGAAATCATCCCTTCGCGGACGAAAACAGACAGCATTCTCTCCACTGCGTCGCGGCTTGTCGGGTTGCCCTGGCGGTCACACAACTGAAGGCCTAGATCCGCAGCAGTGACGACCAGTTGACCGGGTTGCAGAGGCCATTGCTTGCCCTTGAAGAATGCCGTGTATGGCTGTCTGGCTGCGTCAATGAGCAGGTTCTCCCACAGCGCGCGCAGGAAAACATCCTTAGCCCAGGACTTCTTCTTGATGCTCCGGTACAACGGGACGTAACCAGATTTCTGGTTCTCCATCCTGTTGCTCCTTGCGGCTGAGTGCGCCGCGAAATTTGCGTAAGCGACGTTCGACACAGTTAAACCTCCTGCGCCTGGCATTTTGGATTAGCATTTGTCATAATGACCTCGCACTTGTTATCTGCATTTGCACCTGAAAGTCGGTTCTGTTCGCGCAGACCGGCTTTCGCCATTTCTGTAGTTCTCACATAACCCCCAGCATCGAAGTGACCATCGTCATCAACGGCCCTACCTGCTCCGGCATGAGGCGGAACAGCGAAGCTATACCCTCGCTTACCTCTTTCAGCTTCTGATGCTCTGGCGCGCCGAGGAGTACAGCCTGCTTTGCTTCGGCGCACTCTTTCATGGCCTCCGCAATCAACTCCTCTTTCGTCTTGCCTTTCACCAGACCGAACTGACGGGCCACCTGCTCGTTATCCCGAGCCATCACATCAACAATGACGGGGATCAGCAGCACCAGGCCTTTATCGTTCTTAGGGCCAGGGTCGTTAATCATCCGGAAGAAGTTCTGCTTGGTGTTGTGCTCAGAACCGGCCAGCAGCAATCCACGACCGCCGCGCGCCAGCCACTCCTTTGCCACCAGTTGCGAAATGTGAACCTGAGCCTGTCCGGGCGTTGCCTTCTGCCAGGCGCGAACAGCTTCGCGAATCCTGGTCAGCTTACTGTTATTGCGCGGAACGCTTTGATTTATCGAAATCATCGGACTAGCAGTGAATCCGTTATTCTCGTGATACGTAAGTGAATGCATTGCTTTCCCTTTCGTGGTTAGGGCCGCCGTTAAGCGGCATGGTTCTCTGGGTGTGGAAACAGGTCGGGAAGATCAGGTCGAATTTCGTGCGCCTTAATCTCGCCACCAGTAGCGTTTACGATGGCTGTTACTTTTTCCGGAGATACGGAACCACCGTTAAGCCACTTGTGAACCGCTGGCTGGCTAACGCCGCAAATATCTGCGAGTCGCTTCTGGCTGCCAACGATTTCTAAAGCTCGTTGAATAACTTTGTTCATGGATTTTACCTATCCGATTACTGGATTAATGAAAAGATAACCCAAGTTATGGGTATTGTCCATAACCTTTGTTATTTTACTCTACATAACCTCGGTTATATATTGATAAGATGAAAACATTTGCAGAACGACTGAACGCGGCTATGTCGGCCGCTGACATATCTCAAGGACAGTTGGCTGATAAAGTCGGTATATCCCAGCCTGCAATTCAAAAGATGACGTCAGGTAAAACGAGCGGCAGCCGTAAGATGGTCGAGCTAGCTCATGCTCTGGGTGTAAGGCCGGAATGGCTTAGTTCTGGAGTGGGGGAAATGCGGATTGATGGTAATGTGCCATCGGCGGCCCAACCGGTCTCGGAAACAATTGATGTCTTTCGGGTTGATGTTTTAGACCTGAAAGTAAGCGCTGGTCCGGGGTCTTTTATGATTTCTGAATTTGTTGAGGTCCTGCATGCTATTGAGTTCACAACTGAGCATGCCAGATCTCTTTTCGGGAACCGCACTCAAAATGATGTGAAGGTGATGACCGTAGACGGCGACAGCATGTGCCCGACAATACAGTCTGGCGATCGCCTCTTCTTTGACGTTTCAGTGAGGAACTTCAAAGTTGACGGGGTGTACGCTTTTGTTTTCGGCCAACACTTCCATGTTAAACGCTTGCAAATGCAAGGTTTGCAACTGGCTGTGCTATCTGACAATCCAGCTTACAAAGACTGGTATGTGACAGAAGAAAATCAGGACCAGTTGTACATCATGGGTAAGGCGCTGATCCATGAGTCCATTGCTTACAACAAGCTTTGACAGCTGGGGCTTCTGCAAGGTGTTCTGGTCGGCGCATAGCTGGTAGATACTTTGCTGCGCTTGGACAAAATACTGCCTGGAACTTCGGCAGTAATTTTCTGCTAAAGATGTTGGGTGCTTTTCCGATATATAAAAGCAGACGCAAATTTACATGATCTTTTGTGCTGTATCGCTTGCTGAAAGCTAGGTTTTGCGTAAACTTCAATTACTCAAATTTGAGTTAACAACATATAGGACAACCCACATGAAAAAATCTGCAAAGCTCTTTTTCAGCGCTATGGGCTCTATCCTTGACCTTTGCCCAGCAGGCGGTTACAGCGAATATCGTTACACGACTACGGACGCCGACTTGATCAAGTCTGATTGGGTTCGTGTCGGTGGTTATATGAGACACGCGGTAACCGATAATGAGCAGAAAAAAACCTCAAAGAAAGCCTCAAACCGCCGATCCGAGAAATCTTGTTAACCAACCTGCCACGTTAGGGCGAGTCCAGGACGGTAAAACAGAGCTTCTTGTAAATGAGGTTGTAAAAAACCCCCAAGTTCTTGAACGTCTCATGGATAGGCCTGAAATGGCAGGCATCATGATGCAAGTTACTCATACCAGATCAGGCCCTCTTCCTGATGCCGATGAGTTGGCTAGATACGAAAGAGTATCTCCAGGCTTTGCACGTGAAATAATGGAAATGGCTAAAGCCGAACAAAAACATCGACATGAGCATCTAAAAAAAGGACAAAATGGAGCCATCTGGCGAGATCGGTTAGGTCAGATATTTGCCATGATTTCTGTTCTTATTTTCGCTGGCTTAGCTTATGTGATGATCCAGCATGAGGCTTTTGGCTGGGCAACCGGTTTGTTAGGGGTCGAGCTAGTTGCATTAACAAGCGTTTTTGTAGCTGGACGAAAGGTCAAACAAAGTCCAAATCAAATCAAAAAATGATCATACCCGGCCGCCGCGCCGGGTTTTTTATTGCACACCCATAAAGCTATCCGCCATTCTGCCGATAACTATTCAGCCTGAAGCTGATAACAATAACTATCGCAACACTACCTGCCCGCCCGTGCGGGCTTTTTTATTGCCCCTTCCTCACCAACTCCGCAGCATCCCTGTTAGCTCCCTTCCCTATCACATTGCCGGTTTCATGCCGGTACCGTTCCAGCTTGTCGATGATGTTTTGCTGGGTCATGGGTAAATCAGCCAGTGACAACTCCATGACCGCCCGCCCCATCGCCTGAATTTTCATGCTTATACGCTCTTCATCCAGAACCATGCACATCCCTCCTGCTGTTTTTTTAAGCATAGCACTCATGATTTACAAAAATAAATTCATTTAGTTATCATTAATTTATAACTTATGTGATTGATATTATAAATTAGGTTATTGCCATCACTCATAACTAAGGTTATCTTTAATCCATCGAAACGAAACATCGACAGCTGAGCGAAGTTAGCCAGCGGCGAAGTGGAGATTCGGTCAGTCGAACGGCGCGACAGTAAACCATGCGTCGGACGCCCGGCGGGCTCAGGGAGAGCGGCAATGGTGCGTAACTGGAATGTTTTGGGGTGTGGTCAGTGAGAACGGCCTAATCGTGAAGAGGGCGCGGCTCATGCGGCTGGTTACCGCCCACACCGACCAAAGCATTTCTCCCGCATCAGCGGGTAACTACAGAGCCAACCTCAAGCACCGGGCGCCGATGCTTGGTGATGGTAATAATGCCATCTCAACCGCACAGGAGACGATGATCCTGTTCTGGTTGGATTGGAAAAGTCTTCTTGGCCCGCCAGCGCGCGGGCATTTTTTTGGAGGTTGCATGTTTGCTACTGACATCTCACTGAAATACGGCACTCATCAGCCAGAGACGATTCTGGAAACAATGCCGATTGAAGAAGCCTCCGAAATCATCAAGGAGAAGCTTCGTGATGAAGTGCGCCAGGAACTCGAGTGCGAGTATGGCGATCGCCTTTATGAGGCTGAAGAAGAGGCATCAAACTGGGAAAGCAGAGCTGATGACTATGAAAGCGATGCGACTTGCCTGGCTAAGGCCATAAGAGAGGCTTTTGAATCTGCCAGCTTTGAAGATGCAAAGGTGATCCTCCAGCGAGCGATGCAAGACCACAAAGACTATTTCTGAAGACCCGCTACGGCGGGTTTTTTATCGGCCATACATAGGCAGATTTTCGAGTCTGCCCATTTATGACAACTGGCGGCCATCCACCGCCAATTGAAACACTGAAAAAATGCGTTGAAGTCTTGTATTAACTGTTCCGTTCGCCGCGATAAGGCCAAGAGGATTTATGAGTGATTTGGAGTTGGGCTTAAAGATATACGCATTATGGTTTGTCGGGATGTTTCTGCTCGGCATAGCAATCAACTCGCTGACGAAAAAAGAACATCGCCAGCCACTTACAAAACTAGCCATTGACCATGTACGCATGTCTTCCGCAATAACCATTGTGGGCCTGATTGTGTGCGGTATGGGCTGGTTCTTATTCAAGGTGGTGTGAGATGACAGTCACCCACAACGGCAAGCAGTACACAGCCAAAAAGCTCAACGATAACGAGTGGCAGCTGACGTCGGTATCGAACCCGCGTGAAAAGCTGACGCTGAACCGCTGGCACATGAAGCTGGCTGACCTCCTGGAACAGGTTGAGGTGAAGGCATGATCAACCACTACGGCACCACCCCGCTCATTCGCCAGTGCGTCACGCCCGGGATGATGGCAATGCATGAAGGCCGAACATATCGGGTCTCAGCGGTCATTCAGGAGCGCAAATGGGTTTACCTGCACACCGATGCAGAAATCATCCGCCTCAGTGACTGCGTGATTGACGTTCTTCTGGACGGTCACGGCAACCCTATCCAGCACTAACCACCCCATTCAACCGATCGGCCTGGCATTACGCGGGCGGCATCTGCACATCCATATTTCAGGAGTTCAGCCATGAACGCATACCTCACTTACGATCGCATCGAAGATCGGCGCTGGGTTGAGCAGCAGCTCACCGACGAGAAAGAGAAGTGGATCGACGACCGGGCGAAAGAGTTGATCGCCATGTTCCCTGCGAAACCTCTGGAAATGAGCAGCTTGTTCCTGCCCCAGGAAGCCCAGTTTGCGCTTATCGGAGAAAAGGCCGAAGAGGCATACAACAAATACATTTCGGCCTGCGCATATGCCCGCGCCGAAGAAGAATGGCAGCGCCAAGCGCCCTGCCCGTTCTAAGGAGTGATCATGAGCTTAACCCTTGTTGATTTCGTCAAACAACAGGAGCCGCTTTTCATTAAGGCGGCCACTGACGAGCGGATGGTGTGGGCGAAGGAAAGTCAGTTCGCCATCCAGCTATTTCAGAACAACGACTACCTCGCGAAAGTTGCATTCCAGAACCAGACCAGCACACAGAACGCGATTATCAACGTTGCGGCCATTGGCATTTCGCTAAACCCAGCCCAGAAGCTGGCTTACCTGGTTCCGCGTAAAGGGGCTATTTGCCTCGACATCAGTTACATGGGGCTGATGCACATCGCGCAGCAGTCTGGCGCCATTAAGTGGTGTCAGTCGGCAATTGTCCGCAGAAACGACCAGTTCCGCCGGGAAGGACTCGATAAGCCGCCGATCCATATCTACAACGACTTCGATACCGAAGAGCAGCGCGGGGACATCGTAGGCGCGTATGTAACGGTAAAAACTGACGATGGTGATTACCTCACCCATACGATGCGCATCGATGCCATCTACTCCATCCGTGACAGGTCTGAAGCATGGAAGAAGTACAAATCTGACAACAGCAAGAAGTGTCCATGGGTCACCGATGAAGAGCAGATGATCCTCAAGACGGTCGTGAAGCAGGCAGCAAAATACTGGCCTCGACGTGAGCGCCTGGATGCAGCCATCGACCATGTTAATACCGAGGGTGAGGAAGGTATCAACTTTGCAGCAGAGCGCCAGCAAGAGCGCGATGTAACCCCAGCAGGGGACGAAATTATCAAAGAGATTAACGACGTACTTATCGCAATGGATAAGACGTGGGAAGAAAACCTGCTCCCAGTCTGTTCGCAAATTTTCCGTCGTGATATTCGCGATTCATCCGAACTTACGCAAGCCGAGGCAGTTAAGGCCCTCGGCTTCCTCAAGAAGAAGGCGGCAGCATGACACCATCCCTGCTTTCATTGTTGCGAAGCGGAAAACACAGCATTCGCGACATGGCAAAGATTTTAGGAATTTCAAGGTCTCGCGTTTCATGGTTCATCGCCGAGCTTGAGCGGCGTAAATGGATAGAAGTCACCAGGTGCGCGATATGGTTTCACGATGGCATCCGTTCAAATAAGCAGAACGTATACAGGGTAAAACTATGACACCAGAAATTATCCTGGCCAGGACCGGCATAGATGTATCCACCGTAGAGCAAGGTGATGAAGCATGGGCCAAATTAAGGCTCGGCGTTATAACCGCCTCAGAAGTGCACAACGTCATCGCCAAGCCAAGATCGGGAAAGAAGTGGACTGACATGAAAATGTCCTACTTCCACACGCTGCTCGCAGAGGTATGCACCGGCGTCGCGCCAGAGGTTAACGCCAAGGCGCTGGCCTGGGGCAAGCAGTACGAGGAAGATGCACGCACCCTCTTCGAGTTCACCACGGACGTGAAAGTCACGGAGTCTCCGATCCTGTTCCGTGACGAGAGCATGCGCACTGCGTGCTCCCCTGACGGCCTGTGCAGTAACGGGTTCGGCCTTGAGCTTAAATGCCCTTTTACCTCTCGCGACTTCATGAAATTCCGCCTTGGCGGTTTCGAAGCCATCAAGTCTGCGTACATGGCCCAGGTGCAGTACAGCATGTGGGTGACTGGAAAAGACGCCTGGTTCTTTGCCAACTACGACCCGCGCATGAAACGCGAAGGCATTCACCACGTCGTCGTTGAGCGGGATCCTCAGTACATGTCCGATTTCAACGAAATGGTGCCGGAGTTTATCGAGAAGATGGACGAGGCGCTGGCGGAAATCGGCTTTACGTTCGGGGAACAGTGGAAATGAAACGCACACCCTTCTACCGCCGGCCCGGGCGAACCGGGCAATTCTCTGGCCTACGTGAACGCGTTATCTGGATGATTCAGACGCGCGGCCGCCCGGTGACCGGCAGCGAAATCGCTGAGAAGTTTGGCGTAACCCTGATCGAGTTTAACCGGGTCGCCAACGGCATCACCCGCGGCTCCGGACAGATAGCGCAGATCGTTGAGTCGAAAAAATGGCTCAACGAGGACGGCATCTGTGACCGCACCTTCGACCTCGTAACGAAGCCGAAGGTTGTAACGCCGCAGGGTAAATCTCGGCTGTTCACCCGGCGCGCCATTGAGCAATCGCAGGAAGGTAGACGGCAGGAGTGCATAGCGCGTGCCGCCCGCCGTAGCCGCCTGATTGCTCAGGGCCTCTACATCGACGAAATGGAGTCCATCCTATGACTCACGCTCACGACGACATCAGGGTTGGCACACTGTGCCTTCCCTTCATTGGTAACGGCTGGCTAATGCCATGGGGTGAAGTTGTCAGCAATCCATTAAAGGCGCAGCGGCTAGCTGAGGAATATCGGGAAAGGCAGGAGGCGGCATGACTGATTACACCGGCAGCAACACGCCAGCGGATCAGCGAGACCTATGGCGCACTCCACCATCGCTGTTCGCTTCCCTTGATGCTGAGTTCTTCTTCCAGCTGGATGCCGCCGCGGCTCCTCATAACGCACTGTGCCGGAAGTTCATCACCGCCGAGCAGAATACGCTGGAAACGCCCTGGGCTGATTATCTGAGCATTCCCGGCTACGTCTGGCTGAACCCGCCATACAGCGACATTACACCGTTTGTTAATAAGGCCGCCGCCGAGAGCGCAAATCAGATCGGCACGGTCATGCTGGTTCCGGCAGACACTTCGGTTGGCTGGTTCAAAGAGGCTATCCAGACCGCCAGCGAGGTGCGCTTCATCACAGCCGGGCGGCTGGCATTTATCAACCCGGTCACCGGTAAGCCGGTAAGCGGCAACAACAAAGGGTCGATGCTCATAATCTGGCGACCGTACCCGCGTACACACTGCCACTTCGCAACTGTGGATCGGGATGAGCTGATGGCTTTCGGGGCGAAACTTCTCGCCCGTCGGGAGGCCGCATGACGCCAGCAAATGAAAACGCCGTCCGCGCAGCCTGCCGCCGCTGCACCGAGGAAATCCAGCAAGCCATGCGCAAGAAGCCAAAGCCTAACTGGAACGAAACGGTGCCTCCCATCATCAACAAGCATCACAAGAAAATTGAAGCTCTGGGAGTTAGCCTCCTGGAGTTCGTCGTATACACAGGTCGGCTTAATCGCCGTTTCGGAGTTGATTCATGAGCGATTCGATAGCAAACGGCGCGAAATTAACGCCGGAAACATTCGCAGATTTCATTGACCGTTTGACATATCACCATCGCGGAGAGGGTGTTAATCGTCACGCCACCGCCGATCCGATTTTCATGGTTCAGAAGCAGGCAACCATTTATGGCCTGGCAGAAGAGTACGGCGAATCGAAGATAGTCCATTTCGAGGAATGCGAATGGGACAGCCCGCAGGAGTATTGGGACGATCTGGATGAACAGCAGCAGGAAGAGTTAAACGCCATTTGCATTGACCAGTGCGACACTGCCTTTACCGATCTCGATGAAGACGCTCAGTGGGAAGTACTGGCTGACCTTGACGGCCACACTGTCTGCGGTACACGCAAAGAGTGGCAGAACATCAACGCTCATTTTACCCGTGAAGCGGCGGAGGCTTTCATTCGCCGCAAACAGCATGACTATCCTCCTCTGCGGGTCTACGTCGAGAGCATGTACTTCGGCTGGGAGTATCAGGAAATCATACGTGCTCTATGCGACGGAAGACTGGTGCTAGCCGAAAAAGATGGCGGTGCAGCATGAACAGAGCCTCACCCGTTGATTTGAGGAAAAGCCTCGAAATTGCCAATAACCTCGCGCAAATCGGGATTCGCTTTGTGCCGATCCAGGTGGCGACCGAGGAGGAATTCCAGACGCTGGCCGCCGAGTTATCCCGACGGCTTGAGCAGATGGCGGTCGAAGCCGAGAAGAATGAAGGCGGTGCAGCATGAAGGCACTAATAACCAGGTCGCTATCGCGGCCTTTTTTATTGCTGGCGTTCACATTCAACAGAATTAATCGACAGTTCCGGGAGCATTGACCATGGCCGACATCATCGATACCGCAGCAGAAATTGAAGAGCTTCAGCGTAACGCTGCCCTCTCCGCTCACCGCGTAAACCGTAACGCCATATCAGCTGATCGTTGTGAAGAATGCGACGAACCAATTCCCGAGCCGCGACGCGCTGCCGTTCCCGGCTGCCAAACGTGCGCGGAGTGCCAGGGCGTTATCGAATTGAGGAATAAGCAGAGGGGGATCCAGTGAAAGAGCGCGGAATGATTTTTAACGGCGAGATGGTCCGGGCCATTCTCGACGGCCGGAAGACTCAGACGCGGCGCATCATGAAAATTCAGCCGTCTGATGGCTTCCACCCAACGCATAACGGTTACGATCTGGATTTAAACGCACATTGGTACACACCTGGCGTGGTCGATAAAAATGGATACCTGCAGCCAGCAAAGAAAGATGTATTTGGCGTTGCTGATGAGAATGAAGGCTACACCTGCCCGTTCGGTGCAGTCGGCGATCGCATCTGGGTGCGTGAGGCTTTCCAGGGTCCGCTGGTTTCTGAGGAGTTTCTCGAAGAATACCGTGCCTATCCTGAAAAATTCGAAAATCCTGAATACTGCGAATATGCCGCAGACGGTGGACCAAGGCCGGAATACTGCGACCTTGACGATAACCTTCGTCATGGTTGGCGACCATCAATCCACATGCCGCGCTGGGCCAGCCGACTCACTCTGGAAATCACCAGCGTGCGGGTTGAGCGACTTAGGGATCTGAGTGAGGACGATGCAAAGTCTGAAGGCATCACGCCTCCTTCTGGCGGAGTTCTTCCCGGATGGGAATATCGCATTAACTTCCGTGAGCTTTGGATGAGCATCTACGGTTCCGATAACTGGGAAGCTAACCCATGGGTCTGGGTAATCGAATTTAAGGTGGTGCCCAATGTTCAGGATAATCCAGCCTAATACCTGGTACGCCGACATGTTCGGTGAGCCATGCAAAATCCTCCGCGCTACCCACGAAGTAATCCACTACATCCGCAACGGTCGCACCTGCATCGCCAGCATGGGCCGCTTTAACCAGGACTTCGAGCCGCTGACCAAAGCACAGGCTGAGCGGATCGCCGAAGAAATAGAAACAGCAGAACACCTGAAGAAGCTGCGCGCCCAGCGTGCGGCATGAGGAGTAATTATGGCAACAATGAAACAACTTGTTGAGTCAGAAATAAGTGACTTCTTTGCTATTTTTGGCAGCCCCGGCGAGCCGGTGACTATTGAGGAGGCGCAGAAAACGCTTCTCTTACGAATTTCCCCTTTGCTCAGCACAGATATGGCATGGATCAAATGCCCCGAACGTCTTCCAGAAACACATGAACAGGTTTTGGTTAACGATCTCAATGGTGAGGGCGTGCTTATTGCCTGGCGAGCTGAATGGCAGAGCGTTTCCGTCCCCACAGGAAAGTGGCAGTGGGTTTTCCAGATCGAAGGCATTGAGCATGATGACGTTCGAATCGAAGAGTGGCTTCCATACCCATACCCTTCTGCCTGACGCAACTGATAGCCAGTTATGAGCTGGCTATTGGGTGCGAAAGCACTGCTCCGTTATCCCTTTTGCCCGGTCCCGCGCCGGGCTTCTTTTTGCCTGATTTCGATTAATCAACACGTCAACGCGGCCTCGCATATAATGCCCGGCGGCTAAGGAGTTATAATGGCTAAGCTTCTCAACTTGCAGGAATGGGCTGCTGAGATCTACACGACTCCACCCTCCCTTTCTACTCTGCGTCGATGGACGCGGGAGGGGCGAATTTATCCTGCGCCAGAGCTGCACGGAAAGGAATATAAGGTTCAGCCTGACGCTATCTACGTGGATCCGCGCAAGAAGAATCTGCGCGCTAAACCGAAACACACCAAACTGCCGTCCGGCGGCACCTTACTGGAGAGACTGACTCATGGCGAAAAGGCCAGTACGTTACGAC
Source organism: Enterobacter cloacae complex sp. IR53041 (assembly GCF_049238285.1). Lineage (NCBI taxonomy): Bacteria > Pseudomonadati > Pseudomonadota > Gammaproteobacteria > Enterobacterales > Enterobacteriaceae > Enterobacter > Enterobacter cloacae complex sp. IR53041. The sequence goes on along the minus strand of NZ_JBMKHB010000017.1, from coordinate 78,052 downwards.
GCTAACCTGCCCCGTAACCTGACCTACCGTAAAAGAGACAGACTTTACAGCTGGCGCAATCCGGTGACCGGGCAGGAGATATCTCTTGGCCGAATTGATCGCAAGGACGCTGTTGCCCAGGCCATTGAGGCCAACAACTACATCGACCAGAATTACCTCCCCTCTTCTCTCTTGGATCGCATAAAAGACGTTCCCACTTTCACAGTGGCCGCATGGCTGGAGCGTTACGAGGTGATTCTCGAGCGGCGCGAGCTGAAACCAAATACGATGAAGGTCAGGCGAAACCAGATCGCCACCATAAAGGAAGAGTTCGGAAAAATACCCCTCGCCTCTGTCACGACAAGGGAAATCGCCTCATTTCTTGAAGCGTACATTCTCTGCGATAAAAAGAGCATGGCTTCCGGTCTGAGGTCTGTACTGATGGACATCTTCAGGGAGGCGATCGTAGAAGGACATGTCGACAGGAACCCGGCTGAGCCGACGCGAACGCCGACGCCGAAAGTTAAGCGAGAGCGCCTGTTGCTCGAACAATTCACCATCATCCGCCAGGCCGCGTTAACCCATTCTGACTGGGCGCCAAACGCATGCGATCTGGCGCTGGTCACCGGCCAGCGGCGGGAGGATATCTCACTGTTCAGGTTCAGTGACATTAAAGACGGGAGGCTTTTCGTTACTCAGGAGAAAACAGGTCACAAACTGGCGCTTCCCCTTGATTTGAGGCTGGACGTCGCCGGGCTTGTGTTGCAGGATGTCATTGAGCGATGCTCGGTAAATAACCCTTCCGACTTTATGCTCTACTCGCCGGTTCGCCGCGGTGGGAGAAAGCCGGGGCCGCTAACGCCTGACGGTCTTACCCAGGCGTTCGCAGAGATAAGGGATTCGACCGGGTTAAAATTCGGACCTAACCCACCGCCTTTCCATGAGATAAGAAGCCTGGCGAGCAGGCTCTATGAAAAGGAGCGAGGGGAAGAATTTGCTCAGCGTTTACTCGGCCACAAAAATTTAACAATGACCAAAAAATACCTGGACGCACGCGGTGCAGAGTATGTTATGGTTTAGACAGGATATGGAAAATTCGAGTAAATTTCGGGGGATTTCGTGTTAAGACCGAAAAAACCCTTGCAAAACAAATAGATAAAAAGAGACCGAATACGATTCCTGTATTCGGTCCAGGGAAATGGCTCTTGGGAGAGAGCCGTGCGCTAAAAGTTGGCATTAATGCAGGCTAAGTCGCCTTGCCTTTTAAGAATAGATGACGACGCCAGGTTTTCCAGTCCACAGCTAAAGCGGTCGGAAAAAAAGCGCCAGAGCATCATAAAATGTGAAAAACCGCAGTGCTTTCGCAAGCATCTGCGGTTTTTTATTGGAAACCTGAACGTTAGCAGAGCTTGTCGGCGCGCTCGATAAACGGGGCCAGGCTCATTTTCTGTCCCGGATTCGCCGGGTCATCGATCTGAATGATGCTAATCGGCTGGCCGCTGCTCTTTCCGCTGGCCACCTGCTGCTCGGCGGTTTCATTTAACGGGTATTGCACCAGCGTGCTCGGGTTGATGGCATACAGCGCATGGCCCGGACGGCAGGTCAGCATCACCTCTTCGCGGTTGAACGCCCATTTATCCTTACCCACTTCAAAACGGCTGACGGTGATAACCTGCGGTGCGGCAAACGCGCTCCCCGTGCAGGCCAGCAATATGAGAGAAAGTACTGTCTTTTTCATATGATATTTAACCTTGTCAGAAGGGTTCCCAGGTGGCGAACAGACTGACCGTTGCCAGTACCAGCGCCCCCAGCACCACTTCTGCCTGTGTCATCCTGATAAAAATCTGTTGTGCTCGCCCGGTCTCCGGACGAAACCGTGGCACCAGAAAATACCGATTTGCCAGCGCAATTACCACCATCAACGCCACCAGCGCACATTTGAACAACAAAAACTGCACGTAGTCAGCCTGCCAGGGAACATGGACGCCCAGTATCATGAGCGCATTGATCGCTCCGCTGAGCAGCACGCCCGCGACCGCATAATGGCCCACGCGCGAGAAGCGCATCATGGTATAGATGGCGGCATTCTGCCAGCGCCCGTTCGCCAGACGCATGCAGAACAGCAGGGGCAGTAATCCGCCAAGCCAGGTAGCAGCACAGATCAGGTGAAAAGCGTGATTAAGGCGCTGCAGCGCCCCCATCGGACCGTCGTTCATCGCCGCGTGCCCTACCCCCGCCAGCAGGATAAGCTGCCCCATGGCGAGCAGCAGCAGCCGCGAACCCTTCAGCGGCGCGAGCCATGCTGCAGCGACCGTCATCGCAGCGAGAATCATTTGCCACAGCCAGACGCCGCCAAACTGTGTCCTCATTACGCCGGACCAGACCTGTGGGGCAAATACATCGCCCCAACCGTTACCCATCTGCCCGCCCTGAAGCATAAACATCAGGAGTGCAGCCGCCAGGCTCACAAAAGCCGCCACTTTCTGCTGCAGCTGGAAACGTCGGGACATCAGCCGCTGGAGAGAGGAAGGCGCAAACCAGACGCTGTAAAGCGCGTTGCCAAAAATCAGCATCAGCGCCCCGAAATGGATAAAGCGCAACCCGATATAACACAGCGCCAGCATGCTATTTCACGCTAAAGTGATAGCTACCTTTGGTTTTATGACCGTCTACAGAGACGACATGCCAGTCTACCCGGTACGTCCCTGGCGTCAGCGTTTGGTCCAGCGGAACGGTGAGCTGCGCCTTGTTCTTTTCGTCGCGCGTGGCGGTTCCCGTTTTGATGACCTGCTTTTGCGCATCCGTCACCACCACACCGCTAAATTCCGGTTCGATGCCTTCTGAAAAATTCAGCGTTAGTGCCTGCGGAGCGCTCACCACGCTTTCCGATGCCGGGATCGGCTGCTTAAGGTGCGCATGCGCCAGCACGGAGGGGGTCATCATTGTAGAGGCCAGAAAAACCAGTGCGCATACCGCGCGGGAAGCGGAGAAACCCATCGCAATCATTCCTTTTTGTTATGTCTGTATGCTAAAGAATAACGCTGTATAATAAACGAGTCGAGGATCATCCTGCCTCCGCTTGTCATCGTCGTGCAATCGCGGTAACGTTGCCGCCGCATAAAAAGGAGAAGGTAATGAAGATCAATCTGGCCGCCCTTCCACAGGACGAGATGGATAAAGTGAATGTCGATCTCGCTGCCGCTGGCGTCGCGTTTAAAGAGCGTTACAACATGCCTGTCGTGGCTGAAGTCGTTGAACGGGAACAGCCCGCCCATCTGCGCGACTGGTTTCGCGAAAGACTCATCGCCCACCGTCTCGCCTCGGTCAACCTCTCCCGTTTACCGTACGAACCTAAAGTTAAATAAGCTTAACGAGCCGTTACACTTCCTTACGCTGAATCTGGCAGGATAAGAAAACCCTGATAAATTTAGGTGTATTCTTAAATCCCTGCGACTCAGTGTATAAGGAAGTCACGATGTCACATTGGAATATAGCGGCGGCCCAGTATAGCGGGCAGCATCAGAGTGTCGATGACCATATCACGCACCACCTGCGCTTCATCGCCGAAGCAGCACGGCAGGGGTGCGATCTGCTGGTGTTTCCTGAACTGTCATTAACAGGCTCGGGTACGACGACGTTACCTCTCCCACCCGACGACGCCCAGCTGGAACCGCTGCTCGACGCGGCGCATCGTTACCGGATAACCGTGATTGCCGGGCTCCCCGTGGAGCGGGATGGTCAGCGCCAGAAAGGTCTCGCGCTCTTCACCCCCGCTCGTCAACGCATCCTTCGCTACCCGCAAGGTGGCGGAGCCAGCCTGGTACCGGGAGAGAAACAGCTTAGCATTATTGATGCGCATGCCGATTCCCCCAATCTCGATCCCAGAGCGTCGCTGTTTACCAGCTGTCAGTCAGTGGAGGATAACCGCTGGCGGCAGTCCATCAGTACCCTGCAGCGCTTCGCGCATAAATATGCCATAGCGGTGCTGATGGCGAACGCCTGCGGCGGTAGCGCGCTGTGGGATGAGAAAGGCCAGCTGATCGTTCGCGCGGATAAGGGCGAGCTGCTGTTGACCGGCACGCTCGGCGGAGAGGGTTGGCAAGGCGATATCATTCCTTTAGGCTAGGCGTTTTAAGCTCAGGAGTGTTCAATGCTGCGCGTCATCGATACCGAAACTTGCGATCTTCAGGGCGGAATTGTGGAAGTGGCCTCTGTCGACGTGGTTGATGGTAAAATCGTCAACCCAATGAGCCATCTGGTGCGTCCTGACCGCCCCATCAGCCCTCAGGCGATGGCTATCCATCGCATTACCGAATCGATGGTGGCGGACAAGCCGTGGATCGAAGAGATCATTCCCCACTATTACGGTAGCCCCTGGTACGTCGCGCATAACGCCAGTTTTGACCGCCGGGTGCTCCCTGAAATGCCGGGGGAATGGATTTGTACCATGAAGCTGGCGCGTCGCCTCTGGCCGGGCATTAAATACAGCAACATGGCGCTGTACAAGTCCCGCAAGCTCAGCGTCCGCACGCCTGAGGGGCTTCATCATCACCGCGCCCTGTACGACTGCTATATCACCGCCGCGCTACTCATCGATATTATGAACACCTCGGGCTGGACGCCGGACGATATGGCAACGATTACCGGACGCCCCGCACTGCTGACCACGTTTACCTTTGGTAAATACCGGGGCAGAGCGGTGTCGGATATTGCGGATAAAGACCCGGGCTATTTGCGCTGGCTGTATAACAACCTTGACAAAATGAGCCCGGAACTGCGCCTGACGCTAAAGCACTATCTGGGCGAAGCTTAACGCTCTGCACGGCCTGGCAGCGTCTCCTGCGCCAGGCCAATCAGGAAGGCATACTCCAGCGCCGCCCCTTCATACGATTTAAATCGTCCCGATTTCCCGCCGTGTCCGGAATCCATGTCGGTACACAGCAGCAGCAGGTTGTCGTCGGTTTTCAGCTCCCGCAGTTTCGCCACCCATTTTGCCGGCTCCCAGTACTGCACCTGAGAGTCATGCAGACCGGTGGTGACCAGCATGTGGGGATAGGCTTTCGCCTCGACGTTATCGTAAGGGCTGTACGTTTTCATATAGCGGTAGTAAATCTCATCCTGCGGATTCCCCCACTCTTCAAACTCCCCGGTCGTCAGCGGAATGGATTCATCGAGCATGGTCGTCACCACATCTACAAACGGCACCTGCGCGACAATCCCCTTAAAGCGTTCAGGACGCTGGTTGATAACCGCCCCCATTAGCATACCGCCCGCGCTGCCGCCCATGCCAAAGCAGAGTTTCGGATCGCCATAGCCCTGATCAATCAGCGCATCGCAGACGTCGAGGTAGTCATTGAAGGTGTTTTTCTTTTTCAGGAATTTCCCGTCCTCATACCAGTGCTGCCCCAGCTCACCGCCGCCGCGAATATGGGCGATGGCGAAAACAAAGCCGCGGTCGAGCAGGCTTAAACGGCTGCTGCTGAAATCAGCATCCATGCTGGAGCCGTAGGAGCCGTAGCCGTACACCAGGATCGGGTTTTTGCCTTTCTGGAAATGGGCTTTGTGATAGACGAGCGAGACGGGGACCTCGACGCCATCCCGGGCGGTGACCCACAGGTGCTCGCTGCGGTAGTTTTCGGACTCAAACCCTTTAACCTCGGTCTGCTTTATCACCTGACGCTGCCCGGTATCCATGTCCAGCTCAAACAGGGTGTCCGGTGTGGTCATGGATGAATAGCCGTAGCGCAGCCGCGAGGATTCGGGTTCAGGATTGAATCCAATCCACGTCACATAGGCCGGGTCGTCGAACGCAATCCCCACCACTTCCCGCGTTTTGCGGTTGATTTGCCGGATGCTGGTCAGCCCGCGCTGGCGCTCCTCCACCACCAGCCAGTCGGTGAACAGGGTAAACCCTTCCAGCATCACCTGATCCCGCGCGGGGATAAGCACCTCCCACTTGCGCTCATCGCGCACTTTGGTTTTATAGAGGCCAAAGTTTTTACCCTCGCGATTCGAGCGCAGATAAAAGCTGTGCTGGAAGTGATCCAGGCTGTACTCATGATCCTTTCGGCGCGGCAGGAAACAGAGCGGCTGGGCGTCCGGCAGTTCGGCATCCAGCAGCAGGACTTCCGACGTCGTGGCGCTGGCCAGGAAGATTATCACATAGTGGCGCGAAGAGGTTTTATGCAGGCTGACATAAAACGTTTCGTCTTTCTCTTCATAGACCAGCTCGTCGTCTGCGGAGTCCGTTCCGATGGTGTGCCGCCATACCTGATAGGGCAGCAGCGTAGAGGCGTGCTTTTTGACGTAGTACACCGTCTCGGAATCATTCGCCCAGACAAAATCCGGGGAGACGTTTTCCAGCATTTCCGGATACCAGTTGCCGGTGTCCAGATTGCGAAAACGCAGGCCGTATTGGCGACGGGAGAGATAATCCTCCGCCAGCGCCATCACCACGTTATCCGGCGAAATGGACATGCCGCCCAAAGTATAAAACTCGCTGTGGGCCGCGCGCTGGTTGGCATCCAGCAGAATATCCCACGCATCCCATTCGGCGCTCAGGACCGACTGACGCTGGTAGATGGGATACTCGTTGCCGGGCTCATAAATATGGCGATAGCGATAGCCATTTTTGGTCCAGGGCGCGGAGATATCGCGCTGAGGAATACGCTGCACCATTTCATTCAGCAGCTGGTCCTGAAGCGTCTGCTGGCTGGACATGACCTTGCGGCCATAGTCGTTTTCCTCGTGCAGGTAGTCGAGCACCTCTGGCCGGGAGCGCGAATCGTCCCGTAGCCAGTAATAGTTGTCTATACGCGTATCGCCATGCGTGGTGATCGCATAAGGTATACGTCGGGCTTTCGGTGGCATGTCGTCATTCTTTTTCGTTTTACACCCTATAAGGTTGGCAAAACCCACGCATGATGCAAGCGAAACAGGGTCGCAACGGCGAGCACTAGCCCTGTAACGCCTGTTTTTGTTCCCGAATATCCCGCTCAATGCCCTCACGCACGTCCTGCGGGATCTTCAGCGCGTCGCCAAGCGCATTCAGGTAGCTGCGCTCCATAAAGTGATCGATATCGATGGCGGCACAGCTGAGGAAATAGAGTTCAAGCGCCTCTTCCTCATTTTTCACGCTTTGCGCCAGACGCTGCGGATCCAGGGGCTGTTCGATGGCCTGCGCCACCAGCGCTCTGCCCTTCTCTTCGACGCCGGCTTCGCGCAGCTGCTGTTCGATCGCCAGCCGTTCCTTATCGTCGATATGTCCGTCACTTTTCGCGGCAAAAACCAGCGCAAGAATGAGCCTTTCGGTACGCAGATCCAGCGGCGAGGTGTGCTCGCCGTAGTGCGGTTCATCACTGTGCGCGGTCCGGACCCTGTCCTTGTATTTATTCCACAGGACGGTGCCCGCAATGGCGCCCCCACCGGCCAGCAGCGCGCCTGTCCCATACTTTGCCAGCAGCTTGCGCGAGGATTTATTCGCGACCAGCAGGCCTGCCAGCCCGCCGAGCGCCCCGGGCACCAGTAGTTTGCTGAGATCCCGCTCGCCGGAAGACGACGTTTTCTGCCCTAACAGTGATTGCAATTGATTTAGCCAGCCAGACATGGTTTCCCTCACTTAACGGTGAACATGTTCCACAGCGTAAGCGAGCAGGCGTCAGGAAATGTCTGGGCGGGCTAAAGAAGCGCAAATTTCTTCTCCCCTCACCTGGCCGTGCACAAGACAGACGCAAACGTTTTCGTTTATACTGCCCGCAACTTTTTCAGGGGGATTGTTATGATTCGTTTAGGAACCGCGCTGCGACCTGCGGCGACGCGAGTGATGCTGTTGGGATCGGGCGAGCTGGGAAAAGAGGTCGCCATTGAGTGCCAGCGTTTAGGCGTGGAAGTCATTGCCGTAGACCGCTACGCCGATGCACCCGCCATGCACGTCGCCCATCGTTCTTATGTGATTAACATGCTGGACGGCGATGCCCTTCGTGAGCTGATTTCACGCGAGAAGCCTGATTTCGTTGTACCGGAAATTGAAGCCATCGCCACCGACACGCTGATTGCGCTTGAGCAGGAAGGCCAGCGCGTGGTGCCCTGCGCGAAAGCCGCAAAGCTGACCATGAACCGCGAAGGCATTCGTCGTCTGGCGGCAGAAGAGCTCGGGTTGCCCACGTCGAGCTATCGTTTTGCTGGCGATAAGGCCGCATTCCTGCAGGCCGTTGAGGAGATTGGTTACCCGTGCATCGTTAAGCCGGTGATGAGCTCCTCCGGTAAAGGACAGAGCTTTATCCGCGACAGCAGCACGCTGGACAAGGCGTGGGAGTACGCCCAGCAGGGTGGCCGCGCCGGTGCCGGTCGCGTGATCGTTGAAGGGGTGGTGAAGTTTGATTTCGAGATCACCCTGCTGACCGTCAGCGCCGTTGACGGCGTCCATTTCTGCGACCCGATTGGCCACCGCCAGGAAGATGGCGATTACCGCGAATCCTGGCAGCCGCAGCAGATGAGCGCCCTGGCGCTGGAGCGTGCGCAGGCGATCGCCCGTAAAACCGTCCTGGCGCTGGGCGGCTATGGCCTGTTTGGCGTGGAGCTGTTTGTGTGCGGCGATGAGGTGATCTTCAGCGAAGTCTCCCCTCGCCCGCATGACACCGGCATGGTCACGCTGATTTCGCAGGATCTCTCCGAGTTCGCCCTGCACGTGCGCGCCTTCCTCGGCCTGCCCGTCGGCGGTATCCGTCAGTACGGCCCGGCCGCCTCGGCGGTGATCCTGCCGCAGCTAACCAGCCAGAACGTTAAGTTTGATAACGTCGACGCGGCGGTGGGTGCCGGGTTGCAGGTCCGTTTGTTCGGCAAGCCGGAGATCGACGGAACCCGTCGTCTTGGCGTGGCGTTAGCCACCGGAGATAACGTTGATGACGCCGTGGCGAGAGCGAAAGCGGCCGCAGCAAGCGTTAAGGTAACGGGATAAAAAAACGGGCCGAAAGGCCCGTTTTTCATGCGGCGAATGACTTACTGCTTCGCGCCTTCTACCGCTTCGCGAGCCAGTTTGGTGATGCGATCCCAGTCGCCCGCTTCCAGCGCATCCGCCGGAACCAGCCATGAGCCACCGATGCACAGCACGCTTTTCAGCGCCAGGTAGTCACGGTAGTTGGCAGGAGAGATACCGCCCGTCGGGCAGAAGCGTACCTGAGAGAATGGACCGGCAATGGCCTGCAGCGCTTTGGTACCGCCGTTCGCTTCCGCCGGGAAGAATTTGAACTCTTTCAGACCGTAGTCCATGCCCAGCATCAGTTCAGAAACGGTGCTGATGCCCGGTATCAGCGGAATGGAACCTTCGGTGGCGGCTTTCAGCAGCGACTCGGTCAGGCCCGGGCTGATGGCAAACTGTGCGCCCGCTTCGGTCACTTCAGCCAGCTGTTTTGCGTTCGTTACGGTACCCGCACCGATAATGGCGTCCGGCACTTCTTTGGCAATCGCGCGAATGGCATCCATCGCGCAGGCGGTACGCAGGGTCACTTCCAGAACGCGAACGCCGCCCGCAACCAGCGCTTTCGCCATCGGTACAGCGTGCTCCAGCTTGTTTACCACGATAACCGGCACGACAGGGCCAGTGGTCAGGATTGCTTCTGCACTTGTTTTCCAGTTTTTCATCAGAGTCTTCTCTCGCCAGATCGTTAAAATCAAGTCGTCTTAAAACGTAATACAGGTTGCGCCCTGCTCAGCACCGGAGAGATTCTCACGCAGTGCGCCAAACATTTCGCGTCCTGTTCCCACGCGCGACGCGCTCAGGTCAGGAATATGGGGCTGACGTGCCGCCAGCTCGGCGTCATCCACCAGCAGGGTTAACTCGCCTGTCTGACCGTTAACGCGGATCATGTCACCGTCACGCACTTTCGCCAGCAGGCCGCCGTCGTACGCTTCCGGCGTCACGTGGATAGCTGATGGCACTTTACCTGAGGCGCCAGAGAGGCGTCCATCGGTCACCAGTGCAATTTTGAAACGGCGGTCCAATAATACACCAAGTGGTGGCATAAGTTTATGTAATTCTGGCATCCCGTTGGCTTTAGGGCCCTGATGACGCACCACTACCACGCAGTCTTTGTCGAGCAGACCGGCGTCAAAGGCAGGTAATACGTCGTGCTGGCTTTCAAATACCACCGCTGGCGCTTCGATAATCTGATTCTCTTCCGGTACGGCTGAGGTCTTCATTACCGCGCGACCGAGGTTACCGCTCAGCACCTTTGTGCCACCGTGAGGAGAGAAAGGTTTGTCGATGGTGGCGATAACCTGCGCATCAAGAGATGCGGTCGCCCCTTCGCGCCAGTCCAGCTCGCCGTTGTTCAGCCATGGCTCCTGGGTGTAGCGCTGCAGGCCAAAGCCCGCTACGGTGTTAACATCTTCATGCAGCAGACCGCCCTTCAGCAGCTCGCGCATGAGCAGCGGTACGCCGCCTGCGGCCTGGAAGTGGTTGATGTCCGCTGGACCGTTTGGATACAGGCGCGCCATCAACGGCACCACGGAAGAGATCTCGCAGAAGTCATCCCAGTTGATCAGAATGCCCGCGGCACGCGCCATGGCCACCAGGTGCATGGTGTGGTTGGTCGAACCGCCGGTGGCCAGCAGCGCGACAATCCCGTTGACGATAACTTTTTCGTCGACCATTTTGCCCATCGGCATCCATTCGTTGCCGTTTCCGGTCAGACGCGTGACCTGACGGGCCGCGGCCTCGGTCAGCGCCTTGCGCAGCGGTGCATCCGGCTGGATAAAGGACGAGCCCGGAAGCTGCATCCCCATAAACTCCACCACCATCTGGTTCGTGTTCGCGGTACCGTAGAACGTACAGGTGCCCGGCGCGTGGTAGGATGCAGCTTCCGCTTCCAGCAGCGCCTGACGATCTGCTTTTCCTTCCGCGTACAGCTGGCGAATGCGCACTTTTTCTTTGTTCGGCAGGCCGCTTGCCATTGGGCCCGACGGCACGAAGATCGCAGGCAGATGACCAAACGACAGCGCGGCCATCACCAGGCCCGGAACAATCTTGTCGCACACGCCGAGATAGAGCGCGCCATCAAACATGTTGTGTGACAGGCCCACCGCCGCGGACATGGCAATGACTTCACGGCTCAGCAGGGAGAGCTCCATACCGTCCTGACCCTGCGTCACGCCGTCGCACATGGCGGGTACCCCACCCGCCACCTGGCCGACCGCATTCACGCTGTGCAGCGCTTTACGGATGATATCCGGGTAAACCTCATAGGGCTGGTGCGCGGAGAGCATATCGTTATAGGCGGTAATGATGGCGATATTGTTACGCAACATGCTTTTCAGCGACGCTTTATCGTCAGGCTGGCAGGCGGCGAAGCCGTGCGCCAGGTTACCGCAGGCCAGCTGGGAACGGTGAACGGTGTTGCTCTTCGCCTGTTCAATCCGGGCGAGGTAGGCCGAACGGGTCTCTTTCGAGCGCTCAATAATGCGCTGTGTTACGCGTAACAATGTCGGATTCATAAAAGCTCCTCTCATTTATCTGTCCGGGCTCGGGAGTTTACAAAGTCGCTGGCAGTTTTTAACAACGCTGAAACGCTTGCTGTCCGGAGCTCAGGGGCAAAATCACTTCCGGCAGTGTAATAAAAAAAGCTCCGCGGGTGAATCCACGCGGAGCTTAAAAGTTGAAAATTGTGCCACGAGCTGTGTTAGATCATGTTACCGGTAAAATAACACTTTCGGGCTAGCGGATTATCTTACTCAAACTCGTTCCAGGAGCGGCCATCACGGGTGATCATTGCCACCGACGCGACAGGTCCCCATGTGCCCGCCTGATACGGTTTTGGCGCATCCTGATCGGCAGCCCAGGCTTCGGTGATGGAGTCGACCCATTTCCACGCCTCCTCCACCTCATCGCGACGCACGAACAGCGCCTGGATACCGCGCATGGTTTCCAGCAGCAGACGCTCGTACGCATCGGCCAGGTGCGTCTGGTTAAAGGTTTCGGAGTAGCTCAGATCCAGCTTGGTGGTCTGCAGGTTGTGTTTGTGATCCAGGCCCGGCACTTTGTTCAGGATCTGGATGTCCACGCCCTCGTCCGGCTGCAGACGAATGGTCAGTTTGTTCTGCGGCAGCTCCTGCCAGGACTCTTTGAACAGGTTCAGTTCCGGGTTCTTAAAGTAGACAACCACTTCGGAACATTTCGCAGGCAGACGCTTACCGGTGCGCAGGTAGAACGGAACCCCCGCCCAGCGCCAGTCGTCGATGTCCACGCGGATGGCCACGAACGTCTCGGTGTTGCTGGACTTGTTCGCGCCCTCTTCTTCCAGGTAGCCAGGCACTTTTTTACCTTGCGCAAACCCGGCGGTGTACTGGCCGCGAACGGTCTTCTCGCGCACGTTGGAGCGGTCGATGCGGCGCAGCGACTTCAGCACTTTCACTTTGGCGTCACGGATGCTGTCCGCCGTCAGATCAGACGGAGGAGACATGGCAATCATGCACAAAATCTGCAGCAGGTGGTTCTGGATCATGTCGCGCATCTGACCTGCCTGGTCAAAGTAACCCCAGCGACCTTCAATCCCCACCTCTTCCGCCACGGTGATTTCCACGTGGTCGATAGTGCGGTTGTCCCAGTTATTTACAAACAGGGAGTTAGCAAAACGCAGCGCCAGCAGGTTCAGCACCGTCTCTTTACCGAGATAATGGTCGATACGGTAGACCTGGCACTCTTCAAAGAACTCGCCTACCTGGTCGTTGATTTCACGCGAGGTTGCCAGGGACGTACCCAACGGCTTCTCCATCACGACGCGCGCCGGTTTGGCGTTCAGTTTGGCTTCGCCCAGGCCCTTGCAGATGGCGCCGAAGGTGCTTGGCGGCATGGCGAAATAGTTAATGGTGACACGGTTTTTCTGATCCAGCATCGCGCCCAAGCGAGCGAACGCGCTGACGTCATTCACGTCAAGGTTGCAGAAATCGAGACGACCGCTCAGGGTATCCCACAAACTTTCATCAATTTTTTCCTTCATGAAAGTTTCGAGCGCCTCGCGGACGACTTTGGTATAAGCGTCCTTGTCCCAGTCGGCGCGCCCAACACCCAGGATACGCGTATCCGGATGAATTTGGCCCGCTTTCTCCAGTTGATACAGGGAAGGCAGCAATTTTCGGCGTGCAAGATCGCCTTTCGCGCCGAAAATGACCAGGTCACATGCCTGGGCTGTTTGCGTTACCGCCATGTCATTCTCCTCAGTTGGATCACCTGGTACTTCTGCCAGGTATCGTTGTAATTTTATTACAATGCACTGTACTGCTTTTACGTCATTCCCGAAACCATTAGCGCTTATCGTCGCGTGCGATACCGCGATTTTTCACCCTTCGGATGATTTCGACGGCTTAATGACGCAACAACCGTCGTTTCTTTGCGCAACAGGGTCATAGCAAAACCCGACATCGATCAAGTAATGAAAAAAAACAACAACATTATCTCGTCGATTGTTACCCTTAATGGAAGCCACAGGGGTAATATCGGCTAAATCGAATCACGATTTCATCAATTAATGAAATCGTTTACACCCATGAGCGTCCTGTTAACATGAACATGCTGGAAAAAATCCAGTTTCAACTGGAACACCTTAGCAAATCCGAGCGAAAAGTGGCCGAGGTCATTCTCGCCTCTCCCGCTCAGGCGATTCATTCAAGCATCGCCGCTCTGGCACAGGAAGCGGGTGTTAGCGAACCCACGGTCAATCGTTTCTGCCGCAGCCTGGAAACGCGCGGCTTTCCTGATTTTAAACTGCATCTGGCACAAAGTCTGGCTAACGGCACCCCTTATGTTAATCGTAATGTGGATGAAGACGACAGCGTTGATGCCTATACCGCGAAAATTTTTGAGTCGGCCATGGCTTCGCTTGACCACGTCCGTCAGTCTCTGGACATGAGTTCCGTGAATCGCGCAGTGGATTTACTCACCCAGGCCAAGCGAATTGCCTTCTTTGGGCTCGGGTCGTCGGCGGCCGTCGCGCATGACGCCATGAACAAATTTTTCCGCTTTAACGTCCCGGTGATTTATTCCGATGACATTGTCCTGCAACGCATGAGCTGTATGAATTGCAGTGAAGATGACGTCGTGGTACTGATTTCGCATACTGGCCGCACTAAGAGTCAGGTAGAACTGGCGCAGCTGGCCCGTGAAAACGATGCCATGGTGATTGCGCTGACCACGGCGGGCACACCGCTGGCCCGTGAGGCGACGCTGGCGATCACTCTCGACGTGCCGGAAGACACCGACATTTATATGCCAATGGTCTCCCGACTGGCTCAGCTCACCGTGATTGACGTGCTGGCGACCGGTTTTACCTTACGCCGGGGGGCAAAATTCCGGGATAACTTGAAGCGGGTCAAGGAAGCGCTGAAGGAATCGCGTTTTGATAAAGAATTGCTTATAAAGAGCGATGTTCGATAGTTGATAACGAAGACGTCACGAATAATGACGAAGTAACGATTTACGGCATTCGGTCCCCTCTCCACTGCCTTGCAGCAGATGAAGGCCGATTCAATGTTCACGCAACACCAAAGTTGTTTCAGTCAACGGAGTATTACATGTCCAGAAGGCTTCGCAGAACCAAGATCGTAACCACCTTAGGCCCGGCCACCGATCGCGATAATAATCTCGAGAAAATTATCGCCGCTGGCGCCAACGTGGTGCGTATGAACTTCTCTCACGGTACGCCAGAAGACCATAAATTACGTGCCGATAAAGTGCGTGAAATCGCAGCCAAACTGGGCCGTCACGTTGCGATCCTCGGCGATTTGCAGGGTCCTAAAATCCGTGTTTCGACCTTTAAAGAGGGTAAAGTTTTCCTCAATATCGGCGACAAATTCCTGCTGGATGCCAACCTGGGCAAAGGCGAAGGCGATAAAGAGAAAGTCGGTATCGACTATAAAGGCCTCCCGGCTGACGTCGTACCTGGCGATATCCTGCTGCTTGACGACGGTCGCGTGCAGCTGAAAGTGCTGGAAGTTCAGGGCATGAAAGTGTTCACCGAAGTCACCGTCGGCGGCCCGCTCTCCAACAATAAAGGCATCAACAAGCTGGGCGGCGGCCTCTCTGCGGAAGCGCTTACTGATAAAGATAAAGCGGATATTGTGACTGCTGCGCTGATCGGTGTTGACTACCTGGCTGTCTCCTTCCCGCGTTGCGGCGAAGATCTGAACTATGCGCGTCGTCTGGCGCGTGATGCAGGCTGCGATGCCAAAATCGTCGCCAAAGTTGAGCGTGCGGAAGCCGTTTGCGATCAGGATGCTATGGACGACGTGATCCTTGCCTCTGACGTGGTGATGGTTGCGCGTGGCGACCTGGGTGTGGAAATCGGCGACCCTGAGCTGGTGGGTATTCAGAAAGCCCTGATTCGTCGCGCACGTCAACTGAACCGCGCGGTGATCACCGCCACTCAGATGATGGAATCGATGATCACCAACCCGATGCCAACCCGTGCAGAAGTGATGGACGTGGCCAACGCCGTGCTGGACGGTACCGATGCGGTAATGCTCTCTGCGGAAACCGCTGCGGGCCAGTATCCGGCAGAAACCGTGGCCGCCATGGCACGTGTTTGCCTGGGTGCTGAAAAGATCCCAAGCATCAACGTCTCTAAACACCGTCTGGACGTGCAGTTCGACAACGTTGAAGAAGCGATTGCGATGTCTGCAATGTATGCGGCAAACCATCTGAAGGGCGTTACCGCGATCATCACCATGACCGAATCTGGCCGCACCGCGCTAATGACCTCTCGTATCAGCTCGGGTCTGCCGATCTTCGCCATGTCCCGTCACGAACGTACGCTGAACCTGACGGCGCTGTACCGCGGCGTGACGCCGGTACACTTCGACAGCACCAATGACGGCGTGGCCGCGGCGCACGATGCCGTAAACCTGCTGCGCGACAAAGGCTATCTGGTCTCTGGTGATATCGTCATTGTGACCCAGGGCGATGTGATGAGCACCATCGGCTCAACCAACACCACGCGCGTTATGACCGTCGAGTAATAACGTCTCTGTTAAAAAGCCCTCTCCAGATGGAGAGGGCTTTTTTTATTTCGTTGGATAAAGCTCTTTGCGTTTATACGGCTCTTTTTCACCCGGCTTACGCGTTTTAAGCAGCTTCAGGATCCACGTGTATTGCTCGGCATGCGGCCCTACCAGGATCTCCACCTCTTCGTTCATCCGACGGGCAATGGTGTGGTCGTCAGCGGTCAGCAGATCGTCCATCGGCGGACGAACCTCAATGCTCAGGCGATGCGTTTTACCGTCGTAGACCGGGAATAGCGGGATCACGCGGGCACGACACACTTTCATCAGGCGGCCAATCGCAGGGAGCGTCGCTTTATAGGTCGCAAAGAAATCGACAAACTCGCTGTGCTCGGGGCCGTGGTCCTGATCCGGCAAATAGTAGCCCCAGTACCCCTGGCGTACCGACTGAATGAACGGCTTAATGCCATCGTTGCGCGCATGCAGGCGTCCGCCAAAACGACGACGCACCGTATTCCAGACAAAGTCGAAGATTTTATTGCCCTGGTTATGGAACATTGCCGCCATCTTCTGGCCCTGAGAGGCCATTAGCATCGCCGGAATATCAACGCCCCAGCCGTGTGGGACAAGGAAAATGACTTTCTCGTCATTGCGGCGCATCTCCTCAATGATATCCAGCCCTTTCCAGTCAACGCGATCGACAATTTTCTCCGGCCCTTTCAGCGCCAGCTCTGCCATCATCGCCATGGCCTGCGGTGCGGTGGTATACATCTCATCAATGATTGCCTCGCGCTCGGCGTCGCTCTTTTCAGGAAAACAGTAATAGAGATTGATCTGCGCGCGACGGCGGGCACTCTTGCCTAAGCGCCCGGCAAGACGGCCAATTTTACCCAGAACAGGATCGCGGACGGAAGCCGGCAGCAACGCTATCCCCGCAAAGGCGTAGACACCGAGCCAGGCGCCCCAGTTGCGCGGATGGCGGAAGGATTTTTCAAACTCAGGAATGTATTCAATATTGTTTTTTTGGGTTTCCATGCTGGATCCAGGGTCTGATGACGCAAAATTAATTCAGATAGTGTAGCGAGGCAGTCGTCCGCGCACAAAAGAAAAAGCCGGCGTCAGGGTGCGCCGGCTTTTTTAACAAAAACAGAGGGCTTAGTCTAAGCTCAGCTGCGGCAACACCTCTTTCACCTGCGCCAGGTAATCCGTACGATCTTTACCCGTCAGGCCTTCGGTGCGCGGCAGTTTTGCCGTCAGCGGGTTCACGGCTTGCTGGTTGATCCACACTTCGTAGTGCAGGTGCGGGCCGGTAGAGCGACCGGTATTACCGGAGATCGCAATGCGGTCACCACGCTTCACCTTCTGTCCTGGTTTAACCAGCAGCTTACGCAGGTGCATATAGCGGGTCGTATACGTGCGACCATGTCGTACCGCAACATAATATCCGGCTGCGCCGCTACGTTTGGCCACCACCACTTCGCCATCCCCAACCGCGAGTACCGGTGTGCCCTGCGGCATAGCAAAGTCAACGCCACGGTGCGGTGCGACGCGTCCGGTGACCGGGTTCAGACGACGCGGGTTAAAGTTGGAGGAGACGCGGAACTGTTTCGCCGTCGGGAAGCGCAGGAAGCCCTTTGCAAGGCCCGTACCGGTGCGGTCGTAGAACTTGCCGTCTTCGGCACGGATCGCGTAGTAATCTTTGCCCTCGGAGCGCAGACGCACGCCCAGCAGCTGGCTTTGCTCGCGCTTGCCGTCCAGCATTTCGCGGGACATCAGGACGGAAAACTCATCGCCTTTTTTCAGCTTGCGGAAATCCATCTGCCACTGCATGGCTTTGATCACCGAACTGATTTCAGCGCTGGTCAACCCTGCGTCGCGCGCGCTGGAGACAAAGCTTGCGCCCACGGTGCCTTTGAGAACGCTGTTGACCCAGTCGCCCTTCTGCATTTCGCTGGTCATTTTGAAACCGGTTGCCGTGCGATCGTAGGTGCGGGTTTCACGGCGGGACATTTTCCAGGTCAGACGCTGGAGATCGCCATCGGCCGTTAACGTCCAGGAGAGCTGTTGCCCAATTTTCAGGTTGCGAAGATCTTTATCTGCCGCCGCCAGCTGGCTGATATTGCCCATGTCGATGCCGTACTGGTTCAGCACGCTGCTCAGCGTGTCCCCGGTAGAAACTACATATTCGTGGATACCCGCTTCATTCTCGGTTTTATCGTCCAGTTCATCCTGTGGAATGGCTTCATCTTCCTGAGCAGACTGGTCGATAGGCTCACTGGCTTCAGGCAGCAAAGAGCGGATTTCGCTCTTTTCTAGCTCGATGGTTTTGATGATAGGGGCAGAACTCGGGTGGTAAACATAGGGCCGCCAGACGGCGACCGCTAAGGTGAGTACTGTAAGCGACCCCAGCATGACGCGGTGGGGTCGAGGCAGATTGTTAAATGCCAGGGCGACAGAGCGGGCTATCTGTTGCACGTATTCACTTCCTCGTTAATCTCCTTTCAGGCAGCTCGCATACTGGTTCGCCAGTTGGCTGAGGAACTGCGAATAGCTCGCTTTGCTCAACTGGATATTCGTTCCTAGCGGGTCAAGGGTCCCCATGCGCACGGATGTCCCCCTGGCCACGGCTTCTACGACCGCTGGCCTGAACTGTGGCTCAGCAAAAACGCATGTCGCTTTTTGCTCAACCAGCTGTGTTCTGATTTCATGTAAACGCTGCGCACCAGGTTGAATTTCAGGGTTGACGGTAAAGTGCCCCAGCGGGGTCAAACCGTAGTGTTTTTCGTAATAGCCGTAGGCGTCATGAAAAACGAAATACCCTTTTCCTTTCAACGGTGCGAGCTCATTACCTACCTGCTTATCGGTTGCGGCTAATTGTGCCTCAAAATCTTTCAGGTTGGCGTCTAGTTTGGCTCGACTTTGCGGCATAAGTTCCACTAATTTGTCATGGATTGCAACCGCTGAAAGCCGCGCTATCTCTGGGGATAACCAAAGATGCATGTTGTACTCGCCGTGATGGTGATCTCCATCACCTTTTTCACCGTCGGCAGCATGATGGTCATGTTCATCGCCGTCGTCATCCGTCCCTTTCATGAGTAACGGTTTCACGCCTGGGAGGGCGGCAATCGCGACCTGTTTTTCGCCCGCCACCTGTTTTGCTGACTTCTGCATAAACGCTTCCATTTCCGGACCAATCCAGACAACTAAGTCCGCGTTTTGTAAGCGTTTTACGTCTGAAGGGCGCAGGGAGTAGTCATGCTCGGATGCACCATCCGGGAGCAGAACCTGGGTTTCTGTTACTCCGTCAGCAATGGCTGACGCGATAAACCCGAGTGGTTTAAGCGAAGCGACAACCGCAGCGTTAACATCTTGTGCGGTTGTGCCCCAAAGGGCAGCGGATAATGCTGCGAAAAGAAGCGTATTTTTATGTAACATAATGCGACTAATCATCGTAGTGAATGCGTGGAATGTGATATTATAACATTCGTTGACTTCTTCAAGCTTAAAATGACATGACGACATTGGTTTCTCTTGAAAATATTTCGGTCTCATTTGGCCAGCGCCGCGTCCTCTCTGACGTGTCGCTCGATCTGAAGCCCGGCAAAATTCTGACGCTGCTCGGCCCCAATGGCGCAGGCAAATCCACCCTGGTTCGCGTGGTGCTGGGTCTGGTCGCACCCGATGAAGGCGTGATCAAGCGTGAGGAAAAATTGCGTATCGGCTATGTGCCGCAAAAACTGCACCTTGACGCCACGCTGCCGCTGACGGTGAGCCGTTTCCTGCGCCTGCGCCCCGGCACGCGTAAAGCCGATATTCTCCCGGCGCTGAAGCGCGTGCAGGCAGGCCATCTTGTCGATGCGCCGCTGCAAAAACTGTCCGGCGGTGAAACGCAGCGCGTATTACTTGCCCGTGCGTTGCTCAGCAGCCCGCAGCTGCTGGTGCTGGATGAGCCGACGCAGGGGGTCGACGTCAACGGCCAGGTCGCGCTATACGATCTTATTGACCAGCTGCGTCAGGAACTGAACTGCGCGGTACTGATGGTATCCCACGACCTGCATCTGGTGATGGCAAAAACTGATGAAGTGCTGTGTCTCAACCACCATATCTGCTGCTCCGGCACGCCAGAAGTGGTCTCCATGCACCCGGAATTTATCTCCATGTTCGGCCCTCGCGGCGCTGAACAGCTCGGCATCTATCGCCATCATCATAATCACCGCCATGATTTGCAGGGACGAATCGTTCTGCGTCGGGGAAATGGACACTCATGATTGAACTGTTACTGCCCGGCTGGCTGGCCGGGATTATGCTTGCCTGCGCCGCGGGTCCACTCGGCTCGTTTGTGGTGTGGCGCAGAATGTCTTACTTCGGCGATACCCTGGCGCACGCGTCCCTGCTGGGCGTGGCTTTTGGCCTGCTGCTGAACGTCAACCCGTTCTATGCGGTGATTGTCGTCACGCTGCTGCTGGCGGCCGGTCTGGTCTGGCTGGAAAAACGCCCTCACCTCGCCATCGATACCCTGCTTGGCATCATGGCGCACAGCGCCCTGTCGCTGGGCCTGGTGGTGGTCAGCCTGATGTCCAATATCCGCGTGGATCTGATGGCCTACCTGTTCGGTGACCTGCTGGCCGTCACGCCTGACGATCTCATCGCTATCGCCATTGGCGTTGTGGTGGTGCTCGGGATTCTGCTCTGGCAGTGGCGTAACCTGCTGGCGATGACCGTCAGCCCCGATCTGGCGTTCGTCGATGGCGTGAAGCTGCAGCGCGTTAAGCTGCTGCTGATGCTGGTAACGGCGTTAACCATTGGCGTGGCGATGAAGTTTGTCGGCGCGCTGATTATTACGTCGCTGCTGATCATCCCTGCGGCTACGGCGCGTCGTTTTGCCCGTACGCCTGAGCAGATGGCCGGTGTCGCCGTAATTATCGGGATGATTGCGGTAACGGGTGGGCTAACCTTCTCGGCGTTCTATGACACGCCTGCGGGGCCGTCCGTGGTGCTGAGTGCGGCGGTTTTGTTTATCTTCAGTATGATGAAGAAGACCGCGCAGTAGCGGGTATGTCCCCGGTGGCGCTTCGCTTACCGGGGCTATAAATTATCGCTGCTTACGGCATTGCCGGTGGCGTAATGCCGAAATGATTCCACGCCCGCACCGTGGCCATACGTCCACGCGGGGTGCGCTGCAGGAAGCCCTGCTGGATCAGATACGGTTCAAGCACGTCCTCAATGGTTTCACGCTCTTCCCCGATTGCTGCCGCCAGGTTATCCAGCCCGACCGGGCCACCAAAGAACTTGTCCAGCACCGCCAGCAGCAGCTTGCGGTCCATGTAGTCAAAACCTTCGGCATCAACGTTCAGCATATCCAGCGCCTGCGCGGCGATCTCAGCGGAGATCGAACCGTTGTGCTTCACCTCAGCAAAGTCACGCACGCGGCGTAGCAGGCGGTTGGCGATACGCGGCGTACCGCGGGAACGCTTCGCCACTTCAAACGCCCCCTCTTCGCTCATCTCCAGCCCCATATAGCGGGCGCTGCGGCCAACGATGTGCTGGAGATCGGCCACCTGGTAAAACTCCAGACGCTGCACGATACCGAAGCGGTCGCGCAGTGGAGAGGTCAACGACCCGGCTCGCGTCGTTGCGCCAATCAGGGTAAACGGCGGCAGATCGATTTTGATGGAGCGCGCAGCCGGACCTTCACCGATCATGATATCCAGCTGATAATCTTCCATCGCCGGATAGAGCACCTCTTCCACCACCGGTGACAGGCGGTGGATCTCATCGATAAACAGCACGTCATGCGGTTCGAGGTTGGTCAGCATGGCCGCCAAATCGCCCGCCTTCTCCAGCACCGGGCCGGAGGTGGTGCGCAGGTTCACGCCCATTTCATTAGCAACGATGTTCGCCAGCGTGGTTTTGCCTAAACCCGGCGGGCCAAAAATCAGCAGGTGATCGAGCGCATCGCCGCGCAGTTTTGCCGCCTGGATAAAAATCTCCATCTGGGAACGAACCTGCGGCTGGCCAATGTACTCATCAAGCAGTTTTGGGCGAATCGCGCGATCCACCACATCCTCTGCCTGAACAGTGCCTGCCGAAACCAGGCGGTCTGCTTCAATCATCCTTTACCTCACAATGCAGCGCGCAGCGCTTCACGAATCAGGGTTTCACTGCTGGCGTCCGGTTTGGCAATTTTACTTACCATGCGGCTGGCCTCCTGAGGTTTATAGCCCAGTGCCACCAGCGCGGCAACCGCTTCCTGCTCCGCGTCATCATCCGCCGCAGGCGCACCTGGCGAGGTCAGTACCAGATCGGCCGCCGGCGTGAAGAGATCGCCATGCAGGCCTTTAAAGCGGTCTTTCATCTCGACAATCAGGCGCTCTGCCGTTTTCTTACCGATGCCAGGAAGCTTAATCAGCGCCGCAGGATCTTCACGCTCAACGGCATTCACAAACTGTGGTGCAGACATGCCGGATAAGATCGCCAGCGCCAGCTTCGGCCCGACGCCGTTGGTTTTAATCAGCTCGCGGAACAGGGTGCGTTCCTGTTTGTTGTTGAAGCCGTACAGCAGCTGAGCATCTTCACGCACCACAAACTGGGTAAAGACAATCGCCTCTTTGCCCGCGTCCGGCAGCTCGTAGAAGCAGGTCATCGGCATATGGACTTCATAGCCCACGCCACCCACTTCCAGCAGCACTAACGGGGGTTGTTTTTCAATGATGATGCCTCTGAGTCTGCCTATCACGTGACGCTCCTGCGTTCTGGAAGAAATTAACTGCCGACATAATAAAAAAAGGCTGGATAAACATCCAGCCTGATTTGTCATTATCGTAACCTGCCTCGCGCCAGATTGAGCCGCGATTCGCTCATTTGCATCGCGTTCTGGCTGACGTGACAGTGGGTAATCGCAATCGCCAGCGCATCGGCGGCGTCGGCCTGTGGGTTCGCAGGGAGCTTGAGCAGGGTCCGCACCATGTGCTGCACCTGACTTTTCTCCGCGCTACCGATGCCCACCACCGTTTGCTTAACCTGCCTTGCCGCGTATTCGAATACCGGCAAATCCTGGTTCACCGCAGCGACAATGGCCACCCCGCGCGCCTGACCGAGCTTTAGCGCCGAATCGGCATTTTTCGCCATAAAGACCTGCTCGATGGCGAAATAGTCCGGCTGAAACTGGGTGATGATCTCCGACACGCCCGCATAGATGAGCTTCAGGCGCGACGGCAGATCGTCCACTTTGGTGCGAATACAGCCACTGCCCAGGTAGGTTAACTGGCGTCC
Source organism: Enterobacter cloacae complex sp. IR53041 (assembly GCF_049238285.1). Taxonomy (NCBI): domain Bacteria; kingdom Pseudomonadati; phylum Pseudomonadota; class Gammaproteobacteria; order Enterobacterales; family Enterobacteriaceae; genus Enterobacter; species Enterobacter cloacae complex sp. IR53041. The sequence continues at coordinate 54,814 of NZ_JBMKHB010000017.1, read as the reverse complement.
CACCTGACGGATAACGCCATAACCGGTGACGCGTGAGCCTGGGTCAATCCCGAGAATAATCGACATCACGCATCTCCTGTAACGGGTTTACACGCTCTCATCAGAGAGTCGCTGCAACCTCATCAGAGATTTCACCGTTGTGGTACACTTCCTGCACGTCGTCGCAGTCTTCGAGCATGTCGATCAGACGCAGCAGTTTTGGTGCCGTTTCTGCATCCATGTCCGCTTTGGTGGACGGGATCATGGAGACTTCAGCGTTGTCCGCTTTCAGGCCCGCCGCTTCCAGCGCATCGCGCACGGCACCCATCTCTTCCCAGGCGGTATAAACGTCGATAGCGCCGTCGTCGAAGGTCACTACGTCTTCCGCACCGGCTTCCAGCGCCGCTTCCATGATCGCATCTTCGTCGCCTTTCTCGAAGGAGATGACGCCTTTTTTGCTGAACAGGTAAGCAACGGAACCGTCAGTGCCCAGGTTGCCACCGGTTTTGGTGAACGCGTGGCGCACTTCCGCAACGGTACGGTTACGGTTGTCGGACAGGCACTCAACCATCACCGCCGTACCGCCTGGACCGTAACCTTCATAAATGATGGTTTCCATGTTCGCGTCTTCATCACCGCCCACGCCACGTGCGATAGCACGGTTCAGGGTGTCACGCGTCATGTTGTTAGACAGCGCTTTATCCACCGCCGCACGCAGACGCGGGTTAGACGCCGGGTCGCCGCCGCCCAGACGCGCTGCCGTCACCAGCTCGCGAATGATTTTGGTAAAGATCTTACCGCGCTTGGCATCCTGTGCCGCTTTGCGGTGTTTGGTGTTGGCCCACTTACTATGACCTGCCATAAAAATATCCTCAAAGAGCGCGCCTTTTCAGGCAGCGTTAATTACAAATTCTTCAATCGCCTGCCGGTTGCTCCACGACTTGGTCAGTGCGGCGGCATCCGCCGCATTCACCCAGCGGTAGGTCAGGTGTTCGGTAAACACGATCTCCCGTTCATGGGGGAGCGCGAGACAGAACCAGGACTCCGTATTGCGCTCGGTACCCGGCGCGTAGCGATGACGTAAATGGCTAAAAATTTCGAACTCCACCGTGCGCTGACAGTCCTTCAGGGTCAGTTGCTCGCGGGCAACGTCAATGGCGACCTCTTCCTTTACTTCACGCGCGGCGGCCTGCGGCGCGGTTTCCCCCTCTTCCAGACTGCCGGTAACCGACTGCCAGAATTCAGGGTCATCGCGCCGCTGCAACATCAGCACCCGCTTCGTGTCTTCTGCATAAATGACCACCAGGACCGAAACGGGGAGCTTATATGTCATATCAGTTTTTCTCTTCCTTCTTCACCACCTCAATGCCCAGCTCAGCCAGTGCGGCCGGGTTGGCAAAGCTTGGCGCTTCGGTCATCAGACACGCTGCAGCAGTGGTTTTCGGGAAAGCGATAACATCACGGATGTTATCGGTGCCGGTCAGCAGCATGGTCAGACGGTCAAGACCGAAGGCCAGACCCGCGTGCGGAGGCGTACCGTATTTCAGCGCGTCCAGCAGGAAGCCGAATTTCTCGCGCTGCTCCTGCTCGTTGATGCCCAGGATGCCGAACACGGTCTGCTGCATTTCACCGCTGTGAATACGCACGGAACCACCGCCCACTTCGTAGCCGTTGATGACCATATCGTAGGCGTTGGCGACGGCCTCTTCCGGTGCCGCTTTCAGCTCGGCGGCCGTCATGTCTTTCGGCGAGGTGAACGGGTGGTGCATCGCGGTCAGGCCGCCTTCACCGTCGTCTTCAAACATTGGGAAGTCGATAACCCACAGCGGCGCCCATTTGCTCTCGTCGGTCAGATTCAGGTCTTTACCGAGCTTCAGACGCAGCGCGCCCATCGCATCCGCAACGACTTTCTTGTTATCTGCACCAAAGAAGATCATGTCGCCGTCCTGCGCGCCGGTGCGCTCCAGGATCGCTTCCACGATGTCCGCGTTCAGGAATTTCGCAACCGGGCTGGTGATACCTTCCAGCCCCTTCGCACGCTCGGTCACTTTAATATAGGCCAGACCTTTCGCGCCGTAGATCTTGATGAAGTTGCCGTAGTCGTCGATCTGCTTACGGCTCAGAGCCGCTCCGCCCGGTACACGCAGCGCGGCCACGCGGCCTTTGGCGTCGTTAGCCGGACCCGCGAAGACCGCGAACTCCACGTTTTTAACCAGATCAGCTACGTCCACCAGCTCCATCGGGTTACGCAGGTCGGGTTTGTCAGAGCCGTAGCGACGCTCGGCTTCCGCGAAGGTCATGATTGGGAAATCGCCCAGCTCAACGCCTTTCACGTCATTCCACAGGCTACGTACCAGGGCTTCCATCACTTCACGCACCTGCTCGGCGGTCATGAAGGAGGTTTCCACATCGATCTGGGTAAATTCAGGCTGGCGGTCAGCACGCAGGTCTTCGTCGCGGAAGCATTTCACGATCTGATAGTAGCGATCGAAGCCGGACATCATCAGCAGCTGTTTGAACAGCTGTGGAGACTGCGGCAGCGCGTAGAATTTGCCTTTATGGACGCGGGATGGCACCAGGTAATCGCGCGCGCCTTCCGGCGTGGCTTTGGTCAGCATCGGGGTTTCGATATCGAGGAAACCGTGGTCATCCATAAAGCGACGCACCAGGCTGGTGATTTTCGCACGGGTTTTCAGGCGCTGAGCCATCTCCGGACGACGCAGATCCAGATAGCGGTATTTCAGACGCGCTTCTTCAGTGTTGACGTGGTTGGAGTCCAGCGGCAGCGCTTCAGCACGGTTGATGATCGTCAGATCGGACGCCAGCACTTCAATGGCACCCGTCGCCATGTCGGCGTTAACGTTTTTCTCGTCACGCGCACGCACGGTGCCGGTGACCTGAATGCAGAACTCATTACGCAGCTCAGAGGCCAGCTTCAACGCATCTGCGCGATCCGGATCAAAGAACACCTGAACGATACCTTCGCGGTCGCGCATATCGATGAAGATAAGGCTACCAAGATCACGACGACGATTGACCCAACCACACAGGGTGACCTGCTGTCCGACGTGGGACTGACGCAGCTGCCCGCAATATTCTGTACGCATGAGATATCCCTTAATTAGCCGCAGGCTAAATGTCGCCTGGTATGCAGGCTACTATGTCGCAGCTTTCTGTATGTCACAACTGGATGAAAAAAGGCGGCTATTATACTGGAAATTCCGCCGGACGATAAGAGCGAACCACGGCCAGGCGGTCGTTTGCTGCACTCTTATTGCGCATTCTCACAAAAATTAACAAAATTATGCGACCAATAACAGGCCATCGCGTCGTATGGTGTGTGGAAGTGATTCATTTAACGGGAGTAACGATGTTAACCCTTGATGCCAGCAAAACCGCGCTTGTGGTGATTGATTTACAGGAAGGCATTTTGCCCTTCGCCGGTGGCCCGCACACCGCGGACGATGTGGTCAGCCGCGCCGCCCGCCTGGCGGAAAAATGCCGTGCCAGCGGTGCGCCTGTTGTCATGGTGCGCGTCGGCTGGTCTGCGGATTACGCCGAAGCGTTAAAACAGCCCGTTGATGCCCAGGCCCCTACACGCGCCCTGCCTGAAAACTGGTGGACGTACCCGGCCTCACTCGGCAAACGCGACGGCGATATTGAAGTGACCAAACGCCAGTGGGGCGCCTTCTACGGGACCGATCTCGAGCTGCAGCTCCGCCGTCGCGGCATTGACACGATCATCCTGTGCGGCATTTCCACCAACATCGGCGTGGAGTCGACTGCCCGCAACGCGTGGGAGCTGGGCTTTAATCTGGTGATTGCCGAAGATGCGTGTAGCGCGGCCTCGGCGGAACAGCACCAGGGCAGCATGACGCACATCTTCCCGCGCATCGGTCGCGTGCGCAGCACGGACGAGATCCTTAGCGCGTTATGATGTATGTGGGCCTGCCCCAGTGGTCGCACCCGAAATGGGTGCGTCTGGGCATCACCAGCCTTGAGGAGTATGCCCGACACTTCAACTGCGTCGAGGGTAATACCACCCTGTATGCGCTCCCTAAAGCCGAGATTGTTGCGCGCTGGCGGGAGCAAACAACCGACGACTTCCGCTTCTGCTTCAAGTTTCCGGCGACCATTTCTCACCAGGCCGCGCTGCGAAACTGCGGTGAGTTGACCGACGAATTCTTTGGCCGGATGGCGCCTCTGGCAAACCGCATCGGCCAGTACTGGCTGCAGCTTCCGGCCACGTTTGCTCCGCGCGACCTGCCTGCGCTCTGGCAGTTCCTGGATGCCCTGCCCCGGGAATTTACCTACGGCGTGGAGGTTCGACACCAGGACTTCTTTGCGAAAGGCGAAGCGGAAAAAGCGCTCAACCGCGGCCTGCTTGAGCGTTCCGTTAACCGTGTGATCCTCGATAGCCGTCCGGTGCACAGCGCGATACCGCATAACGAGGCCATCATTGAAGCTCAGCGTAAAAAACCGAAAGTGCCGGTCCACGCCATCGTGACCGCGAAGAACCCAATGGTCAGGTTTATCGGCAGCGATAAAATGCCGCAAAACCAGGCAATGTTCGCCGTCTGGCTGGAAAAACTGGCCTCGTGGGAACACACCACCACGCCGTATCTCTTTTTGCACACGCCGGATATTGCCCAGGCCCCTGAACTGGTCGATGCTCTGTGGCAGGCCTTGCAGGCTGCGGTGCCATCCGTGGGCAGCGCCCCTTCCATCCCACAACAATCTTCTCTTTTCTGATATCACCCCCTATCATAGGGAAGTGCCATCTGCCAAAAACAGGGAGTTTGTATGGTCAGCGCGCTGTACGCGGTGTTAGGTGCATTACTGCTGATTAAGTTTTCATTTGACGTTGTGCGCCTCAGAACGCTCTACCGCGTTTCTTACGGTGACGGCGGATTTTCCGAGCTGCAAAGCGCTATCCGCATTCACGGCAATGCGGTCGAATACATCCCCGCGGCCCTCATCCTGCTGCTGTTTATGGAGATGAATGGCGCAGAAACCTGGATGGTGCACATCTGTGGCCTGCTGCTTATCGCTGGCCGCCTGATGCATTATTACGGCTTTCACCACCGCTTAATCCGCTGGCGTCGTTCCGGCATGAGTGCAACCTGGTGTTCGCTTTTGCTGATGGTGCTGGCTAACCTGTGGTATATGCCGTGGGAGTTGGTTTTCTCCCTCCATTAGCGCACAATACGCCACTTTATTTTTCCCGGATTTTTACGTTATGTCAGATCGCGACACGCTTTTTTCCGCGCCTATCGCCAGCCTGGGCGACTGGACCTTCGATGAACGGGTAGCCGAAGTCTTCCCGGATATGATCCAGCGCTCTGTTCCCGGTTATTCCAATATTATCTCTATGATCGGCATGCTGGCTGAGCGCTTCGTTCATCCCGGCACGCAGGTCTATGACCTGGGCTGCTCGCTCGGCGCGGCAACGCTGTCGGTACGTCGTAACGTTCATCACGAAGGCTGCCGAATCATTGCCGTGGATAACTCTCCGGCCATGGTGGAACGCTGCCGTCGCCATATTGACGCCTACAAAGCCCCTGTTCCGGTTGACGTGGTGGAAGGCGATATCCGTGAGATCGAGATCCAAAACGCCTCGATGGTGGTGCTGAATTTCACCCTGCAGTTCCTGGTGCCGGAAGACCGCCAGCTGCTGCTGGACAAAATCTATCAGGGGCTGAATCCTGGCGGCGCGCTGGTGCTCTCGGAGAAATTCAGCTTCGAAGATGCCGAGGTTGGCGAGCTGCTGTTCAATATGCACCACGATTTCAAACGGGCGAACGGCTACAGCGAGCTGGAGATCAGCCAGAAGCGCAGCATGCTCGAAAACGTGATGCTGACGGACTCCGTAGAAACCCATAAGGCGCGCCTGCGTCAGGCCGGATTTGAGCATAGCGAACTGTGGTTCCAGTGCTTCAACTTTGGGTCTCTGGTGGCGCTGAAAGCGGGGAAACCCGCATGATCGCGTTCAGCAACTTCTATCAGCTGATTGCCAAAAATCACCTCTCCCACTGGCTGGAGACGCTGCCTGCGCAGATTGCCGCCTGGCAGCGGGATCAGCAGCACGGTCTGTTAAAGCAGTGGTCAAATGCGGTGGAGTTTCTGCCGGAACTGACCCCGCATCGTCTGGATCTCCTGCACAGCGTCACCGCAGAGAGTGAAGAACCGCTTCCGCCAGGGCAGATCAACCGTATCGAAACGCTGATGCGCAACCTGATGCCGTGGCGTAAAGGGCCGTTCTCGCTGTACGGCGTGAACATCAATACCGAATGGCGCTCAGACTGGAAATGGGATCGCGTTCTGCCGCACCTTTCCGACCTGACCGGGCGCACCATTCTGGACGTGGGCTGCGGTAGCGGCTATCACATGTGGCGCATGATTGGCGCGGGCGCGCATCTGGTGGTCGGTATCGACCCGATGCAGCTGTTCCTGTGTCAGTTTGAAGCGGTACGTAAGCTGCTGGGTAACGACCAGCGCGCGCACCTGCTGCCGCTGGGTATTGAGCAGCTGCCCGCACTGAAAGCCTTTGATACCGTGTTCTCCATGGGCGTGTTGTATCACCGCCGTTCCCCACTGGAGCACCTGTGGCAACTGAAAGATCAGCTGGTCAGCGGCGGCGAGCTGGTGCTGGAAACGCTGGTGATCGAAGGCGATGAACATGCCGTTCTGGTACCGGGCGATCGCTACGCGCAGATGCGCAACGTTTACTTCATCCCTTCCGCGCTGGCTCTGAAGAACTGGCTGGAGAAATGCGGATTTGTGGATGTGCGAATTGCCGATGTCAGCGTGACCTCTATCGAAGAGCAGCGCCGGACCGAGTGGATGATCACCGAATCGCTGGAGCAGTTCCTCGACCCGGCCGATCACAGCAAAACCATTGAAGGCTATCCGGCCCCGATGCGAGCGGTGTTGATTGCGACGAAGCCGTAGCCTGTTAGCCGGGTGGCGGCTGCGCCTTACCCGGCCTACTCCCGATTTCCCAGGTCCGGTAAGCGAAGCGCTACCGGGCGCAGGAGAAAAAAAGGCCCCTGTGTAATTTGCAGGGGCCTGGTACAAGCAAGCATCATATTGGGCGACATGATGCGCGGTAAAAATCGGTACGTTGCTACACGTGATGGCGCTCAATCAGCGACTTCATTTCCGCAACCGACTCTCCCTCTACGCCGTAGCGTGAATACTCATCCGCTTCAGCATCCGTCGACATTGACAATCCTGTATTGCGATAACGCATGGGTGACGGCATCCATTTGCCTGCCGAGCTGTGCAGCTCTTCTACCCCGGCGTTTAAAAACCGTTCCAGATTGCTGGCACGGACTCCCGCACCCGCCATTATTATTGGAACACCGGAATGTGCTTTTAGTTCCGTAATTAATTGCAGTCCTTTTTCAGCGGACGGCTGTTGACCCGATGTCAGAATGCGCGCCACGCCAAGTTCTCCAAGCGTTTCAAAGGCCTGAAGCGGATCTCTACACATATCAAATGCGCGATGAAAAGTGACGGCGAGCCCCTGCGCGGCGCTCATGACCTGACGCATGCGCGGGAGGTCGATATTGCCGTCTTCATCCAGCAGGCCGGTGACCAGCCCGGGGAACCCCAGGTCGTGCACGAGGGCGATATCATCAAGCATGGCACCGAACTCGCCCGCCGTGTAACAAAAATCACCGCCGCGTGGACGAATAATCGGGTGAACGGGAATCGTGACGGCCTGACGGGCAGCCTTCAGCACGCCGTAAGAAGGCGTCAGCCCGCCCTCTTTGGGTGCCGCACACAGTTCAATGCGGTCAGCCCCGTAATTTTGCGCGGTGACGGCACACTCCACGCTGTAACAGCAAATCTCCAGCAGCGCCATGTAATCCTCCTTAAATTCCACCAAACGCACCATCATGACACGCCGTCTGTTTTCAGTCCCGGCGGGAACTCACATCTCTTGCGCCTCACTGGCAACGATCTGCTCAATGGTCCAGGGATGAAACTTCACCGTGACCTGCCCGTCCGTGACGGCCAGCGTCGGGTTGGGTAACCGCTCGCGTTCGCCTTTGGGCGAACTGGTCTTCACAAAAATCCCCGGCTGGCTTAAGCCTTCGTCAGCTAACAGGGCCAGCGCGCGCGCGTTTAATGTTTCCGGCTCACCCGGCAGGACAATTTCAATGTGCTCCCACCCTTCGTGCGGATAGCGCTTCTCGCCCGGCCACGGCAGTTCAACCACGGTGAATTGCCAGTGGGCCACGTTCACCGGCTCACGCAGCCTGAACAGGCAGATGGGGCGACCGTTAATGATATTCTCGGACAGTAACTCGCCGCACTGTTCAAATCCGCGACGCCAGCGCTCTGCGGTAGCATTCTGATGGCAGCGCAAAGAGATGTGATCGGCCTCGAGCGGCGCGATATCCAGGCCGAGACGGGTGGCAAGTTCTGTGAACGCCTGGGTGAAGCGCGGTAAATCTGCGGAAATATCATGCAGTTCGTCAATGGATTGCCAGTTCGCCATAAGTCACTCTCTTTTCGTGTCGCAAAGCCGCTAATTTACTCTGTTGCTCTGTTTTGACCAACCGCAGAATCCGGCTTTTTACGACTGCATGTTTATGCACACCTTCTTAGCCTGGATTCTGAGCGATCTTCAGGCCCCGCGATGCTGACGGCAGAAGGCATTTGCAGTATACTCCCGCCCTAAATTCTCTAACTGGCGCGGGTGGTTGTGAGCCCGCATCAAAAAAGTAAGGTATCCAGGTGAATATTCAGGCTCTTCTCTCCGAAAAAGTCAGTCAGGCACTGATTGCCGCAGGCGCGCCTGCGGATTGCGAACCGCAGGTTCGTCAGTCAGCAAAAGTACAGTTTGGCGACTATCAGGCTAATGGCGTGATGGCAGTGGCTAAAAAACTGGGTATGCCGCCGCGACAGCTCGCTGAGCAGGTACTGACGCATCTGGATCTCGCCGGCATTGCCAGCAAAACCGAAATCGCCGGCCCGGGCTTTATCAACATCTTCCTTGAGCCTGCCTTCCTGGCAAGCCACGTTGACGCGGCGCTGAAATCCGATCGTCTGGGTGTTTCCCAGCCGGAAGCGCAGACCGTCGTGATCGACTACTCTGCCCCGAACGTGGCGAAAGAGATGCACGTTGGCCACCTGCGCTCCACCATCATCGGTGATGCCGCGGTGCGTACGCTCGAGTTCCTCGGTCACAAGGTGATCCGCGCGAACCACGTGGGCGACTGGGGTACCCAGTTCGGGATGCTGATTGCTTACCTGGAAAAACAGCAGCAGGAAAATGCGGGCGAAATGGCGCTGGCGGACCTGGAAGGGTTCTATCGCGAAGCCAAAAAGCACTATGACGAAGATGAAGCCTTTGCCGAGCGCGCGCGCAGCTACGTGGTAAAACTGCAGGGCGGCGATCAATACTTCCTCGAGATGTGGCGCAAGCTGGTTGACATCACCATGTCGCAGAACCAGCTTACCTATAACCGTCTGAACGTCACCCTGACCCGTGACGACGTGATGGGTGAAAGCCTGTATAACCCAATGCTGCCCGGCATTGTGGCGGACCTGAAAGCGAAAAACCTGGCGGTTGAGAGCGAAGGCGCAACGGTGGTGTTCCTTGATGAGTACAAAAACAAGGAAGGCGAACCGATGGGCGTGATCATCCAGAAAAAGGATGGCGGCTACCTCTACACCACGACCGACATTGCCTGCGCGAAATACCGTTACGAAACGCTGCACGCCGACCGCGTGCTGTACTACATCGACTCCCGTCAGCACCAGCACCTGATGCAGGCGTGGACCATCGTGCGTAAAGCCGGGTACGTACCGGACAGCGTTCCGCTGGAACACCACATGTTCGGCATGATGCTGGGTAAAGACGGCAAGCCGTTCAAAACCCGTGCGGGCGGGACCGTGAAGCTCTCCGACCTGCTGGACGAAGCGCTGGAACGCGCCCGTCGTCTGGTGGCCGAGAAGAATCCGGACATGCCGGCCGACGAGCTGGAAAAACTGGCGAACGCCGTGGGTATCGGCGCGGTGAAATACGCGGACCTGTCCAAGAACCGTACCACCGACTACATCTTCGACTGGGATAACATGCTGGCGTTTGAGGGCAACACGGCGCCGTACATGCAGTACGCTTACACCCGCGTGCTGTCGGTCTTCCGCAAAGCCAATATCGACGAAAGCGTGCTGGCGAATGCCACCGTGACCATCACGGAAGATCGTGAAGCGCAGCTGGCGGCGCGTCTGCTGCAGTTCGAAGAGACGCTGACCGTGGTCGCGCGTGACGGCACGCCGCACGTGATGTGTGCTTACCTGTACGATCTGGCGGGTCTGTTCTCCGGCTTCTACGAGCACTGCCCTATTCTCTCTGCGGAGAATGAATCGGTCCGCAACAGCCGCCTGAAGCTGGCGCAGCTGACGGCGAAGACCCTGAAGCTGGGTCTGGATACTCTGGGTATCGAAACCGTAGAACGTATGTAATACAAAAACCCGGCAATCGCCGGGTTTTGTTTTTTTGCAGTCCTGACAATTCAACCGTCAGCGGTAGTTCACGATGACAGAATTACTCTGCACCTTCAGCGCCGGGATCAAACGTCCCCCGCCCGGCACTTCCCAGATGAAACGCAAAGGTTCAATAGCCGGCACGCCGTTGAACGCCTGCGTTGTTCCATTTTCGCCGTCGATTTCCGTGCAGCGCGTCTGAGAGCAGAGGCGCACCCGCAGGCCCGCTGGCGTTGGGCCAATCAGCCGGTAGTTCCAGACCACCAGGCCCATCAGACCGGAAACCTCTTCAGCAGGCGCCAGCGGGTTAGACGACATGGCAACACCGCGGTTGCTGAGGGTCACCCCCATGCTGCTCGCCTGCCAGGCGCCTCCCCCGGCAGCCTGTGCCACCAGCGGGAAGAACAGCAGCCAAAGCCATTTACGCATTATTTTCCTCCAATCGTCGCGGTCATGCGGATATGACGGTTATCCGACAGCTCCAGATTCGACAGCACGACCAGCTGGCTCAGGCTGCGGCGCAGGAAGCGGGACAGCAGCGGACGCAGCGCGTGGTTCACCAGCAGCACCGGCGGCGCGCCGAGCATCTCCTGACGCGCCAGCGCCTCCTGGGTTTGCGCCAGCAGGCGATCCGCCAGGCCCGGCTCCAGGCCGCCCCCACCCTGCAGAGCCTGCAGCAGCAGACGCTCAAGCGGCGTATCGAGGCCGATCACCTGCACCTCCCCGGTTCCCGGGAACCACTGCTGGGTGATTGCCCGTCCCAGCGCCACGCGCACCACCGCCGTCAGCTCGTGCGGATCGCTTTGTATCGGCGCGTGCTCGGCAAGGGTTTCCAGAATGGTGCGCATATCGCGGATCGGCACCTTCTCGTCGAGCAGGTTTTGCAGCACCTTATGCAGCGTGGTTAAGGTCAGCACGCCGGGGACCAGATCTTCCGTTAGCTTCGGCATCTCCTGCGTGACGCGGTCCAGAAGCTGCTGCGCTTCCTGACGGCCAAACAGCTCCGCCGAGAATTGCCCAATCAGGTGGTTAAGGTGGGTTGCCACCACGGTACTGGCTTCAACAACCGTGTAACCCTGGATCTGCGCCTGCTCTTTCAGCGCGCTTTCAATCCAGATCGCGGTCAGACCAAAGGCCGGATCGATGGTTTGCTCGCCCGGCAGCGTGCCTGCGGCGGTGCCGGGGTTAATCGCCAGCCAGCGGCCCGGATAGGCATCACCGCTGCCAATTTCAACGCCTTTCATCAGGATGCGATAGCGCGCGGGCGGCAGGTCCATATTGTCGCGGATGTGTACCACCGGCGGCAGGAAGCCCATGTCCTGGGCGAATTTTTTACGGATACTGCGGATACGGCCGAGCAGCTCGCCGTCCTGCTGGAAATCGACCATCGGGATCAGGCGATACCCGACTTCCATTCCCAGAGAATCCTCCAGCTGAACGTCGTTCCAGGTCGCTTCGACGGCCTGATTATTCTCCGGCATTTTGACCGGAACAGGTTCCGCTGCCGGTTTGGTTTCACGGCCACGCATCCACCAGGCAAGGCCCAGCAGCGCCGCCGTAAACAGCAGGAAGACGAGGTTTGGCATACCCGGCACCAGGCCGAGCAACCCGAGCACCGCCGCGGCCAGCAGCATCACGCGCGGGTTACTGAACAGCTGTCCCACCATCTGCTCGCCAACGTCCTGATCGGTGCTCACGCGGGTCACGATGACACCCGCCGCAGTGGAGATCACCAGCGCCGGGATCTGCGCGACCAGACCGTCACCGATGGTCAGCAGCGTATAGCTTTCCGCCGCGTGGCCCATGTCCATCCCGTGCTGCAATACGCCCACCAGCAGGCCGCCGACCACGTTAATCACCATGATCAGAATGCCCGCGATGGCGTCACCACGCACAAACTTACTCGCACCGTCCATGGAGCCGTAGAAGTCCGCCTCCTGCGTCACTTCCGCACGGCGCTTTTTGGCTTCATCTTCGGCGATTAGCCCGGCGTTCAGGTCGGCGTCGATCGCCATCTGCTTGCCCGGCATCCCGTCCAGCACAAAGCGCGCGCCCACTTCCGCAATACGCCCTGCACCCTTGGTGATGACCATAAAGTTGATGATCACGAGGATGACGAACACCACGATACCGATAGCGAAATTACCGCCCACCAGGAAGTGGCCGAACGCTTCCACCACTTTACCTGCCGCTGCCGCCCCGGTGTGGCCTTCCATCAGGATGATACGCGTGGACGCCACGTTCAGCGCCAGTCGCAGCAGGGTGGTAAACAGCAGAATGGTCGGGAACGCGGCGAACTCCAGGGTACGCTGGGTGAACATCGCCACCAGCAGCACCATAATGGACAGCGCGATATTGAAAGTGAAAAGCAGGTCGAGGATGAACGCCGGGAGCGGCAGTACCATCATCGACAGAATTAGCAGGATCAGAATCGGCCCGGCCAGGATCTGCCATTGGGTCGATTTCAGGTTGCCGGGCAGGCGCAACATTGCCACCAGATTAGCCATCAGTGTCCTTCTCGTTCATAAAATCCAGCGCGGCAGGCACCGGAAGGTTCTCAGGTTTCACAGGCCGTTGACCGCCGGCCAGACGCCAGCGCTTCAACTGCCATACCCAGGCCAGCACTTCCGCCACGGCGGCGTAGAGTTGTCCCGGGATCTGTTGTCCAATATCCGCATGGCGGTACAGGGCACGCGCCAGCGGAGGGGCTTCGAGGATCGGCACGCGGTGTTCGGTGCCAATTTCACGGATACGCAGCGCGATCAGTCCCGCCCCTTTCGCCACCACTTTCGGCGCGCTCATTTTGTTTTCGTCATAGCGCAGCGCAACGGAATAGTGTGTCGGGTTGGTAACGATGACGTCGGCCTTAGGCACATCGTCCATCATGCGGCGACGGGCGGCGGCACGTTGCATCTGGCGGATGCGCCCCTTCACGTGCGGGTCACCTTCCATCTGCTTATATTCGTCACGGATATCCTGACGCGACATCCGCAGCTTCTTGAAGTGGGTATAGAGCTGGAAGATCACGTCAAAACCCACCATCGGGATAATGCTGAGCACCACCAGCAGCGCGCAGAGCCCGACCAGATTCAGCGCGTTGCTCATCGCGGTGAGCGGCGATTCGCTGATAAGACGCATCATTTCCGGCCAGTGGTACCAGAGGTAAAACCCCGCGGAGCTGCCCATCAGCACCGATTTGAGAATGGCTTTGAGCAATTCGGCCCCGGTCTGGGCAGAGAACATTTTCGCAATACCCGGCAGCGGGTTGAGTTTGGAAAATTTCGGCTGCAGCGATTTGGCGCTGAAGACCAGACCGCCGAGCATCACCGGCGAGACCAGCGCGACCAGCACAACCCCGGTAATGAGGGGCAGCAGCGCAACCATGGCCCCTTTAATCAGCTGAATAATCTGGCTGAGGATCAGATTCGGATCGTTGACCATACTGTGGTCAAAACGTAAGCCGGTTGAGAGCATGCCCGCCAGCTTGCGGGCGAGCGACTCCCCGCCCCACCAGATAATGCACACCCCTACGATAAGGATCAGCAGGGAGGTCAATTCTCGGGATCGGGGGATCTGCCCTTCCTCACGCGCCTTTTCTAGTCGGTGGGGTGTGGGGGCTTCCGTTTTGTCGTCGTTCTCTTCTGCCACTGTGCACGCTCAGCCCATTACGTCACGGGTATCATGCCAGCGCAGCGGAAATCCAATGGCGGGAAAAGCCCGTTTATTCGGGCTCTTTTCGGTGATTTTGTCGCAAACCGCCCCAGGCAGCGTTAACCCCCTGAAGCGGAATGGACCATCAGAAGCCGAGGCTGTCCAGCAGGTCGTCCACCTGATCCTGGCTTGCCACCACGCCCGCCTTGCTGGCGTCGAGCTGTGGACCATTGAGCAGGCTTTCGTTCTCGCGTTTTGGACGGGCTGCCGGTTCCGGGATGTTCTCCAGCAGCACCATCAGCAGCTGGCGCTCAATCTCCTGGATCACATCCATCATGCGCTTGATCACCTGACCGGTCAGGTCCTGGAAATCCTGCGCCATCATGATGTCCAGCAGTTGGGCATTGGTGAAGCTGGTGTGACCCGGCACATCCCCCAGGAACTGACGGGTGTCGGTCACCAGTTCGCGGGCATCCGCCAGCTCGATTGGGTTCTCAAACCACTCGTCCCAGCGTTTGGTCAGCGCTTTCGCACCCTTTTCCATCGCATCCTGGTGCGGTTGTGACGCTTCAACGCTGTTCAGCGCACGTTCCGCGGCCTGAGCGGTCATCTGCACGACGTAGTCCAGACGATCGCGTGCATCAGGAATCGCTTCCGCCGCTTCGGCAATTGCCTGATCCAGACCCAGCTCACGCAGGCTGTCACGCAACATGCGCGTCAGGCTGCCGATGCGGACGATAATGTCGCTCGGCGAGTGTTCTTCAACGGGTTTCATAGCAGGTTGCATCATAACCAACACCTCACATGCCGAGTTTCTCGAAGATCTTACCGAGCTTCTCTTCCAGGGTCGCCGCCGTGAATGGCTTCACCACGTAGCCGCTTGCGCCCGCCTGTGCAGCGGCAATGATGTTCTCTTTTTTCGCTTCTGCCGTGACCATCAGAACCGGCATGGACGCCATTCCCGCATCAGCACGAATGGTTTTCAGCAGTTCCAGACCGTCCATGTTTGGCATGTTCCAGTCGGAGATCACAAAACCAAACCCGCCCGCCTGCAGTTTGTTCAGCGCATCCACGCCGTCTTCTGCTTCTTCAACGTTATTGAAGCCCAGCTCTTTCAGCAGGTTGCGCACAATGCGACGCATGGTGGAAAAGTCATCCACAACCAAAAACTTAAGCTCTTTATCCGCCATAAAATAATACTCCTGAGTCAAATACGTATTGCCTGTCCGGCACTGATTTTCGCCAGCATCTGCTGGCTTACCTGGCTAAGATCGACCACTTCGCTCACGCCACCCATATTGATGGCCTCGCGCGGCATGCCGAACACCACACAACTTGCTTCATTCTGCGCAATCGTCCAGGCGCCAGCCTGGTGCATTGCAAGCATTCCGGCGGCCCCGTCGTTGCCCATCCCCGTCAGGATCACCCCAACGGCGTTGCGCCCCGCATGTTTCGCCACCGAATGAAACAGCACATCCACCGACGGACGGTGCCGGTTGACCGGCGGTCCGTCATGAATTTTGATTTGATAGTTAGCGCCGCTGCGCGCCAGTTCCATATGCTTGTCGCCAGGGGCGATATAGGCATGTCCCGGCAGCACGCGCTCGCCGTCTTCCGCCTCTTTCACGCTGATCTGGCACAGCTTGTTCAGGCGTTCGGCGAACGAACGGGTAAAGCCTGGCGGCATATGCTGCGTGATCAGAATACCCGGACTTGAGAGCGGCAATGGCTGGAGTACATGACGAATTGCCTCTGTTCCTCCGGTTGACGCGCCAATGACCAGCAGTTTTTCCGAGCTGAGTAAGGGACCGGCCTTCAGGGTCGCAGGCGCGGCCATCGGCGTATGGGCGGCAAGCTTTGCCCGCGACGCGGTGCGGATCTTCTCGGCGATCATCTCGCTGTACGCCAGCATCCCCTCGCGAATGCCGAGCTGCGGCTTGGTGACAAAATCCACCGCTCCCAGCTCCAGCGCGCGCAGGGTGATTTCCGATCCTTTCCCGGTCAGGGAGGAGACCATCACCACCGGCATGGGCCGCAGCCGCATTAATTTTTCGAGGAAATCTATGCCATCCATGCGCGGCATCTCGACATCCAGCGTTAGCACGTCGGGGTTATATTTTTTAATTAAATCCCGCGCTACCAGCGGATCGGGGGCGGTTGCCACCATCTCCATGTCGCTGTGGCTATTGATAATTTCAGTCATGATCTGACGCATCAGCGCTGAATCATCGACGGACAATACCCTGATTTTACTCATGCTTTTTCCTTACTCAGCGCATATACCGTTTGCCCACGCAGGCTAAACTCACGCACGAGGTTGCTGAAGTTTTCCGAGTGCCCGGCAAACAGTAAACCGTCAGGCTTGAGCAACGGAACAAACCGACGCAAAATGTCCTGTTGCGTCGTTTTATCAAAATAGATCATGACGTTACGGCAAAAAATGGCGTCGAACGGCCCCGGCACGTTGTACTGCTTATCCAGCAGGTTAACGGGCGCGAATTCGACGCAGTTCGCCAGCTCCTGGCGTACGCGTACCAGGCCTTCATGCGGGCCCGTGCCGCGCATGAAATAACGCTGCAGCTGCTGCGGCGACAGCGTTTTCAGTTCATCCTGGCGATAAACGCCGTTACGCGCCTTCTCCAGCACTTCGGTATCGATATCGCTGGCGTAGACCTTCCAGCGTCCCGGCGCCATCCCCAGCGTATCGGCAAGGGTGATCGCCAGCGAGTACGGCTCTTCACCCGTCGAGGCGGCCGCACTCCAGACGCGATACTCCCCGGTGCGACGGCGCGCATGCTCGGCCAGGACCGGGAAGTGGTGAGCTTCACGGAAAAACGCCGTCAGGTTGGTGGTTAACGAGTTAATAAAAGCCTGCCACTCGGCGCTGTTCTGGTTCGCCTCGAGCATGCTCAGATAGCGACCAAAATCATCCAGCCCCAGCGTACGCAAGCGCCGCACCAGACGGTTGTAGACCATGTCCCGCTTATGATCCGCAAGGACGATCCCCGCACGCTGATAGATTAACTGACATATCCGACGAAAATGCGCGTCGGACAGCGCGAGGCGCTGTGTCATCTGCAACAATAATGACGTTTGCCCAGGGGGCATTGGTGATGTCATAGCGCCTTCTTAATTACACTCAGGATACAACTGGCACGGCCTGCGACCGCCCGACTTCTGTTACTGCTTCAACGTGCTCTTTCACATTAAATACCGCGACCAGCCCGGTCAGACGATCCGCCTGGCTGGCCAGCTGATCGGTTGCCGCTGCCGCTTCCTCAACTAACGAGGCGTTCTGTTGCGTCACCTGATCCATCTGGGTGACCGCCTGAGCAACCTGCTCAATCCCGCGACGCTGTTCATCCGACGCCGAGGCAATCTCGCCCATGATGTCGTTCACCCGCGTCACCGAGGTGACGATTTCGTGCATGGTTTGTGCCGCCGTATCCACCAGGGCAGAGCCTTGCTGAACCCGTGACACCGATTCTTCAATCAGCACCTTAATTTCTTTCGCCGCGTTGGCGCTGCGGCTCGCCAGGTTACGCACTTCACCCGCTACCACCGCAAACCCGCGCCCCTGCTCCCCGGCACGCGCCGCTTCAACGGCAGCATTCAGGGCCAGAATGTTGGTCTGGAATGCGATACCGTCAATCACGCTGATGATGTCACCAATTTTCTGTGAACTGGTGGCGATCTCCTGCATGGTGCTGGCGACATGGGACGCCTGGTCGCCGCCCTTCTTCGCCGTCATCGCCGCCTGTTTTGACAGGTCAGACGCCTGACGCGCGTTATCGGCGTTCTGGCTAACCGTCGCGGTCAGCTGCTCCATGCTGGCTGCCGTCTGCGCCAGCGAGGCCGCCTGCTGCTCGGTGCGGGATGAGAGATCGTTGTTACCCGCCGCAATCTCTGAGATCCCGGTGTGCATGGCATAACTGCCCTGACGCACGTCGGATACCGTTTCCCTCAGCGATCCCTGCATCGCCTTCAGGCTGGCAAAAATTGCCGAAATTTCGTTCTTGCCGAACACCGCCACCGGACGCGCCAGGTCGCCTTTCGCAATGCTGTCGAAGTGGCTGCTGATAATCGCCAGCGGCTGCACAATCATTTTGCGTGACCAGAGCAGCGCGGCGCCGGTCAGCAAGCCCGCCAGAATCACCATCACGCCGAAGATGACGCCCGACATGTGATAGCTGGTGCGGCTTGCTTCACCGGCGCGCAGAACAGACTGATTGATATCCTGCTGCCATGCGTCAAAGCTGCCGTCAAACGCCGCCTGCGAGGCCTGAACCGGCGCTGTCATAAAGTCCGACAGCTGGTTGTTCTCAAGCCACGTCGCCTGATGGTCGAGATCGCTGTACCACTGTTCAAAATGGGTCTTCATGGCGGCCTTCAGCGCTTTCTCTTTTTCGCTGCCGGTGGCCTGTGCCGCAAAGGCCTTAAACTGTGCGTCAGCCTGTTTCAGGCTGTCGCGCGCGGTGGCCATCAGCGCCTTAATGTCATCCGGCGGATAACTTAGCGCGGTTAAGGTTCCCGCCTTGTTCAGCGCAGTGCTTGCCTGCAACAGCACGGCACGGGTTTGTGCCAGTGCGGAGCGCTGCTGATTACTCGCCTCAACGTCCTGCAAATTCTGATAGCCATCGCGAAACGCCCAAAAAGACAACCCGTTACTGCCAACCTGCAACACACCGCAAAGGATCAGAATCAAAAACAGTGTGGTCGAGATACGAATACGATTTAACATCCACGCTCCCATCAAGCGGCAAGCAGCCGCGGTTTAATTGTCAGTCAAAATGTTTCCCAGTTTTCATCTTGTCCGGTCGCCGCGGTACGCGTACGGTTGGCAGCCGGTTCAGCGGCTGGCGCGCGGTACGTCGCCTGCGGGGTGACCGTGTTTCCAGCGAGTGAAGCGAGACGAAACGCCGAGACGGCCATCTTCAGACGGCTCGCCTGGTCTTCCAGCGCAGCGGCCGCCGCAGCGGACTCCTGCACCAGGGCGGCGTTTTGCTGTGTCACGCGATCCATTTCCGATACCGCCAGGGCAACCTGGTCGATACCACGACTCTGCTCATCAGACGCAGAGGCGATTTCACCCATGATGTCCGTCACGCGGGTGACGGCATTCACGATGTCATTCATGGTCTCCCCGGCGCTTTCCACCAGCACGGAGCCGGTATCGACGCGGGAGACGGAATCTTCAATCAGCGATTTGATCTCTTTTGCCGCGTTGGCGCTGCGGCTGGCCAGGTTGCGCACTTCCCCGGCCACCACGGCAAACCCGCGTCCCTGTTCGCCCGCGCGCGCCGCTTCCACGGCGGCGTTCAGCGCCAGAATGTTGGTCTGGAAGGCAATGCCGTCGATGACGCTGATGATGTCGGCGATTTTCTTGGAGCTCTCGGCGATGTCGTGCATGGTTTTCACTACGCCATCCACCACGCGACCGCCGCGCTGCGCCGTCTCGGAGGCGCTTTCCGCCAGCTGAGACGCCTGGCGGGCGTTATCGGCGTTCTGCTTCACGGTCGCGGTGAGCTGCTCCATGCTGGCCGCCGTCTCTTCCAGGGCGGACGCCTGCTGTTCAGTGCGCGATGAGAGGTCGTTATTGCCCATCGCAATTTCGCTGGTGCCGGTATAGATGGCATCCGTGCCGCTACGCACGTTGGCGACGGTATCGATAAGCGAACGCTGCATATGGTCAACGCTGTTTGCCAGCTCGGTGATCTCATTGCGCCCGGACACGGTCAGCGTTTTGGTCAGGTCACCGCCGGCAATGTCACGAATATGGGCGATGACGCGACCGAGAGGGTTCAGCAGGATATGGCGAATGCCGTACCAGACCGCGATCAGCACAATGACCAGCGCCAGCGCCAGCACCGCCATCTGCCATTTCGCAAAGCGGTAGTCATTCTGGCTTTCAGCAAACGCGGAGTGATACAGATCGCCACTGACCTTTGCATATTCCCCCAGCGCCGCGCCGAGGGCGTTTTGCATCCCCTGCGTCGGCTGCGCGAAATAGGCGTCCATGTTGCCGCTCTCCAGGAACTGAATCAGCTCTGCCAGACCGGCATGGTAGGCGTTGTATTTTTCGTCGATATTCTGGCTCACCTGCTCCATCGCAGGCTGCGGGGTGATTTTCTTAAAGGCCTCGTAATGCTTTGCGGCATCCGCAAGTGTCGCCCGGGCATTTTTCAGCAGATCGGTTTTCGCGCTGCTCTGCTGATTATTGGGATCCATCATCATGCGCGCGGACGAGCGGCTCAGGTTGATACGCGTTTGCAGCATCAGATCCCACGTTGAGGTGAGTTCACTCTGCTGCAGGCGGAGATCGTTCGAGGCCGCAAAGCTGTCCTGGTTCTGTTTTAATGACGAGAAAAAAAGCCCGCCGGAGATAAGCTGAAGTAGTGCGAAAATGACCAGCACCATCATAAGCATTGTGACAACGCGGATACGGTTCAACATACAACACCTTCTCATAGATTTATTAACGGTGTTATCGGCACAGCCAACAGGAACTTTACATTTGAGAAAGGGAAAAGCGCGGGGTTAGAAAGCCACGTCGACAATCAGCGTATCGGTGTAGGTTCCGGCGGGTGGCGTGGCCTGATTAGTCAGCACTTTCGCGGTGTAGTTGTAGGTACGCAGTAAACCGTCGGTACTGACCTGCGACGACGTCGCGCTGGTCCAGCGTTCGCTGCCGCTGCCGCCCCAGCGGTTACCCGTGGCTTCTTTATAGATGTCATAACTGAGGTAGTTACTGCCGCTTACCATCCGGCGCACGTTATTCAGCGCGTTAGAACCGTTGTTAATGCCGATGGTATAGGTACTGCCTTTGGTACAGGTGACGGCAATCGCCTGTGAGACGGTGGGGAAACTTTGTACCAGCGGCGCGCTGTTGAAGTTGACGTCCGGCGTGGTCATGGCGCTGCAGTCGTTGGTGACGGTCATATCCAACAGGATGGTGGTTGTTGAGGTTCCCGTCTGGGCATTCGTACAAAGGCTTCCAACACCGAAGGCACAGACGCTGTAGCTGATGCTGAAGGTCAACTGCACCTGGTAGGGACCGGCAGTGACGTTTTGTCCAGCGACGGTGCGAAAATAGAGCGGAATGTTATACTGCCTTGTCCCCAGCAGCCCCAGCAAGGTATTCCCGCTCCAGGTATACGTTTTACTTATCTGCACCTCGCTGCTGCTCGCACAAGCCGATAATCCGCACAGCCGGGTGGGGATTACGTCCGTAATGGCGGCATTATCCGTACGTTTCATGGTCGCGCGACTGTTGCCCGAAACTGACGCCGCGGTGTAGCTCAGGGTCACCGAATCGTTGGTCAGAACGTTGAGCACGGTATCACACGCCACAACAAGCCTGCCGGTGGTTTCCACCTCCCCGGTTCCGCTGAGCGCGAACGAGGTGACGCTGCCAAACGACGCATTAACCGTACTGACGGTACACGCCGCCCAGCCGCCGCCGGAGAACAGCAACAGCATTAACAGCAGCAGGCGCTTCATGGCGCCTCCCGGCACACCAGCGGACCGTAGGTTTGCAGCTTGTGCTCCGGGTTGGCTCCCACGGTCAGGGTGACCTTGCAGCGTTTTCCGTCAGGCGCGATCACCTCCAGCGGATTCACATCGCTAAGGTTTTCCAGCCAGGCAATACCGTCATACCCCACCACCGCATTGCTGCGCGAGGCACGCCGGACCTGGCTTCCCACCGGCAGCGCCTGGCCGCGCGCATCGTGGAGGATGACGCTTGCCACCCTCTCCTGCTCCATCGGGAAATCGACCAGATAGCCGCTGTAACGCCGAATCGCAATTCGCCGCTCGGTCTCTTTCAGCCGGGTATCCGCCGGCAGGTTCAGGGTATCAATGCGGTAGCTTGCCGGGTAATACGCCGACACCCCGCTGACCAGCAGGTAACCGTTGTTATTCGTTTTGCCAACGGGCTGGTTCTCATAGCTGACGGGCACGTCCGGATGACCGTCGGTACTGATGACCACAAACGCATCGTTGATCTTATTCGCCGCGAACAGCTCGCCGTCCATCAGAACAATCGCGCCCATCGCCTCGCCCCACCAGGTCATCATGTCCCTTTCGCCGTAGCCGCCGCCCTGCAGTTCAATATTATTATTACGCCAGCCCAGCGTGCCCTGCTGATAGTCACTGGATTTTGACTGGTTGGCCCAGGCCATGTTCCAGCTAAAGCCGCCGTCAGACGGCATGGAATGGTTGTAGTTAATGCGCTGGGTGTTGCCCGCATCCGGGGTGTTTTCGACGGTGAACGCGGCGCTGTCGCGTGCCCCCAGCGGCACCTGTAGCGACAGCGCGACCGTCCAGTCTCCCCGCTGCTGGTCCCGGCTCCCGGCGAGGTAAATACTGCTCGCGCCCCACAAATTACGGCTCCATGAGAGATTAAGCAGCTCGGTTTTTTGACTGTCAAAACTCTCCACGCCAATCCAGGCTGCGCCGATGTTGCCGTACTGTCCCAGGTTGAAGGTCAGAGAATACTGGTCCGTATTGCGGCTGAAGCTGGCGATGGGTTTATCGTTATCGTCATACACCGTAGGCTGGTCGTACAGGGCCAGATTGCCAAAGCCGCGGTCCCGACGCGTGTGCTGGGTGGCCACGCTGAACTCGCTGGTGCTGTACTGGTAACCCCAGTTGATTTGCCCGCCCGCCTCCCCGCGCATGCGGCTTTGCGAGTAAGAGGTATTCACCACGCCAAACTGGCCGAGTTTAATCACCGTCCCAGCCCCGCCCAGCGCCAGTTCCTGCGCCCCTTCGGCATGACCCTCCAGCGTCAGCCAGTCCGTCACCCCGTAGCGATACGAGCCGCTGCCTGCCGCCGGGCCGTAGTCAAAATTCTTGATACCGTAATTACGCCGCAGGCTGCCCAGCGTCACGGCGCCGTCGCTCAGCCCTTTTTTGAGCAGGTCGCTGGAGACGTAAAACGGCAGCGTGGTGCTGACCTGGCGCCCCAGTGCATCCGTCGTGACCAGTACCGCATCCCCGGCGCCGTTGATATAGGGCAGATTGGTCAGGGTGAAGGGGCCCGGCTGAAGCTGGGTTGAGCCGGACCGATAGCCGTTGATAAAGAGATCCACCGAGGTGGGCACCGCCGCTTCCCCCGCGAATTCGGGCAGCGGCCACGTCACCAGGTCAGGGCGCAGGGAAAAATCCCGCCCGACGCTGATCCCTCCCATCCGCACGCTGGAGCTCCAGCTCAGGGCATCGCTGATCACGTCCCCGACGCTCCAGCTCATTGCGTCATCCTCGTTAGTGAACAACAGGGTCGTGTCATAGCGGACATACCCTTCCTGCTGACCGTCGTTACCGGTGAAATTTTCCCGGGCATAGCCCGTGGAGGAAAACGAGCCGTTCTCATTGAAATAGCGGAATTCATGCCAGAGGGACGCCTGTCCGCCGATATGCTCCGTGTGGTTGGTGTAGAGATCGTAATTGAGCAGCGCGCCGCGCCCGAAGTGCGGTTTGGCCTGCGCCGTTTGCGCGCCGAACGGCGTCACGCGGGATGCGACCCAGTCCCGGGGAACGGTCAGCAGCAGACGTTGCCCGGCGCTGTCGTACTCCACCCGAACCTGAGAAAGCGATGAGAGATTCACCTCTCCGGCAGGAACATGTTCCGGGGGCAGTCCCGCGCGCAGCAGGTCAGCGCTGGAGATAAAGAAAGCGCCTTTGCGCTGCGTCACGGGCACGACCAGACCGGTATCGTAGTGGTTGAGCACGAGGGCAAGCTGGAAGACCGCTTCATCATGTATCGCCTGTGCCTGGGGCGGCGGCGGAAGGCTGTCATCGCCGGGCTCAGCCCAGGTCGCGGAACTGACGCAAAGCAGTATCATCATCGCTGGCTTCAGTTGACGGGCGTCGACTGCCATTGTGCGTCCCTGGCATTAATCTGCGCGCTCATCCGCTCTGGCTGACGAACGCCTGCGGGTATCGGCCAGCTGCGGGTGCTGCCGGGAAGTACGTAACCCAGCAATCCCTCCGCGACCGCGCGTTTCTGCCCTCCCTGCTCCAGCGCCACCTGGCTCAGCCTGACATGGACATCCCCCCGATTCCGAACCTCCAGTACCGGCTGCCCATCCGCTCGCGTCACCCGCCAGCTCAGGTTCCGGGTCTCCACCAGCGCGTGATGCGCCCCCTCTTTTATTGTCGGGATCCCCTGGCCATACACAAACAGCGGAATGGAGTAACGCATCTGCAACTTGAGGCCGATGGCGGGTTCTGCTTTGGCATCAGGCTGAGGAATTTCATCCACCACAATAATGCGGTAGGCCTGTTCGACGCCTGCGGGAACGGGGGCCTGCTTAATAAGACGGATAAGCTGCTTGCTGCCTGTGCCAATCGTGACGATGGGCGGGCTGGCGACCACATCCTGCTGCGCGGCGTAGCGTTCGTGTCCGTCCTCCTGCTTCCAGCGCACAATACGCACCTGCATCGTGGTGGCGCTGTTTCCCTGGTTCTGGATCCACAGCTCCGTGGCGTTGGCGTCTGCCGCAAGCCACGGGTCGATAGGCCAGAGCAGAATGGTGGCTGCCGCCTGCGCCTGACCGGTTGCCACAGCCATTCCCAACGCGCCCGCCAGACAAACAGGTCTGAAAACTGGCTTCATCAACACTCTCCCTTCATTACCATGACAAGGTCACGGTGAGCTGATCGGAATACGTTCCTGCCGGGCTAAATCCGGTCAGTAGCGCCACGCCAAAAAGCGGCAGCGCGATGTTATTGCTGTTGCTATAGGTCACCGGTATCGCCTGGTTGACGCCAATTTCGCTGTTCGCGGCCAGCGAGCTGCTGCTGTAAAGCCGGTATCCCACCACGTCGGCGTCGTTCGAGCGCTTCATGCGGCGAACGGTTGAATAATTCTGTCCGCCATTAATGCTCATGCTCAGCGCCACGCCCGGCGTGCAGGCGATAGACAACGCCCCGTTTGGCACAAAGCTGGTGCTTACCGGTGCGCTCTCGACGCCGTTATGGGTGCCAAAATCCAGCGTCCCGAGAACCCCTCCGCTGCCGGTGGCCACCGCGCATCCCGGAACAATCGTCGCGCTGACCTTAAAGGACTGTGACGTCACCGCCTCCGCCGCGGGCGCCATCAGCAATCCGACGATCAGCGCGAAAAAAGGCTGCACGTGTCCCTCTGCGCATATGCGCAGACCAGTAAGAGTTGCCTTCATGGCGGTGCAGGACTAATAGGTGACGCTGACGTTTATCGTGTCGGTGTAGGTGCCCGGGACGACTGTCACGCTGTTACCGCCGCCGGTAATACGCCCGTAGAGGGTGTAACTGTCCACCCCTCCGGCCGTAGAGGCGATCGGCAGCGCGGTGTTATTGGCAATCACGCTGTTAAACCCGCTGTCGCTGTACAGGCTGTATGCCACGCCCTGTGCCGCGTTGGCGGTGTTAACCAGATAGCGCGCAGGGGTTCCCGGGGTGCCGACAACGGTGCCGGGTGCGGTGGAGTTGGTGTTGCCGGTGATCGCCACCGTATAGCTGGCGGTCGTACATTGAATAGTGAAGGTGTTTCCGCCGCTGGCGCCGGTGAGCTGCGTGGTCAGAGTGGAAAACGTTGCGGGATGGGTGCCGAAATCCAGTGTCCCGAAGTTAATGCCGTTTTGCGTGGGCGATCCGTTTATCAGACAACCGTTCGTGAGCGTCAGCGTCGCGCCGATGGTGCCGCTACTGGTGACGGCCAGCGCCTGATGGACCGTTGTCGCAGTCAGTAAGGTGCCTGCGCAGATCAAAAGGAGTTTTCTTTTCATTTACCACCCTCCAGAAGACGTCTCCGTTCCCTTGCCACGTTTTATTTTTGTCGTTCAAGATGTTAGCCCCGCTTAATGTTCCTCTGAGGGGGGTTATTGAGAATTTAGTTTACGGATATCGCTTCGACCACCTGCCCCTTAACGCATAAGCACTTTGTCTTATTGACTTCTTATTGCCTTAAATAACAGAGAGTTAAATTATTTTTTTCAGCATTTTCATGCTATCAGGAGAGAATATATCCATTAAAGTGTGATGCAGATCACAATATATCGTCAGGGCAATAACAACAAAATTAATAAAACTTAAAAAGGAGTTGTATCCCCCTACGCTTTGCGTCAATTTATGTGCCGAATAATTTCCCGCGTCGTAATAAAAAATTTATATGTATCGGTGCGGGCTACATCTGAAGCGCATAGAGGGTCTTTTTTCGTGGCAAGTGCAAACAAACTCACACTCTTCATCGTGATATTCATGCTGGCGGGTATTCTTTCAGGGGCAGCAATTCATGAATATGCATCTGCGGATGCCATCAAAGCCTGGTCGGATAATATTACCCTTCTGACCGATATTTTCCTGCGACTGATCAAAATGGTCATTGCACCGCTGGTCTTCAGTACGCTCACCGTCGGCATTATGAAGCTGGGCGAAACCTCCACCATTGGCCGCGTGGGCGGCAAAGCGATGGTATGGTTTATCAGCTCATCCGTGCTCTCAATTCTGGTCGGCCTGTTTATCGTCACGCTGGAGCATCCGGGCAGCGGGCTGAACCTGACCGTCCCGACCGAAGCGGTGGATACCGGATTAGCCGTTGGGGGGATGACGCTGAAAGCGTTCCTGTCTCACACCATTCCGACCAGCATCGCGGGGGCGATGTCGAACAATGAGATCCTGCAGATTGTGGTGTTCTCAATGTTCTTTGGCATTGGTGGCGCGTCGCTGGGGCAGAAATTCAATGCCCCGCTGGTGGCCGCGCTGGACGTGGTTTCTCATATTATGCTGAAGGTCACAGGCTACGTAATGTACGTTGCGCCGCTGGCCATTTTCGCGGCAATCTCCTCCGTCATCGCCACGCAGGGCCTGGGCATTCTGTTGAACTATGCCTCCTTTATTGGCGGCTACTATGTTGCCATTCTTCTCACCTGCATGGTGCTGCTGGCCGTGGGTTACATGGTGCTGAAAAAAGAGGTGTTCCGCCTGGTCAGCATGCTGAAAGATCCGGTTCTGGTGGCGTTTACCACCAGCAGTTCTGAAGCGGCCTACCCTAAAACGCTGGAGCAGCTGGAGCGTTTTGGCTGCTCGCGCAACATCGCCTCTTTCGTACTGCCCATTGGCTACTCCTTCAACCTGGTGGGGTCGATGGTGTACTGCTCTTTCGCCTCGATGTTTATTGCGCAGGCGTACAACATTCATCTGAGCTTCTCTGAGGTGACGGTGCTGATGCTGACCCTGATGCTGGCCTCAAAAGGGATTGCGGGCGTACCGCGCTCCTCGCTGGTGGTGCTGGCCGCGACGATCCCAAGCTTTAACATTCCGGTGGCCGGTATTCTGCTGCTGATGGGGATCGACCACTTCCTGGATATGGGCCGTTCCGCAATTAACGTTCTGGGTAATGGTATTGCGACCGCCATGCTGTCGCAGAATGAAGGCGCGCGGGACGCGGAAGCTGAAGCTGAACTGGTAAAGCAGGAAGCGTAATGGCATGAAAAAGCCGGGTGGCGGCTTCGCCTTACCCGGCCACCAAATGGCCCGAACGCGTAGACCGGGTAAGCGTCAGCGCCACCCGGCTTTGTTTTTATGCCACGTGACTCGCCGCGATATCCTGCAGTGAAGACGGCCCCCGAGCATTAACGTATGGGTGGCCACGGAAGCTGAGCAGGTGGAGCAGGATGTAAAAAAGCCGGGTGGCGGCTTCGCCTTACCCGGCCTACAAATGGCCCGAACACGTAGGACGGGTAAGCGTCAGCGCCACCCGGCTTTGTTTTAGGCTACGTGACTCGCCGCGCTATCCAGCTGCGAAGACGGCCCCGAGCATTAACGTATGGGTGGCCACGGAAGCTGAGCTGGTGGAGCAGGATGTAAAAAAGCCGGGTGGCGGCTTCGCCTTACCCGGCCTACAAATGACTTGAACACGTAGGCCGGGTAAGCGTCAGCGCCACCCGGCTTTGTTTTAGGCTACGTGACTCGCGGCGATATCCAGAAGCGCCATCTCATCGCTGTTCAGCAACTTCTCAATGTTCACCAGAATCAGCATACGCTCGCCGAGCGCGCCCAGACCGGTCAGGTATTCGGTCGACAGCGTGACCGCAAACTCCGGCGCAGGACGAATCTGGTCAGAGGTCAGGGAAAGCACGTCAGACACGCCATCCACCACGATACCTACCACGCGCTGCCCCAGGTTCAGGACGATCACCACGGTGTTGTCGTTGTAATCAACGTCGCCCTGGCTGAACTTCACGCGCAGATCCACGATGGGCACAATGACGCCACGCAGGTTAGTGACACCTTTAATAAACGCAGGCGTGTTAGCGATGCGGGTAACCTGGTCGTAACCACGGATTTCCTGCACTTTCAGGATATCGATGCCGTACTCTTCATCGCCTAAAGTGAATACCAGAAATTCCTGTCCTGATGGCTCGCCCGCCAGTTTCGTTACATTACTCATACCGGTCATGTTATTACCTTCTACTTAATCAGGCGGCTGTGTACGCCACACGTTGTTCACGATTTAATCCCTGAAGCGCCGACACGTCGACGATCAGCGCCACGCTACCATCACCCAGAATGGTGGCGGCAGAAATACCCGGCACTTTGCGGTAGTTGCTTTCGAGGTTCTTCACCACCACCTGGTGCTGACCGATCAGCTGATCGACCAGCAATGCGTAGCGGCGGCCCGCGCTTTGCAGGATCACCACGATACCCTGCGTAGCCTCTGTCTTCGCCCCGTCCACTTCGAACACTTTCCACAGTTCCACCAGCGGCAGGTACTCACCGCGAACCTCGAGCACACGCTCCCCGCCCGCCAGCGGATGCAGATCTTCCTCACGCGGCTGGAGGGATTCCATCACGGCGTTCAGCGGGAGGATAAAGACTTCGTCCGCCACTTTGACTGACATGCCGTCGAGGATCGCCAGCGTCAGCGGCAGCAGGATGCGAATGGTCGTGCCGGAACCCTGTTTGGACTGGATCTCAACGTGGCCGCCCATCTCCTGGATGTTACGTTTCACCACGTCCATGCCCACGCCGCGCCCGGAGACGTCGGTCACCTGCTCTGCGGTAGAGAAGCCCGGTGCGAAGATCAGCATGCCCACTTCTTCGTCGGTCATGTTTTCATTGACCGCCATTCCCTGCGAAATCGCTTTTGCCAGGATGCGCTCGCGGTTCAGGCCTGCGCCGTCATCGGTCACTTCAATGCAGATGTTTCCGCCCTGATGTTCCGCAGACAGGATCAGATTCCCGACCGGGGATTTCCCGGCGGCAATGCGGTTTTCCGGCAGTTCGATACCGTGGTCGAGGCTGTTACGCACCAGGTGCGTTAACGGGTCAATGATGCGCTCGATCAGGCTCTTATCCAGTTCGGTTGAGCTGCCCATCAGGGTCAGTTCAATCTGTTTATTCAGCTTGCTGGCGAGATCGCGAACCAGACGCGGGAAGCGGCTGAAGACATATTCCATCGGCATCATACGGATGGACATGACCGATTCCTGCAGATCGCGGGCGTTACGCTGCAGCTGGCCCATGCTGGTAATCAAATCCCCGTGGGTGACCGGGTCGAGTTCGTTTGAACGTTGCGCCAGCATCGACTGGGTGATCACCAGTTCGCCCACCAGGTTAATCAGCTGATCAACCTTCTCAACGGCGACACGGATGCTGGTCGACTCGCTGGAGCGCGCGGCAGGTTTTTCACCACGGCCCGGTGCAGCAGCCTCTTTTGGCACCGCCTTGAGCGCCGGAGCCGCGGGCGCCACAGCCGGTGCGGCAGCCTGAGCGACAACAGCTGCCTCTTCCACAGCCGCAGGAACGTCAAACGCGACCGTTTCGGTTTCGAAGGCGATTTGATCGGCTTCAATCACAAAGCACAGCACCGCCACGATATCGTCCTGGCCAATACCGTCATCAAGCGTCGCGGCCAGGCTGTCTTTGCCTTTAACCACGTTGCTTAATTTCGCCAGGTTACCCAGCTCTTCTTCCAGCAGGTTAACTTCATTCTCTTTCAGGCGAGACAGTACCACGCGCAGTTTGCCCGCCGGTGCGTCGGCAGGGGCAGACGCCTGCGCGGCAACCGTATCCACAACGCTCAGTTTTGCGGCAGGAACCACGGCTGCGGCAACCTCACCTTTGGCTTCCAGCGCGAGCTGGCGCAGCGCATTGCAGATGTATTCAAAGCTGGCGGCGTCAGGCTCTGCCGAACTTTTATAGGCGTCGAGCTGTTCCTGCATAATATCTTTGGTTTCCAAAAACAGGTTGATAATGTCGGTATTGAGCTGCATCTCACCGCGTCGTGCTTCATCAAGCAGGTTTTCCATTAAATGGGTCGTTTCCTGCAGGATGGTAAATCCAAACGTTCCGGCTCCGCCTTTAATGGAATGCGCCGCACGGAAGATGGCATTGAGCTGCTCGGAATCCGGTGCTTCGGGCACCAAATCGAGCAAGTGTTGCTCCATATCGGCCAACAATTCGTCGGCTTCATCAAAGAATGTCTGGTAAAAATCGCTAATATCCATGCTCACGCTATCACCTCGGATTGGCTGGTGGCGATGTTGGAACGGCAGCCGAAGGAACGGCCCCAGGCTGTTTTAAATCGTCCAGTGACTCATTCTGACTTTCGGCGTTTTCATGCAGGATGGCCTGCTCCGCCTGCTGGTTCAGCACTAAAAGACTGATACGACGGTTGATGGCATCATCCGGCCCGCGGTCGGAAACGCGCATGGTTGCGGCCATGCCGACTACGCGCAGTACCTTGCCATCATCAAGCCCACCTGCCACCAGCTCGCGGCGCGAGGCGTTGGCACGGTCGGCAGAAAGTTCCCAGTTGCTGTATCCCTTCTCCCCACTGGCGTAGGGGAAATCATCCGTGTGGCCTGACAGGCTGATTCGGTTAGGAATGCCGTTCAGCACCGGTGCAATGGCACGCAGAATATCGCGCATGTACGGTTCGACTTCCGCACTCCCGGTTTTAAACATCGGGCGGTTCTGGCTGTCGATAATCTGGATACGCAGCCCTTCCTGCACCAGGTCAATCTTCAGATGCGGTCGCAGCGCGCGCAGCTTCGGATCCGCTTCAATCAGCTGATCGAGATCGCCACGCAGTTTTTTCAGGCGCGCCTGTTCCATCTTTCGTTTCAGCTCGTCGATGTTCGGCTCTTTTTTCACCTCACCCTTCTGCTGGGTGTAATCATCGCCGCCGCCCGGGATCGGGCTTTCGCTGTTAGAGATACGCGGCCCGCCGGCCACCGCCGTTGCCAGCGGCGTGCGGAAATATTCGGCAATCTGGATCAGCCCTTTTGGGCTGGAGATGGAGATCAGCCACATCACCAGAAAGAACGCCATCATTGCGGTCATAAAATCGGCGTACGCGATTTTCCACGAGCCGTGCGCGCCATGCCCACCGCCCTTGTGCTTGCGTTTTTTTACGATGACGATCGGATGGGACTGGTTTTTCATGCGTCCTCAGTTGTCGTCTGTTGGTTTGGGTTTTTCACCGCACGCACGTGTTCTTCAAGCTCGATAAACGACGGACGCTCGCTGGAGTAAAGCGTTTTACGGCCAAACTCAACCGCGATCGGTGGCGCATAACCGTTGAGGTTAGAGAGCAGCGTGATCTTCACGCACTGCATCATTTTGGTGGTTTCCGCGCTCTTCTGGCGCAGCACGCTGGCCAGCGGAGAGATAAAGCCATACGCCAGCAAAATACCGAGGAAGGTACCCACCATCGCATGGGCAATCAGCGCGCCGAGCTCGGCTGCCGGACGGTCTGCCGAGGCCAGGGCGTGAACCACCCCCATGACCGCAGCAACGATACCAAATGCCGGAAGCGAGTCGCCGACCAGCGCCAGGCTGTTAGCCGGCACTTCCGATTCGCTTTCATGGGTTTCAATCTCTTCATCCATCAGCGCTTCGATTTCGAAGGTATTCATGTTGCCGCTGATGATCAGTCGCAGATAGTCGACGATGAAATCCAGCATCATGGCATCAGCAAGAATGCGCGGATAGCTGGCAAAAATTTCGCTCTCTTTCGGGTTTTCAATATCCCGCTCAAGCGAGAACATGCCCTGCTGACGCGACTTCGCCATCAGGCGATAGAGCAGTGCCAGCAGATCCATATACATGCTTTTGGTGTATTTTGAGCGACGGAACAGCAATGGAATTGCTTTCAGCGTGCCCTTGATCGATTTACCGTTGTTGCCAACGATAAAAGCCCCTACCCCTGCGCCGCCGATGATAATAAGTTCAGCCGGTTGATAGAGTGCTCCAAGGTGCCCGCCGGTCATCATGTAACCGCCGAAAACTGTACCGAGAACTACCAGGTAACCTAATAAGATAAGCACGACATCATCCTTCCGCTAGTGACTATGGCAAAGACGTCCAGCTCGCAGCGTTGACCGTTCGCGGGGTAAAAAAAAGCAGCGGTAATCGCTTACCGCTGCTGGAATCTTTCCCACACGTTCGGGTTAAACAGCTTGTTCGATCTGTTCATCCAGCAGTTGTGGAATAATATCGGCAGCATCCCGGGAAAGTTTACGTCTTTTTACTGCACGGGAAGGAGGCTGACATAAACTACAGGCGAAGCTGCCTGCAGGTTGGTGAGCATGGGTAATAAAATTGCCGTTGCAGCAGTTGCAGCGCGACAGCTCAAGCATTCCGCTCTCAACAAAACGCACCAGCGTCCATGCGCGGGTCAGCGCCAGCAGAGGACCTTCTTCCTGCTGTGGGCATTGTTCAAGGTAAAGTTTGTAGGCTTTGATCACGGCGTTAACGCCGCTACACAAACCGGTTTTGAGAAGATACTGCCAGGCATTACAGAACATGGAAGCGTGAATATTCTGCTCCCACGTCATAAACCAGTCGGTAGAAAACGGCAGCATGCCTTTCGGCGGGGGACTACCACGTAACTCTTTGTACAGTTTGATGAGACGACCACGGCTCAACTGCGTCTCGCTTTCCAGCATTTGTAAACGAGCACCCAGTGTAATCAGCTCCATGGCCAACTGTATGTCACGCGCTTCCTGAACAATGCTTTTCTCGCTCATTGCTAGGCCCTTTTCTTACGGGCTACGTCATCAGGCTGGCTGATTTCGTTAAGCAAGCGAGTAGAGAGAAGAATACCGGTATGGATCTGTTGAAGATCGTCTACACGGGACTCCTGCGTCAGACGCGTTATTGTCTGTGAATCATCGAAACGGAACTGGCAAACCAGTTGATTCGTTTCAGCCAGTTTAACCATCTGCGGGAGGGTTAAACCGCCCAGCATGGTTGCCATCTCTTCGTTAATACCCAGACGAAACATCGCGGACGCCTTGTCCTGACTAATCAAACGCTGCGCGAGCAGTAAATACGACAAATTGATGTCATAGATATGTTTTAGCAACTCGGATGTATGCATTGTTCCCATCCCGAATAACCAACTATTATTTTTATGCGGAAAGACCGCACCCCGTGATGTCGCCGGGAAATCACCCGGTATAAAAAAGAAAAGGCTAAATGCATAGTTGAATTTAGGTTTGTATTCATCGAAACGCGTAAGAGAGGAAACGCGAATACGTCTCTTACATGTTTTATCATTTTTTACAAATAACTAAGATTTTTCCTAATTCGACGCAAACTCTACTCGTCAGTTTTGACACATACAATCCAGCCATCCTCAAATTTAAAAAAAATGTGATCTACGTCACACAATTTAAGTGAATATGACCCATAAATCCATCAGTATGACTTGTAATTTGTTCAATTATTAACCAATCGACACTGTTTTGTATTCTTAATTGACGAATACTCTTGCAGAAGGGGGATCAGAACTGGCATGCAACGTGCTTTTCCTCGGGTGGGCGTCGCGCGGAAACATTTACATCATTCACCCCTCCGGGAAACATTTTTCTTACTGTGAAAAAACATAGAGTTATGCAGGCAGCCCAAAAAAGATGTTTCAGATCGTGATCATTCGAAATGATTTTGTAACGCATCAAAACGATTCAACAGTCAAGGCATAAAATTGTGTGATTTACGTTAAGTTGTTAATTTTTTTCATTTAGGCGCATTTTTCAGTTATTCTTCTTATAAGAATAATTATGATAAGCTTCACACTAATGTCGTAATCAGCCCTTGCAGAACCCGGAAAATCGCGGTAAAGGTGATCAAACGCTGTCAGTCAGACACCCAAGGAGTGCGCCATGAGTTACTCCCATCTACTTGTTTCTGTTGCCGTTTCCCCAGAAAGCCATCAACTCGTCGCCCGGGCAGTTTCCATTGCCAGACCTCACAATGCCCGCATCAGCCTCATCACGCTTGCGGCCGAACCCGAGATGTATAATCAGCTGGCTGCCCCCATGCTGGAGGATATTCGTGAGGTACTTCAGGAGGAAACGCAGGAATTTCTGCGCGAGCTGGTCGAAAAGGCACACTATCCTGTCTATGAAACCGTAATTGCGACAGGAGAACTTAATGCCCATATTCTCGACATGTGTCGTAAACAGAATATTGATTTAGTGATATGCGGGAATCATAACCACAGCTTTTTATCGCGCGCGGCCTGCGCGGCGAAATCCATTGTCGCATCAAGTCAGGTTGACGTGTTATTAGTGCCGCTTGGGGGGCGTTAACCCCCCAGGGAAATATCAGGCAAGTTTAGGGAAAGTTGCGATCTTTTTTTGTAAATCGCCTTCATGGCTTTGTGGGGCGATATCGCGGAGATCCTGAATAAAACGCGCCTGCCAGTGGTTAATATCGTTCTTCCGGATCGTCTCCATCATTTCAGCATGGCGGGAAATACGTTCCGTGAGAGGCATGGTCAGCGCGCGGTTCAGGGCATTCGCCACGTCATCGCGATCGTAAGGGTTCACAATCAGCGCCGAGGTAAGCTCATTTGCGGCCCCGGCAAACTGGGATAGCACCAGAACACCCGGATCGGCGGGGTCCTGCGCTGCCACATACTCTTTCGCGACCAAGTTCATCCCGTCGCGCAGCGGCGTCACCAGGCCAACGTCCGCATAGCGGAAGACCTTCATCAGGATCTTGCGGTCGAAGTGCTGATTCAGATAAAACAGCGGCGTCCAGCCCAGCTGCCCGTAGCGGCCATTAATGCGCCCGGCTTCTGTCTCCAGCTGATGGCGAATATCCTGATAGGCCTGAACCTCACCGCGCGACGTCGGCGCAATCTGGGTATAGCGAATTTTACCGTGATGCTCCGGATATTTATCCAGCAGCGTCTCATACGCCAGGAAGCGTTCCGGCAGCCCTTTAGAATAATCAAGACGCTCGACCGAGAAGATATTTTTCACGTGTTTGAGTTCATTCTTAAGCTGCGCCAGCTTCGGCGGCAGCGGGCCGGAGGCCTGCTCCGCGATTTCGTCAGGTTCAATCCCTATTGGATACACTTCGGTGTGGAACGTTTTTCCCCACGCCGTATGGGTTTTCCCGCCTTTGGTCACCAGACGCGCTTTCCCTGACACGGAGTCAAGGAATGCCAGGCGGTCATTTTCCGTCTGGAAGCCCAGCAAATCGTAGTCACACAGCGCTTCCAGCAGCTCTTCATGCGGCGGCAGCGCGGTAAAAATTTCCGGCGTCGGGAACGGGATGTGCAGGAAGAAGCCAATCCGGTTATTCACTCCCCTCTTTCGCAGCTCTCTGGCGAACGGCAGCAAGTGATAATCGTGGATCCATAAAATATCGTCTTCTTCTATTAAAGGCAGCAGTTTATCCGCCAGCAGCGCATTCACGCGCGCGTAGCCTTCGAAGGATTCACGCTGGAATTTGACCAGGTCAAGACGATAGTGAAACGCCGGCCACAGGACGGCATTCGAGAACTGCGAGTAATACTCGTCGTAGTCTTTCTCTTTCAGTGCAAACGACGCCCACGTGATATTCCCGCGCGTCACTTTTTTTAGCGGTTTCTCTTCTTCACTGATTTCTCCGCTCCAGCCAAACCACAGCCCGCCAGCGGCTTTCAAGGCACCTAACACCCCTACCGCCAGGCCACCCGCACTGGCTTTTTTATCATCAGGCGGTGCGATTCGGTTAGAGACGACGACTAAGCGACCCATAATGGTTTCCCCCTTTGTTTTGCGCTATTTGTTGTTGTTGCTGGTTAGCGATATCAGATACCCACTGCCAGACGCTGGCGACATCCGCCAGCCGCCATTCGGCGACAGTGTCACCAGGCCCTACCTTAACGGCGATCCCTCCGGCCTGATTAACCACACGGAAACCGGCCTCGTCGGTCAGGTCATCCCCTAAGAAAACAGGCGTCCGGCCCTTAAATGGCGCCTCCGCCATAAATGCGGCGATGGCAGCGCCTTTATTAATCCCCTTTGGTTTTAACTCCACCACGCATTTACCCGGCTGCAGCGCCAGCTGTGGATGCGCATCCGCAACCGTCTGAGCAAGCGCGAGCACGGCATCTCCGTGCTGCGGTGCCTGGCGATAATGCAGGGCAAAGGCCATGCCTTTGGCTTCCAGCTCGGTGCCAGGCAGGTCGGCCAGCGCAGCAGAGAGCCGCTTCTGGAGCGTTTGCGTAAGTGCGTCGGGGAGTGAAACGATATGCGTTTGATCATGGATGTCGCGGCGCTCCGCTCCGTGTACACCGGCCAGCGGAAAGTGGTATGGACTGGCGAGCAGATCCAGCTCGGCCATTGAGCGCCCTGATATCAATGCCAGTGCTCCCTCATTCATGAGCGAGAGCTGATGCAAATCCTGTAACACCGCCTCCGGAATAGACACCTGATCGGGGTGCGGTTTTATCCCGGCGAGCGTGCCGTCGAGATCAAAAAAGAAAGCATAATGTCCGGGCAGTACAGGCGGTGCGGTTAACAAGTCAGCCACCCTTTTCCTCCTTACGGTTGACGAGAGGTAAACGCCTTTACCTCTTTCATAGCCATGTAAGTATAGACAGTGTGACGTCGCTCGCCATTTGACAACCGCCCCGCCAGTTTTACTGGCGGGGCGGTGAAGGGGTCAACTATGGTTATAAATTGAGCAATAAAAGAGGTACCAAACGGTTACACGGTACGCTTCGCTTTTTGCTTGTAACGGTCGAAAATCACCGCTGCCAGCAGGATCAGACCACGCACCACGTACTGCGAGAACGGCGAAATATTCAGCAGGTTCATGGCGTTCTCTACCGTGCCCAAAATCAGGATACCGGCCACCACATATGAGATTTTTCCGATGCCGCCCTTGAGGGAAACGCCCCCTAACACGCAGGCCGAAATAACGATCAGCTCATAACCGATAGAGGTCATTGGCTGGCCGCTGGTCATACGCGACGCCAGAATAATCCCCGCCGCGGCAGAAACGAGCCCCGAGAGCACAAAGATAATAATCTTGGTGCGCACCACCGGCACCCCGGCCAGACGGGCGGCCTCTTCGTTACCGCCAATCGCCAGCGTATTACGGCCAAAGGTGGTCCGGTTAAGCAGGAAGCCGAACAGGATCAGGCAGGCCACGGTCAGCCAGATAGGCGCAGGCAGACCCAGCCAGTTGGCGTAACCCAGCGTAAAGAAACGCTCGTCTTCAATCCCCACCGCTTTACCGTCGGAGATGATATAGGCCAGCCCGCGGACAATTTGCATTGTCGCAAGCGTCGTGATCAGGGCGTTAATCTTCAGGCGCGCGATAACAAAACCGTTCACCAGGCCGCTGATGACGCCGAGTAACAGACCGGCAAAAACGCCAATCCACAGGCTCTCCGTCATGTTGATCACCACGGCCGTCGTAACGCCTGCACAGGCAATCACCGACGCCACCGACAGGTCAAAATCGCCGGAGGCCAGACAGAACAGCATCCCGCAGGCCACCATCCCGGACATGGAGATGGCGAGACCCAGCCCCTTCATATTAATGAAGGTGGCAAAGTTGGGGACAAAGATCGCGCAGGCGACGAACAGTGCGGCAAACACCACCAGCATGCCGTACTGATCCCAGATACGCCCAACGCTCAACGCCGACTTCGACTTCGGCACTCCGGATGTAGTAACAGAGGACATCATTAACTCCTTACTCAGGCGACGGCCTGGCTAACTTTAGGCATGGCGAGGTTCAACGCCTGTTGTTCATTCGCCTGTTCATGAAGTAATTCGCCGGCAATTTCGCCTTCACGCATCACCACAATGCGGTCGGCCACGCCCAGCACCTCCGGCAGATCGCTGGAGGCGAAAAGCACCGCCACGCCGCGTTTTGCCAGCTCATAGATCACGTTATAAATCTCGTGTTTTGCCCCCACGTCGATACCGCGCGTCGGCTCATCCAGTAAGATGACCTTCATGTCCTCCGACAGCCAGCGGCCCAGAATGGCCTTCTGCTGGTTTCCGCCTGACAGATTCATGATCAGCTGTTCCGGACCCGGCGTTTTGATATTCAGTGAACGAATATGGTGGTCGGCATTGCTCGACTCCCAGCTATCGTTTATCAGGCAACCTGCGCGAATAAACTTACGGCGGGCGGAAATATTGATGTTGTCGCGTACCGAGTGCACCGGAATAATGCCCTCTGCTTTCCGGTCTTCCGGACAGAGCATCATTCCCGCCCCGATCGCGTGGGCCGGTTTCTGAATGTCTACCCGCTCGCCGTCAATGGAGACCTGCCCATCGGTAATACGGGTACCGCCGAACAGCCCTTTCATCAATTCGCTACGCCCCGCGCCTACCAGACCAAACAGGCCGACGATTTCACCGCTGCGTACGGATAACGAAATCGGCGTTCTGACGCCCGGCGCTTTTACGCTATCGAGGCGCAGACGCTCAGGGCCGTACTGGCGAGGCTGCCAGTGATAGATATCACCCAGATCGCGTCCGACCATCGCCTGAACAAGCTGGTCATGGTTCACCTGCGACATGTCGGTAAAGGTGCGCACGTAGCGTCCATCTTTAAACACGGTGATGGCATCGCTGAGAGCAAATATCTCTTCCATGCGGTGCGAAACGTACAAAATCGTCCGGCCTTCCTGACGCAATTCGCGGATCACGCGGAACAGATTTTCGATTTCACGCTTCGAGAGCGAACTGGTGGGTTCATCGAAGGCAATTATTCTGGCGTTACGCGCCAGCGCCTTGGCAATTTCAACCATCTGCCACTGGCCGATGGAGAGATATTTCAGCGGCGTCTGGGGATCGACGTCCAGCCCCAGGTGTTTTAGCTGCAGCCCCGCTTCATAATTAAGTAGCGAACGATTCACCACGCCGCCTTTGTGCGGGAGCTGTCCTAAATAGATGTTTTCCGCCACGGTCATCTCAGGGATGAGGTGCAGCTCCTGATAGATAATGGCCACCCCGGCATTGAGCGCCGCCGTGGTATCGGCAAAAGAGACCTCTTCGCCGCGGATCGCCAGCGTGCCGGTTGTTGGCGAGTAGTTGCCGCTGAGGATTTTCAACAGCGTGGATTTTCCCGCACCGTTTTCCCCCATCAGGGCGTGAACCTGGCCGGCATAGCAGTCGAAGCTGATATCGGTCAGCGCGTTCACACCGGGGAAGGTTTTCCCGATGCCGCGAAAAGAGAGATACGGATCAGACTGTCGCATAACGTCTCCGTGATTCCTGTAGTGTGTACGTCAGGCCCCTCACGCAGGATGAGGGGCACAATCACCGCGTATTACTTCCCGCCCAGTCCTTTTTTCGCCAGCTCCTCTTTGAAGTTGTCTCGGGTGATGAGCACCACGTCGGTCACTTCGGTAAATTTCGGCGGTTCAGCCCCTTTGGTGACCCAGTTGTAAAGCATCTCGCTGGATTTATAGCCGTGAACGTCCGGGCTTGGCAGCAGTGAGCCGTAGAAGCCGGTGGCCTGCGCTTTGGACAGCTCGCTGACGGCGTCAACGCCGTTGATGCCAATCCCGATTACGTCAGGTGCCTTGAAGCCCTGACCTTCCGTCGCGCGCACGCCGCCCAGCACGGTGTTGTCGTTCATGCCGACCACCAGCCAGTGTTTGACCTCCGGATGCTGAACCAGCATGGAGTTGGCGGCGTCGAAAGCGCCCGGGATATCGTTAGATTTGGTTGGGACTTTGTAGATTTGTTTTTCCGGGAAACCGGCCGCCTTCAGCGCGTCCATTGACCCGGTTGTACGACGACGCGCCGTGTCCAGCTCATCCGCTGTAATAGCCATCACTGCGGTCTCTTTGACGTCCCAGCCGCGTTTTTGCATCTCTTTATAGAGTTCCTGGCCCTGACGTTCGCCGATTTTTGTCGCGGCCATCATTACCAGCGGGACGCTGTCCATCGGCTTGCCTTTGGCGTTCACGAACTGATCGTCAACGGCAATGACCTTCATGTCGTAACCGCGGGCTTTTGCCGCGATGGCCGAGCCCAGCTTTGGATCCGGCGTACAGATAACGAAACCTTTCGCACCGCTGGCCGCCAGGCTGTCGATGGCGTTCAGGGTTTTCTCACCGTCAGGCACGGCGATTTTAATCACTTCAAAACCTAAATCTTTCCCGGCCTTATCGGCGAATTTCCACTCCGTCTGGAACCAGGGCTCTTCGGGCTGTTTTACCAAAAAACCGAGTTTTAAATTCTCAGCAATAGCGGATTGTGACATAACGGCAGCCAGACCGATGGCCGCCAACGCTTTAGTAAATTTGTGCATGGTAAACTCCAGCTTTAGCTTTCTTTTCTGTAGGGAATATGTGCGTGCTTCTTATTTAATCGGACTTAAAACAAGGCATTAGCGCTTACCTCGTTATAAGCGTTATTGCTGGTGATAGTTTTAGCGGGAAATTAATCATCCATAAGAGAGCCCCATCACACCTCAGAATTACAGTAATTGCGTACATAAATTCAGCGAAAAATGACATAAAAAAGGCATTATTTGTCAGACAAATGAAATGAGGGTAAGCAGGATTATCCATAAGATTAGCTAAGATATCCCTGATGCCCCGGATCGGGCACGAGAACCCCGGACGTCAGAAAAGTGCAGTATGTTTTCCATCAAAAATGCCACACGCATTGAAAATTATTTACTCCACAGAATTTGATTTAGCGCAATTTTATTAATGCACCTGATATACGGAATAATTAATCCGTGATTCATTTTTTTACAGAGCATTATTACGGTTTAATATTCCCGAAAGAGTAACAGCATATCTCTTCGATAAAAAATGTTGATTATCAGAGGATTATCTAAACACTGATCTATGGCGAGCTAATTGTATTTCTGTACTATATTAAAGTTTGTAATGTATGGTAAACACAGC
This sequence comes from Enterobacter cloacae complex sp. IR53041, assembly GCF_049238285.1. Classification (NCBI taxonomy): domain Bacteria; kingdom Pseudomonadati; phylum Pseudomonadota; class Gammaproteobacteria; order Enterobacterales; family Enterobacteriaceae; genus Enterobacter; species Enterobacter cloacae complex sp. IR53041. The sequence goes on along the minus strand of NZ_JBMKHB010000017.1, from coordinate 13,521 downwards.
CAATTTAAGAGTTTTCTTAAACCAAAGACAAGGGTATGCTTATTTATATCGAACACAGGAAGTGAATTTCGGTCGACTTCGTTTACTGCAGAAAGCGTATTTCTGCTCTTTTTCTTCGTACTTGCCTGGTGCTCAGGTTAAGCAACGGACATCACGTCCCACCGTCAATAAGGATATGAGTATGGCTACCCAAACGATGATGCAAAAACTTAACGCGCAGATGAACCTTGAGTTCTACGCCTCCAACCTGCACCTTCACTTAAGTGCCTGGTGCGCTGAGAATAGCCTCACGGGCTCTGCCACCTTCTTTCGCTCTCAGGCACAAAGTAACGTCACCCATATGATGCGCGTTTTTAACTTCCTGAAAGCTGCCGGGGCAAACCCTGTCGTTAAAGCCCTTGATGGGATAAACGAGAGCTACTCTTGTCTGGAAGAACTGTTTCAGAAAACGCTTGAAGAGTATGAACAACGCTGCAGCACCCTCAACAAACTGGCCGATGAAGCCAAAGCGCAGCAGGACATTACGACGCTCAGATTCTTACGCGATATGGATAAAGAGCAGCAGCAGGATGGCCTGCTGCTGAAGACGCTGGCGGATGAGCTGCATAACGCGCAGCAGGCAGGCTTATGTCCTGAGCAAACCGACCGTCACCTGCTCGACATTGTGGCGGTGCAGCACCACTGAGTTTTTGGCCTGCTTCCGTCCCGGGGAGCAGGTCCCCTTCCCCTCTCCAACCTTCTGCTTTTGCTGAAATTTAACAAATCAGATCTGGCTCCCAATGATTAACCATACAACGTGTGATGATTTATTTAATTACATAATCATTGACGAGGGAGCATCATGATCACCATTGAGTTTGTTGTCATTCTCCTCTGCCTGCTGACGGGTACGCGTTTCGGCGGTATGGGGCTTGGGTTAATCAGCGGTATTGGTCTTTTTATTTTATGTTTCGTCTTTGGTCTGCAGCCGGGTAAACCGCCGGTTGACGTCATGCTGACCATCCTCGCGGTGATCGGCTGTGCCGCTACCCTGCAAACGGCGGGCGGTCTCAACGTCATGATGCAGTTTGCGGAACGCCTGCTGCGCAAACACCCGCAGCACATCACCCTGCTCGCCCCGGTTACCACATGGATGCTGACCTTTCTGTGCGGCACCGGCCATGTGGTGTACACCATGTTCCCGATTATTGCGGATATCGCCCTGAAAAAAGGGATCCGCCCGGAGCGCCCTATGGCCGTAGCATCGGTCGCGTCGCAGATGGCGATCACGGCCTCCCCCGTTTCCGTTGCCGTCGTGTCGCTGGTGTCCATCCTGGCGGCCCAGCATGGGATCGGCCACGCGTGGGGAATTCTGGAAATTCTCGCCGTGTCGGTTCCCGCTTCACTTTTCGGCGTGGCTATTGCTGCACTGTGGAGTTTACGGCGCGGGAAAGATTTGGCGGACGACATGGAGTTTCAGGAAAAGCTAAAAGATCCTAAGCAGCGCGAGTTTATCTATGGCGGAACAGAGACGTTAATGAATCAGCGTTTCCCAAAACAGGCCTACTGGTCCACGTGGATTTTCTTTGCCGGCATTGCCGTGGTCGTTCTGCTGGGGGCCTTCCCTGAGCTGCGCCCCGCCTTTGAACTGAAAGGCAAAATGACGGCGCTGTCGATGAACCTTGTCATCCAGATGATGATGTTAATTGCGGGTGCCGTGATGCTGATGGCCTGTAAAGTCAATGCCTCCGCGATTTCCAACGGCGCGGTGTTCAAGGCCGGTATGGTTGCGATCTTCTCGGTATTCGGCGTGGCGTGGATGAGCGATACCTTTTTCCAGGCGCATCTCGACGAGTTAAAGCTGGCCCTGGAAGGCGTGGTGAAAAGCCACCCGTGGACATATGCGATTGTGCTGTTTCTGGTGTCAAAACTGGTGAACAGCCAGGCGGCGGCGCTGACGGCGGTTGCGCCGATGGGGTTGATGTTGGGCATCGACCCGAAAATGCTGATCGCCTTTTTCCCGGCGTCCTACGGCTATTTTGTCCTGCCGACCTATCCCAGCGATTTGGCCTGCATCGGCTTTGACCGGTCAGGCACGACCCGCATCGGTAAATTTATCATCAACCACAGCTTTATTTTGCCAGGGCTGATTGGGGTAAGCTGCGCGTGTGCCGCGAGCTACCTGCTGGTCCAGACGTTCTTCTGATAACATCAAAGGGCGACGCACGCCGTCGCCCATTTCCCTGCGTCAGTGGGACTCACCCTGCGGCGTGAATCGCAGCTCGATCAGCGCGATGGCTTTCTGGATCGCACGAAGCGTTACCGGGTCAGCGGCAGCAGGATGGCTGGCGAAATCGATGTTTTTCAGCTGGGTAGACATCTTCTCGCGCACTTCAACCGGCGCAATCACGTCCAGAACATCCAGGATTTGTTTGATAACCAACTGGCAGGCGACAACGTCAGAGACCAGTTCCTGATCGGCGCTCAGGTTTTGTGACATGGGGTTTCTCCTTATTTAAAGGCCGCCATAGTATCAAAACACGCCCCCTGACATCTTCCCTTCAACGTCTGCAGGTATAAAAAAACCTGCCGAAGCAGGTTTTTTTATCAGAACATGGCGCCCGGCGGCACGTCTTTGAACGTGCGGCAGTAATTGGCCCACATACTTTTCAGGATTTTGCGCAGTTTCACAGTGATGCTCCATCAACTTGTTATACAACTTTATCGTCAATGCGCTTATAATATGACCACCATCACAAAAATCAATGTTTTCGTGATAGAAATCACAATTTAATCAGGGTGGGGTCTGATCGCGTTCACCATCGACCCGTTGCGAAGAGTGAGGGCAGATTGTCCGGCTATTCCAGCCATTGCGGCGGGCATCTGCGGGTACGATAACGTATTTCCATCCACTCAGAGCGAACCATGAAAAGAGTCATTGTAGCCGGCACACTCCTCCTGCTCGCGGGGTGCAGCATTAACCGCCAGGCTGAAGTCAGCAGCCTCGATGCGCCGAACGGCATCGTCCGCCTTAACTACGGTCAGGCAGCGCTGCAAAATGCGTATTCCGATGAGTATGTGAATAACGGTACGGCGGCAAAAGCGTGTCAGAGCATGGGGTATGCCACGGCCTCAGCCTATGGTCAGCCCATTAAAACCTGCACCCTCATTAGCGGCTCGTTGTGTCTGAACGAGAGCGTGACTATCCAGTATAAATGTATGGGTTATGCCGTGAACCCTAAGTCAAACAATCCGTGGTATTAATCCAGACTGCCAGCGCAGGCTGGCAGTTTATTTCATTACGAACAAAAACAATTCTCATTAATAAATGATAAAATCGCCAATGCGTTTTATTCCCATTCGTATTATAAATAAATAAAATAAATATTTTACGTTTTGCAAATAATTAAATAACAAATTATAGTGTCGCTCATTGTGAACCAGAAATAATAACCCGGAGCGCCACCATGCTGAAAACTGAAATGATCGACAAGCTCAACGCACAAATGAATCTTGAGCTGTATTCATCCCTTCTCTACCAGCAGATGAGCGCCTGGTGCAGCTATCACAGCTTCGAAGGCGCTGCCGCGTTTCTGCGTCGTCACGCGCAGGAAGAGATGACGCACATGCAGCGTCTGTTTGATTATCTGACGGATACCGGCAGCCTGCCGCGCATTGAAACCGTGGCATCCCCATTTGCTGAATATAATTCTCTCGATGAACTGTTCCGCGCCACCTACGAGCACGAGCAGCTGATCACCCAGAAAATTAACGAACTGGTTCATGCCGCGATGACCAGCCAGGATTATCCAACCTTCAATTTCCTGCAGTGGTATGTCGCCGAACAGCATGAAGAAGAGAAGCTGTTTAAATCCGTGCTGGATAAATTATCTCTGGTGGGGAAATCAGGCGAAGGTCTTTACTTTATTGATAAAGAACTTTCCACGCTGGATACGCAGAATTAATTTCAACGCGGTGCGGGTTCCCTGCACCGCGTTAATTTACATACACCCAGCGCAGCTGGTACAGCGCCAGTCGTGGGGATTCACGGCCTGGTAAAAATAGCGGTAGCTGGCCGTCTCCAGCGCAATACCCCTCTCGTAATACATATCCGTCAACCAGTCGACATTCGCTATGATCCACTCATCTTCCTGTAAGCCTTGTGCAAAGGTCTCATCCTCAGGATCAATAACCGAATAGATTCCCCAGGTGCCCATATCTTTTTCGCGGCGGGACTCCGGAAGTATCAGGGGCTGGTTCTGCCAGTGGATTATCCAGTGGCCATGGCACAACAGGTTGCCTCCACGGCTCCATGCCGCGGTAAAAGGATTCTCCCCCGCCATAAAACCCTCACTTTATTTGATAATTTATATTTATTGTTTACGTTACGCCGAAATGTTGCTCAGCAACATTGCCCTCATGTAGTAGGCGGAAGCCTATAAAGGGTCAGAGGAATATTAATGTGTAAAATATTCATTACACTTCTTGTAACGGTGATTTGACGAGTTACGGCTTTTCCCTTACTCTGCGCCGCAGATTTTGTCGCGGTTAAGAAGCGTTGTAGAGGAAAGCGTGAAAAACAGAACTCTGGGAAGTATTTTTATCGTCGCCGGAACGACGATTGGCGCAGGAATGCTGGCAATGCCTCTGGCAGCCGCGGGCGTGGGATTTGGCATGACCCTGCTGCTGCTGGGGACGCTCTGGGCGCTGATGTGCTACACCGCCCTGCTGTTGCTTGAGGTTTACCAGCATGTGCCCGCCGATACCGGTCTGGGTTCCCTCGCGGCGCGCTACCTGGGACGCTACGGCCAGTGGATAACCGGCTTCAGCATGATGTTCCTGATGTACGCCCTGACCGCCGCCTACATCAGCGGGGCCGGGGAGCTGATCGCCTCAAGCGTTAACGACTGGTTTGACTCTGACATTACCCCGGCGACGGGCGCCATCTTCTTTGCGCTCATCGGCGGCGGCGTGGTCTGCGTTGGCACATCGCTGGTGGATCTGTTTAACCGTTTCCTGTTCAGCGCCAAAATTCTGTTCCTGATTGTCATGCTGGTCCTGCTGGCACCGCATGTTCATCAGGTCAATCTGCTGACGCTACCGCTGGAAAAAGGGCTGGCGCTTTCCGCCATCCCGGTCATTTTCACCTCGTTTGGCTTCCACGGCAGCGTGCCGAGCATCGTCAGCTATATGAACGGCGATATTCGCAAGCTGCGCCGCGTCTTTGTTATCGGCAGCGCGATCCCGCTGATTGCCTACATTTTCTGGCAGCTGGTGACCCTGGGCAGCATCGACGCTTCAACCTTTATTGGCCTGATGGCACAGCACGCAGGCCTGAACGGTTTTCTGCTGGCGCTGCGCGAGGTCGTCACCTCCCCGCACGTGGAGCTGGCGGTACACCTCTTTGCCGACCTGGCGCTGGCTACCTCGTTTCTGGGCGTGGCGCTTGGCCTGTTTGACTATCTGGCCGACCTGTTCCAGCGCCGCAATACCGCCGCAGGACGGTTACAGACCGGGGCCATCACCTTCCTGCCGCCGCTGGCCTTTGCGCTGTTTTATCCACGCGGGTTTGTGATGGCGCTGGGGTATGCGGGGGTGGCGCTCTCGGTCCTTGCCCTGCTCCTCCCTTCCCTGCTGGCGTGGAAGAGCCGCCAGCAGCATCCGCAGCAGGGTTACCGCGTGGCGGGAGGAAAACCGCTGCTGTGCATTGTGTTTGGCTGTGGGGTGGTGATTATTCTGGTGCAGGTACTGATTGCGGCGGGAATGCTGCCGGAAGTGGGTTAATGAAAAAAGGGGCTGTCATCAGCCCCTTTTTTATCAGTGCAAACAGCAGCTCTTGAACTTCTTCCCGCTGCCGCAAGGACACGGATCGTTACGCCCAACCTTCGTGCCGTTCACCATCGGCTTCTTCACCTCCGGCTGCTGCGGATTGTTCACCCAGTAGTTATACAAGCGCAGCGCCGCAGGCTGAATACGTTCAATGCTGGCGGTATATTCTTCTTCGGTCAATTCATCCAGCTGGTCGCCGATCTCTTCGCTACCGTGCAGCGCAATCACATCCAGATCGGCCCTCAGCTCGTCCGGCAAGGCTGACCAGTCCGTCAGCGCCACGCCGCGCATGTAGCCGTAGCACCACTCTTCCACCACGGTATAGCTCTCACCGTCAATGTCGTTATAGCCAAACATCGGTTCAAACTGGTCCGGATATTCGCTCAGGCGCTCGGCAATATCGTTCATATGCTTAAAGCAAAGATCGATAAAACGGTTCATCTCGCGATCGTTTTTCCAGCGCGGAATGTATTTCTCGCCACCCCACACCGCCACCAGCCAGGTATCTGGCTCAACGACAACAGGACCGGAAAGCACTGCGGTAAACATGCCGTCCAGTTCAGACACGTCAAGCACGGACGCATCGTCATGACCGTAAGACATTAACGTCTCTTCAAGCCACGCCATTTCGCTTTCATTTAATGGGCCTTCAGTCATCGCTGACACTCCTGATAAAAAGGAAACGATCCTAACACATATCTCACGCCTCTCCGGGCTGAAGTTTAGGTCTTTATTGCTGCAAAAACGTGCAAATCGTGACCTTTGCACAACTTATGGGCTTTATTGTTAACGATATGTGATCTCCGCTGTAATTTCTTCTCCTCCCGCAAGGCGGCATAACGCGGCGCTCTATACTCAAACATGTCACAGGCCCGTCAATGGGTTAACCATTCTGGCAACGTTTTTGCTTAATGTTCTTCGCGCGACGCTGCGCAGGGAAACCTCGCCGTATATGCAGGATGCCGTCTGTATCTTGTTCGTTTAGTGCATTTTGTTCTTGCTCGTGTTTCGGATTGGCTGCGCCGTCGGGCGTTCGGGTTTACGCCGTGGTGCAAAAACCTCTTTGCTAAGGAACATAATAATGTCGCTGAAATTTATCAGAACTCCGCTTTCTCTCGTGTTGGCCGGTTGCCTGGTGACGGCGTTTTCCGCCAGGGCAGATATCGTGATTGGCGTGGCCGGGCCGTTCACGGGTCCTAATGCCACCTATGGCGATCAGTACTGGCACGGCGCAACGCAGGCCGCTGAAGACATTAACGCCGCCGGCGGCATTAACGGCGAGAAGATCAAACTGGTTCAGGGGGATGACGCCTGCGAGCCTAAGCAGGCGGTGGCGGTGGCCAACCGCTTAGTCGACCAGGATAAAGTCAACGCCGTGGTCGGTCATTTCTGCTCCTCTTCCACCATGCCCGCCTCCGAGGTTTACAGCGATGCGGGGATCATCGCTATTACCCCCGGTTCAACCAACCCGCTGATCACCGAACGCGGCATGAGCGACATGTTCCGCATGTGCGGCCGCGATGACCAGCAGGGCCAGGTGGCCAGCGACTTCATCATCGACAAGCTGAAAGCCAAACGGGTGGTGATTATTCACGATAAAGATACCTATGGTCAGGGCCTGGCTGACGCCACCAAAGCGGCGCTGGCGAAACGCGGGGTTCAGGATGTGATGTACGAGGGGTTATCCCGCGGTGAAAAAGACTTTAACGCGCTGGTCACTAAGATCGGCGCGCAAAAACCAGACGTCGTGTTCTTCGGTGGCTGTCATCCGGAAGCCGGCCCGCTGGTTCGCCAGATGCGTGAGCAGGGCGTGCAGGCGAAATTCTTCTCCGGGGACTGTATCGTCAACGAAGAGATGGTGACCGCGGCGGGCGGCCCGCAATATACCAATGGCATCTACATGACCTTCGGTAAAGATCCGCGCCTGATCCCGGACGGCAAAGCGGTAATCGAGAAATTCCGCGCCGGTAAATTCGAGCCGGAAGGTTACACCCTGTACTCCTACGCCTCGGTACAGGCGATTGCCGCCGCCTTCAAGGCCACCGGCGGCAAGGACTCTGCCAAAGCCAGCGAGTGGCTGAAGGCCAATTCCGTCGACACGGTGATGGGCAAAAAAGCCTGGGACAGCAAAGGCGATCTGAAAGTCTCTGACTACGTGGTTTACCAGTGGGACGACAAAGGAAAATATAAGGAAGTTGAGTAACGGGACGGAGTCACGCTCAACGTCGATGGGCTCGCCCGTCGGCGCGTAATAAACATCAGGCTGCACGGCTCGCGCAGCCTATAAAACGAGCGCGCTAAAATGAGTACATTCTTCCTGCAACAGTTAATCAATGGCTTAACGCTGGGTTCCGTCTACGGCCTGATCGCCATCGGCTACACCATGGTGTACGGCATTATCGGCATGATTAATTTCGCCCACGGCGAAGTGTATATGATTTCCGCCTATCTCTGCGCCATTGGCCTGGCGCTGCTCTCATTCTTCGGCCTGCAGTCCTTCCCGCTGCTGATCCTCGGCACGCTGGTGTTCACCATTGTGGTCACCGGGGTGTACGGCTGGACCATCGAGCGTATCGCCTATAAGCCGCTGCGCAACTCCACGCGCCTGGCACCGCTGATCTCCGCCATCGGGATATCGCTTATTCTGCAAAACTACGCGCAGCTGAGCCAGGGCCCGCGCCAGCAATGGGTGCCAACCATGCTGGACGGCGTGATTCGCCTGCATCTGGGCGAAGGGTTCGTGCAGATAACCTACACCAAAGTGTTTATCCTGGTGGCCTCGTTTGCCGGCATGCTGGTGCTCACCTGGATAATCAACCGTACCCGGCTGGGGCGGATGTGCCGAGCGGTGCAGCAGGATCGCAAAATGGCCTCCATTCTGGGGATTAACACCGACCGGATTATTTCGCTGGTCTTCGTCATCGGCGCGGCGATGGCGGGCCTGGCGGGGGTGCTGATCACCATGAATTACGGCACCTTTGATTTCTACGTCGGGTTCGTGATCGGCATTAAAGCTTTCACGGCGGCGGTACTGGGCGGCATCGGTTCCCTCCCCGGCGCTATGCTCGGTGGCCTTATCCTGGGCGTGGCGGAAGCGCAGTTCTCGGGCATGGTGAACTCGGACTATAAAGATGTCTTCTCGTTTGGCCTGCTGGTGATGATCCTGATTTTCCGCCCTCAGGGGCTGCTCGGGCGCCCGATTGTGGCCAAAGTGTGAGGGAGATAATGATGACATCACACGGTTTTTCACTTAAACGCTGCATTCTGGATTCAATTTTTTCCGGGCTGATTGCGCTGATTATCTTCGGCCCTATCGCGGGCGTGGTGCTGGACGGGTACAGCTTTACCTTCGCCGGGCAGCGCCTGGCCTGGATGGTCGGTATCGTCATGGCGGGGCGTTTTCTGTTGAGCGCTTTTTTAGGTACCGCTTCCGGGGCCCGCTTCCAGGCGCGCTTCGAGGCCGACAGCGCGGGTGTTTATGTCCGGCCACCGGAATATAAAAGCCGCATGCGCTGGATCATTCCTCTGGTGATTACCCTTGCGATTTGCTTTCCGTTTGTCGCCACCAAGTATGTTCTGACCGTCGCCATTCTGGGGCTGATCTACGTGCTTCTCGGTCTGGGGCTGAACATCGTCGTGGGCCTGGCCGGTCTGCTGGATCTGGGGTATGTCGCGTTCTATGCGATTGGTGCGTACGGCCTAGCGCTGGGATACCAGTATCTCGGCCTGGGCTTCTGGAGCATGCTGCCGCTCGCGGCAATCATGGCCGCTGCCGCAGGTGCCCTGCTCGGCTTCCCGGTACTGCGCATGCACGGTGACTATCTGGCCATCGTCACCCTCGGCTTCGGGGAGATCATTCGCCTGATACTGAACAACTGGCTGACCTTCACCGGCGGCCCCAACGGCGTGTCTGCCCCTCCCCCCACCTTTTTCGGTCTTGAGTTTGGGCGACGCGCAAAAGAAGGCGGCGTGCCCTTCCACGAGTTTTTCCACCTGACCTACAACCCGAACATGAAGTTTATCTTTATCTACGCGGTGCTGTTTCTGGTGGTGATGCTGGTGCTTTATATCAAGCACCGCCTGACGCGCATGCCGATTGGTCGGGCGTGGGAAGCCCTGCGCGAAGACGAAATTGCCTGCCGCTCAATGGGGTTGAATCATGTTCTGGTTAAGCTTTCTGCCTTTACGCTGGGCGCGTCCACCGCAGGCATTGCCGGGGTATTCTTCGCCACCTATCAGGGGTTCGTGAATCCGACCTCCTTTACCTTCTTTGAATCGGCATTGATCCTCGCCATTGTGGTGCTGGGCGGGATGGGCTCGACGCTTGGCGTGGTGCTGGCCGCCTTTGTGCTCACGGTCACGCCGGAGCTGCTGCGCAGTTTTGCCGAGTACCGCGTCCTGCTGTTCGGCATGCTCATGGTGGTGATGATGATCTGGCGTCCACGCGGTTTGATCCGCATTAACCGCAGCGGGTTTGCCGTGCGTAAGGGCGTCGCACCATGAACGAAACGATATTACGCGTTGAGCATCTGATGATGCATTTTGGCGGGATTAAGGCGCTAAACGACGTCAACCTGGACGTGCAGCGCGGCTCCATTACCGCCCTGATTGGCCCCAACGGGGCGGGAAAAACAACCGTGTTTAACTGCCTGACGGGGTTCTACAGAGCCTCCGGCGGCAACATTTTGTTTAATACCCGCCATAAAACGACCAACGTGATTAAGGTCCTCGGTCAAAAATTCCAGCCCGGCGACTGGATTAACCCCGCGCAGTTCGGGCAGCGTCTTTTCTACAAAATGTTCGGCGGAACCCACCTGGTCAACCGTGCCGGGCTGGCGCGCACGTTTCAAAATATCCGCCTTTTTCGCGAGATGTCGGTCGTGGAAAACCTGCTGGTCGCGCAGCATATGCGCGTTAACCGTAATCTGCTCGCCGGGATCTTAAATACGCCGGCATACCGGCGGGCGGAAAGCGACGCCCTGGACAGAGCCTTTTACTGGCTGGAAGTGGTGGATCTGGTGGAGTGCGCCAATCGCCTGGCGGGAGAGATGTCATACGGCCAGCAGCGGCGACTGGAAATCGCGCGGGCAATGTGTACCGGGCCGGAAATGATCTGTCTGGATGAACCCGCCGCCGGGCTTAATCCGGTTGAAACGCACAAGCTGAGCGGCATTATTCGCTTTCTGCGGGATCATCATGACATCACGGTATTGCTGATTGAGCATGATATGGGGATGGTGATGGACATTTCGGACGACATTATCGTGCTCGACCACGGCGATGTAATTGCCAGGGGGAAACCCGAGCAGATCCAGCATGATGAAAAGGTGATTGCCGCCTACCTGGGCACGGATGAGAGCGAGGTGTCCCTATGAGCGAACCGCTGCTGGCTTTTCGCGAGGTGGACGTGTTTTACGGCGTCATTCAGGCGCTGAAGCAGGTCTCTCTTGAGGTGAATAAGGGGGAAACCGTGGCGCTGATTGGCGCAAACGGCGCGGGTAAATCGACATTGCTGATGTCCATCTTCGGCCAGCCCCGTATCCGCAGCGGGCAAATCCTGTTCTGTGGTGAAGACATCAGCCATCAATCCACCCACTACGTTGCGTCCGGCGGCATTGCGCAGGCACCGGAGGGGCGACGAATCTTCCCCGATATGACCGTGGAAGAGAACCTGCTGATGGGGACCATTCCCATCGGCAATCAGTTTGCGGCTGAAGACATGCAAACCATGTTTGACCTTTTCCCTCGCCTTAAAGAGCGACGTAAACAGCGCGCGATGACCATGTCCGGCGGAGAACAGCAGATGCTGGCGATCGCCCGGGCGCTGATGAGCCGTCCGAAGCTGCTGCTGCTGGATGAGCCCAGCCTGGGCTTAGCCCCGATTGTGGTGAAGCAGATCTTCCAGACGCTGCGCGAGCTGGCCCGCAGCGGCATGACCATTTTTCTGGTGGAGCAGAATGCTCACCATGCGTTGAAGCTGTCTGACCGCGGGTATGTGATGGTGAACGGACAGATCCGGCTGAGCGGCAGCGGTGAGGAATTGCTGGGGAATCAGGAAGTGAGAAAGGCGTATTTGGGCGGGGTGTGATGTGACACCTGCCGAATGGACTTATGCCGTGATGGATCATTTCGGCACATACGGGATAGATGAACTGGAGGATACGTTAGTCGATATCGCCTTATTATTTGGATTGCTTCCGGCAATTCTTACAGGTTTGTTAGTAAGAAAAATAGTAAAAAGAATGTGATTTATGAGCCTTCAGGCTTAGCCTCAAAGGTTTTTTTGATTCAGAAACGCAAAACCCCTAATCGTTGGATACCCAACTTTCGGGGTTCACTTCATTTCTGTGGTTTCACGATAACGTCGTTAAATAAAACTATCGTCGTCATTGCTGTAGTCGTCATCTACATCGTCGTTCTGCCAGACGTCGTTATTACTGCCGAACGGATCGTTCTGGTTGAGGAAACGGGTGTCAGAGACGTTATTAACATCGCCGTATTGATTACCGACAAACGGTTCACCACCGACGGGCATTGTCGGCTCTTCGATGATGTTCACGATCTCTTCCGGCCGCGACTGATGGAACATGCTGGTAAGCATCTCAGCAAGCGCGATGCCACCGGCCACGCCAGCCGCTGTCTGGAGCGCGCCAGCCATAAAACCGCCGCCGCGAGTAGCCGACACTGGCGCCCGAGAGTAATCCTGCGCCGGCGGCTGTTGCGGCTGGGCATTCCAGCTGTTGTCAGGCTGCGGGTTACTTTTCCCGCTACCAAACAGGCCGCCGAGGAAACTGCCGCCCGTCGAGGGTTTGCTTTTTTGCGCGGCTAATTCGCTTTCAAGCTCCTGAACCCGGGCCTGCAGGCGTTTCAGCGCCGCTTCCTGAATCAAAATCGACTGCGCCATATAGTAGGGGGCCGCAGGCTGCTGTCTGACAAATTCAGCGATCTGACGCTCTGCATCTGCATCCCGTTGGCTGTTTTGTTGTCCGGCCTGTTTAAGACGCTCGAAAAGGCCGTTGATAAGCTGCTGTTCTTCATATTGCATGACAATAACCTTCCGCTCTCCAGGGTGGATACCAACCAGCTTATCAGCAGCGGCAACCTGTGTCTGGCGAGTGAAATGTTTGTTTAAGATTGGTTGCAGGTTAGCTGAAAATCGCCCTGCTTTCCGGGCTTGATATTAGAAAGTTAGGCTTAACGTTCTGGTATGGCAGCAAATTCCCGGGCACAGCACGATCGTGATGACGATGAGGTACGCTCACTTCGCGCTAAACTGGAGGCACAAAAAAACCGCCTTTCGGTGGTTTCACGACACTGCTTATTGCTTTGATTATTCTTTGTTTCCCATGGTAGCCGGAGTGGGACTTGAACCCACACAGCTCGAACGCCGAGGGATTTTAAATTCTATTTAGAATCAATTAGTTATATAGCGATGCATTGCGAAACTTTGCTGTAATTGTTTATTTATTTTTTGTAATTGGCAGTAAATAGATAGACTTGGATAACGTTGAGCACAGAAAAAGCACAGGAGAACAGTTTCCTGCCTGAGAATCTTTTAAAGAATGATGATGTGAAGCGCCATGGGGCTACCAGCGTTGCAAGGTGATGTGTAATCTAAGGTAATGACTCCAACTTATTGATAGTGTTTTATGTTCAGATAATGCCCGATGACTTTGTCATGCAGCTCCACCGATTTTGAGAACGACAGCGACT